>JAJXWH010000012.1 GCA_021781745.1 Bacillota bacterium | reverse complement strand
AATACAGGTTTAACAAACATAGAATCCTCATCTCCTTTGGCTCCTACTATCCAAATATTTCTTCTTCTTTGTGTTGTAAAATCAAATTCAATGTTTCTGCAACCCTTAAAGTTCTCTTTTAATATTGTTTTTGTAATATATACAATTCCCTCTAAACTACCTTGAGTACCATCTAAACTTAAGGCATATAATACTTTATGCCTCCAGAAAAATGCAGTTACTAAGCTTATTTTTAATTTTTTGGCACAAAATCTTAATGACTTCTTTTCTAGCATCAATTCAATAAATTCCAACCATATTTCTGGATTTTTCTTTGAATAGCTCCATAACGAATTCGTTGCTTTTGAAAAAGTTTTACCACATTCTTTGCATTTGTATCTTTGTATTCCTTTGTACAATCCATTTTTAATATAATGGCTTCCTCCACAAATTGGACAGCATTTCACAACTCTATTGTCATAAAAATCTTTTCTTAAAATATAGTTTACATGTGTTTTTAATTTTATTAATTTAATATCTTCTTGTATCAAATGGAACACCTCTATTTTGTATTTTCTTCTAATACTTGCCATATTTTTATATTTATAATCAAAAACAACATTTAATTAATACATTTTATAAGGATTTTTTATGATACATACATGCTTACATATATAATTTTTTTACAACACATATACACTCGTATTTTAATGAAATTTTTACAATCTGAATTTTTCTTATCCATTGATATTACTGACTTTCAAAATCGAATTTTTTTATATTTTCTTAGATATTAACAAAAATGGCTGTGCCACATTTATTAGTAAGGTTGAAATTACTTCGTAATTTCTTAAACATTTTATTTTTGAAAAGCCAAAGGCTTTTCTTCCTTAATCATTCATTGTTCATTTTTCACCACTCAAAAATCTCACAATCGTTGATATCACTCAATCTCAATAATTACAAATTCTATAATTTCCCAGACACAAACAAAGAAATACGCCTCTATTTAGTTAAAAGTTATTTAAGGAAACTCGACTCACATCCGTTCGCTGAGTACTCACAGAGTAAGCGACCATCATCGAATCATAAATACCCACAGGGAAAGTTCATGTTTCCAAATATAGAATTTGGGCATTCACTTTTGAGATGTCTGCTTAAGTGATTCACACCAAATCGTAGATTTTGGTTCTCTACTTAAGGTGAATTGATCCGAATTGCAGCATAGCTGCTCTTTTTATAGGTGGAATGATCTTAATTGCAGCATAGCTGCTCTTTTTATAGGTGGAATGATCTTAATTGCAGCATAGCTGCTCTTTTTATAGGTGGAATGATCTTAATTGCAGCATAGCTGCTCTTTTTATAGGTGTATATATTTTTATTTTTTGCAGATATTATTTTTGAGGTGATTTTTTAATGTTTGTAGTATCAATGAGAACAGCTATTTTATATTTATTAGTTGTAATAACAATGCGTTTAATGGGAAAGAGACAAATAGGAGAGCTTCAACCTTATGAATTTGTAATAACAATTATGATTTCAGACTTAGCATCTTTGCCTATGCAGGATACAAGGCTTCCATTATTACTAGGAATTATACCTATTATAACTTTATTATTCCTAAAAACTATTTTAACCCAATTAGGATTAAAATTTCAATGTACAAGAAAACTTGTTGATGGGGAACCATGTATATTAGTTCATAATGGTAAGATTAATTACCCAACTCTAAAGAGACAACAGTTAAATATAGATGAATTATTAGAAGAATTACGCCTTTCCAACTATTTTAATCTTGATGAAATTCAATATGCAATATTGGAGAACGATGGACAAATTTCTGTACTGCCTAAAGATTATAATTCTTCTAAACAATCTAATTCAAACTCCGGAAACAACTCTCAAAATTCTGAACCTAAGTTGCCTAAAGTATTAATTTCTGATGGTAAAATAAATAGAAATTCCTTAACCTCTATGGATAAAGATGAAGAATGGATACTTAACTTACTAAAAAAACATAATGTTTCCTCAATTAAGGATGTACTTATTGCATTATATGACACTGAAGGTAATTTTAAATACCAACTTTTTAATAAGTATGAAAAGGGGGGTAAAAAATGAGAAATGCATTAATATCAGTACTTATCTTTATCACAACTATGATATGTGTATTTTTTTTAAATAATTCTGTTCTTAAATTATGTGATAATATTACTTCTCAAGCTGAAGATATAGAGGATAAAATTAATAACGACCAAATGGAAGAAGCTTATTCAAAATCGCTAGATTTATTAAATTGTATTGAAGAAAATAACATCTTAACTTCTGTCTATCTTAGCCACCAAGAATTTGATAATGTACTAAATGAGGCCGTAAAATTATCCACATATTTAGTCCATGATGATGCAACAGAAGCCCATACATCTTTACATCTAGTTAAACATAATACACAGCATGTTAAGAAGTTACAAATGCCAAGTGTAGAAAATGTATTATAATAAAGAAATATATATTTTTTTGATGAACTGAAAGCTTTTTTCCTAAACTTAATCACTTATATCTATATAACCTTTCGTTAAATTAATGATTTTAGCTTATAAATTATTTTAATAAATATACAACACATATATACTTATACGCAATATATTTTTATGCATAAAAATTAATCTTTTATGCATAAAATTTGTATTTTTATAAGTTTATTATATTTTATTATGTATATTTTTAATATTTTTATGAATATTTTTTCTTTTTATACTTGATTATTTTTTTATTGAATTGTATAATTATAAATAGTACAAAAAGATTAGAAAATTATATTAATTTTTTTTATATTTTCCATGATATTAAAGGAGGGCTTTTAAATGACAAAATATAACAAAGTAGTTTTAGCTTATTCAGGGGGCTTAGATACATCAATTATTATTCCATGGCTTAAAGAGAATTACGGATGCGAAGTTATAGCAGTATGCGCTAACGTTGGTCAAAAAGATGAACTAGATGGTTTAGAAGAGAAGGCAATAAAAACAGGTGCTTCAAAATTATATATAGAAGATTTAACTCAAGAGTTCGTTGATGATTATATCTTCCCTACTATTCAAGCAGGTGCTATATATGAAGGAAAATACTTACTTGGAACTTCATTTGCTAGACCAATAATCGGAAAAAGATTAGTTGAAATTGCTAAGGCTGAAGGAGCAGATGCAATTTGTCACGGATGTACAGGTAAAGGAAATGACCAAGTAAGATTTGAAATGGCTGTTAAAGCATTTGCACCAGAAATGCCAATAATCGCGCCTTGGAGAATTTGGGACATTAAATCAAGAGAAGATGAAATAGATTATGCAGAAGCTAAAAATGTTCCATTAAAAATCAACCGTGAGACAAACTACAGTAAAGATAAAAATATTTGGCATTTAAGCCATGAAGGTTTAGATTTAGAATTCCCTGAAAATGAACCTCAATATGATAAAATCTTAGAACTTTGTAAAACATTAGAAGCAGCTCCAAATGAAGCAACTTATATTACATTATCTTTCGAAAAAGGAATTGCAGTTGCCTTAAATGGTAAGAAAATGAATAGCGTTGAATTATTAGATGAATTAAACAAGATTGGTGGAGAAAATGCTATTGGTATTACTGACATGGTGGAAAACAGACTTGTTGGTATGAAATCAAGAGGGGTTTATGAAACACCAGGTGGAACTATTCTATACAAAGCTCACAAAGATTTAGAAGAACTTTGCTTGGATAGAGAAACAGCTCACTATAAAGAACAAATCGCTTTAAAATTTGCTGATATAGTTTATAACGGACAATGGTTTACTCCACTTAGAGAAGCTTTATATGAGTTCGTTAAGAAAACTCAGGAAACAGTTACAGGAGAAGTTAAATATAAATTATACAAAGGAAATATTGTCAATGCCGGAATGACTAGTCCATATTCATTATATAGTGAAGAATATGCAACTTTTGGAGAAGATGGAGTATATGATCAAAAGGATTCAGCAGGATTTATAAATCTATTTGGTCTTCCAACAGTTGTAAAAGCTAAAATGAACGAAAAAATTAAGAAAGAGGAAATGTAATGAAGCTTTGGGGCGGACGATTCAAAAAAGGCACTGACAAATTAGTTAATGATTTTAATTCTTCTATAAATGTTGATAGCAGGATGTATAAAGAAGATATTGAAGGAAGTCTTGCTCATGCTTCGATGCTTGGACACCAAAATATAATCTCCAAAGAAGCTAGTGATAGGATTACTTCTGGTCTTCTAGAAATATTAAAAAGAATGGATAATGGAGTTATAGAAATTGATGAAACTTCTGAAGATATTCACAGTTTTGTTGAAGGAACTTTAACATATTATATTGGTGAATACGGAAAAATGCTTCACACTGGAAGAAGCAGAAATGACCAAGTAACTTTAGATTTAAGATTATACTTAAAGAAAGCAATAACTTCATTAAAACAAGATATTATAGCTTTAGAGGAAGTTCTTTTAGAAAAAGCTAAGGAAAACATAGATACAATAATGCCTGGATATACTCATATGCAAAAAGCTCAACCAATTACCTTTGCTCATCATATTTTAGCTTACGCTGAAATGTTTAAAAGAGATATCGGAAGACTTTCGGATTGTTATAAACGAGTTGATGAAATGCCTCTTGGCTCAGGTGCTTTAGCTACTTCTACTTATCCTATAGATAGAGAAGCTGTTGCACGCGACCTTGGGTTCTCAAAGGTTACTTTAAACAGTTTAGATTCTGTATCTGATAGAGATTATGCAATTGAAACGCTTTCCTGTCTTTCAATGATCATGATGCATTTATCAAGATTTTCAGAAGAAATAATTCTTTGGTGCACAAATGAATTCAGCTTTATTGAACTTGATGACGGCTACAGTACTGGAAGCAGTATTATGCCTCAAAAGAAAAATCCTGATGTTGCAGAGTTAGTTAGAGGTAAAACAGGAAGAGTTTATGGGGATTTAATGACATTACTTACTGTAATGAAAGGAATTCCTCTTGCTTATAATAAAGATATGCAGGAAGATAAAGAAGCTCTTTTCGATGGCTTAGATACAGTTGTACTTTCACTTAAAACTTTCTGCGGAATGATTAAGACTATGAAAGTTAAAAAAGATAATATGAGAAAAGGCGCTGCTCTTGGATTTACTAATGCTACTGATGTAGCTGATTACTTAGTAAAAAAAGGCATGGCATTCAGAAACGCTCATGAAGTAGTTGGAGAAATAGTTTTACAATGTATTAAAGATAATAAAATGATTGAAGAACTAACTCTTGAAGAATTTAAAAACTTCTCCCCTATTTTTGAAGAAGATATTTATCATGCTATAGATTTATTAACTTGCGTTGAAGAACGTAAAGTAATTGGCGGCCCTTCTACAGAATCAGTTAAAATGCAAATAAAAGCATTAGAAAATTTTATAGCAGAATATAAAGAAATATAATTAATATAAAATTTTAAAGAAGAAATTTTTTAAATTTCTTCTTTAAACTTTAAATTTTCAATTGTCTATGCAATTTATACAATGAAATTTTATAGACAATTGAAATTAGTATGAAAAATAATATAACAATTCATTACTTATCACTAAGTAAACAAGGAGGCAATTGAAGTGACTAAAGTTGGAATAATTGGTGCTACAGGGTATGTTGGTGCTGAACTTTTAAGACTATTACTATCTCATCCAAAAGTTGAAGTTGCTGCATTAAGCTCAGTTTCTTTTGAAGGTCAAGAGATTAGCAATGTATATAAAAATTTTCTAAGTAAAACTAATTTAATTTGTGAAACTGCAGATGATGTTATTGAGAAATCTGATGTAATATTCACTGCACTACCTCATGGATTAAGTGAGGACATTGCTAAAAAAGCAATTGATAATAAAAAAATCTGTATTGACATGGGTGCTGATTTCAGGTTATCTAGCGAAGAGGAATATGAACAATGGTACGGCAAAAAATTTGCTCAACCTGAAATACACTCAAAAAGTGTTTATGGGCTTCCAGAATTAAATAGAGAAAAAATAAAAGAATGTTCCTTAATAGCTAATCCTGGCTGTTACCCAACAACTATTGAACTCGGTTTAATGCCATTACTTAAAAATTCTTTAATCAAATTAGATAACATAATTTGCGATTCAAAATCTGGAACTACAGGTGCAGGAAGAGGTTTAACATTAAATACTCATTTCCCTGAAGAAAATGAAACTTTTGCACCTTACAAAGTAGGTGCTCATAGGCATACACCTGAAATTGAAGAAACGTTATCTACTATGGCAGAAGAGAAAGTATATGTAACTTTTACACCTCATTTACTTCCTATTAACAGAGGTATAGTTTCAACAATTTACTGTACTCCAAAAAATAAAATAAATCTTGAGGAAATCCACAAATTATATACCGATTTATATAAGGATGAACCTTTTGTTAGCATTTTACCACTTGGGGATACAGCTTCAATTAAAAATGTAAGATTTACAAATGATTGTCATATTTCTTTACATTTAAATCATAGAGAAGATCAAATTATTGTTGTTAGTACAATAGACAACATGGTTAAAGGTGCTTCCGGACAAGCAATTCAAAATATGAATATAATTTTAGGTTTTGATGAAACAGAAGGATTAAATTTAATTGCACCAGCATTTTAATCAGTTTACAGTTAGTTAACTGCTAACTGAATTTAAGGGGGTTATAAATTTGAATATAAAATATATTGACGGTGGAGTTACAGCTCCTAATGGTTTCTTAGCTTCTGGCGTACACTGCGGATTAAAGCCAGGAAGTTTAAAAAAAGATTTAGCTTTAATTTATTCTGAAGTGCCTGCTGCTGCTGCTGGTATGTACACTAAGAATAAGGTTAAAGGTGCTCCAATTTATGTTACAAAGGATCATTTAGCTAATAAAAAAGCACAAGCAATAATAATAAATAGTGGTAATGCAAATACTTGTAATGGTGATGACGGATTACATAAAGCTGAAAAAATGACTTCATTACAAGCTAAAGAATTAAATTTAAAAGCAGATGATGTTTTAGTTGCATCTACAGGAGTAATTGGGGTTCCTTTAAATATAGATGCTATAAAAGATGGCATTCCTCTCCTTACTGAAAAGTTATCAAAGGATGGTGCAAATGATGCATCTTTAGCTATTATGACAACTGATACATTCCAAAAGCAATTAGCACTTGAGTTTTATATCGACGATAAGAAAGTTACTATTGGTTCTATGGCAAAAGGTTCAGGTATGATTGAACCAAATATGGGAACAATGCTTTCTTTCATTACAACTGATATTTCTATTTCTCCAGAATTACTTCACGAAGCCTTACAAGCAAGTGTCAGCTTAACTTATAATAGAGTTAGTGTTGATGGTGATACAAGTACTAATGATATGGTATTAATCTTAGCTAACGGTTTAGCTGAGAACCCTACTATAACTAAAAAAGATGAAAATTATGATATATTCCTTAAAGCTCTTACTGATTTAAATACAATTATGGCTAAAAATATTGCTAAAGATGGAGAAGGAGCGACTAAATTATTAGAATGCCAAATAATCGGTGCTAAAAGCGAAAAGGATGCTGTTATTTTAGGAAAAAGTGTTATAAATTCTAGTTTAGTAAAAACAGCTATGTTTGGAAGCGATGCGAACTGGGGAAGAATTTTATGTGCACTTGGATACGCAAATATCGATTTTGATCCTGAAAAGGTTGATGTTATCTTTGAAAGCTCTGCTGGCTCTCTAAAGGTGTGCGAAGCTGGTAGTTCTTTGCCTTTTGATGAAGATATAGCTAAAAAGGTTTTAAGCGAAAATGAAATTATAATTAAAGTTAATTTATTTTTAGGTGATTACAGTGCTTACGTTTGGGGCTGCGATCTAAGTTATGAATATGTAAAAATAAATGGTGATTACAGAAGCTAGAATTCAGTTAAGAGTTTACAATTTACAGTTAGCAATTACCGGAAAGAATTTCATCCAAAACTGTAAATTGTAAACTGACAACTGTAAACTGATTAGATTGGGGGATTAAAATTGGATCATACTGAAAGAGCCGAGGTATTGGTTCACGCACTACCTTATATACAACGTTACCGTGGAAAAATAATTGTAGTAAAATACGGTGGAAATGCAATGATAAGCGAAGAACTGCGTGAAACAGTAATAAATGATATTATCTTAATGAAATGTGTTGGAATTGAGCCTATTGTTGTACATGGTGGCGGACCTGATATTTCAGATTTATTAAATAGATTAAATCACAAAAGTGAATTTATTAATGGCTTAAGATATACTGATGATATTACCATTGAAGTAGTTCAAATGGTTTTAGGCGGAAAGGTAAATAAAAATTTAGTTTCTTTAATAGAGAAATTTGGTGGCAAAGCTATTGGCCTATGCGGAATGGATGGCTCTCTTTTAAAAGCTAAAAAAATTGAATGTGATAATGATTTAGGTTATGTAGGTGAAATAACTAAAGTCAATACAGAAATACTAAAAACTACTATAAGTTCAGGATATATCCCTGTTGTTGGTAGTGTAGCTTTAGGGGAAGATGATAATAAGGCATATAATATAAACGCTGATACTTGCGCAGCAAAAATTGCATCTGCATTAAAAGCTGAAAGATTGATACTGCTTACTGATGTACCAGGAGTTATGAAAGATCCAAAAGATATTTCCACATTAATTAGTACATTACGATTACATCAAATACCTAAATTATGCCTTGAAGGTATAATCAAAGGTGGAATGATTCCAAAAATAGATTGTTGTGTTGAAGCAATTAGAATGGGTGTTGAAAAAGCAACTATACTTGATGGCCGTGTGCCTCATTCTATTCTTTTAGAGCTATTCTCTAATGAAGGAATCGGAACAATGATCTACTAAATCCAGTTAACAGTTTACAAGTAACAATTTACAGTTGATGATGAAATTCTAAAAGAATTTCTTTTTCAACATTTAACTTTTATATGTTAACTGAATAAATTTGATTAATGATTAAAAACAATTATAACTTAAATATTTATTTAAGTTGAAGTAAAATAATAACTAATGTATTTCTTTGAAATTCTGATAAGAATTTCTTCCAAAACTGTTAACTGTTAATTGTTAACTGTAAACTGAATAAAGGGGTGGTTTTATGTCATATGATTTTAATGAAGCAAAAGAACACGTTGTAAACAGTTATGGTCGCTTAGATCTTATACTTACTCATGGAGAAGGTGTTTATCTTTATGACCAAGATGAAAATAAGTATTTAGACTTTACAAGTGGTATTGGTGTTAGCAGTCTAGGATATGGACATGAAAAATGGGTCAAAGCTACTAGTAAGCAATTAAAAACAATTGCTCATACCTCTAACATATTTCATACTGAACCAAGCTTAAAATTAGCTAAGGAATTAACTGAAAAAGCAAACCTGAGTAAGGTATTCTTTGCTAACTCAGGTGCTGAAGCTAATGAGGGTTCAATTAAACTAGCAAGAAAATATAGTTATGATAAATATGGTGCTGATAGAAATAAAATTCTTACATTAATAGATTCTTTTCACGGAAGAACTATTACTACTTTAAAAGCAACTGGGCAAGAAAAATTTCATAAATACTTCTTCCCTTTTACTGAAGGTTTTGATTATGTTAAAGCAAATGATTTAGAAGATTTTAAGGCAAAACTTACAGATGATGTTTGTGCTATTATGCTTGAAGCAATCCAAGGTGAAGGCGGAGTTATCCCGCTAAATAAAGAATTTGTTCAAGAAGTAGTTAAAATATGCAATGAAAAAGATGTACTCGTAATCTTTGATGAAGTTCAATGTGGTATAGGTCGAACAGGAAAAATGTTTGGATATAATAATTTTGATGTAGAAGCTGATATAGTTTCTGTAGCCAAGGGACTTGGTGCTGGACTTCCAATAGGTGGAATACTTTGTTCATCAAAAGTTGCAGATGTATTTCAGCCTGGTGATCATGGTTCAACTTTTGGAGCAAATCCTGTTTCATGTTCTGGTGCTTTAGTTGTTCTTGAAGAAATTTGTACTGAAAAATATTTTGAAAAGATAGCCAAAAGAGGTGCTTATGTAAAAGAACTTATTGATGAAGCAAAAAACCCTCAAGTCGTAGATGTACGTGGAATTGGATTAATGATTGGAATAAAAGTAAAATGCAGTCCAGCATTGGTTCAAAAAGAAGCTATCAAGAAAGGATTATTAGTATTAACAGCTGGTAAAGATGTTGTAAGGCTTCTCCCACCACTTGTAATAACTAAGAAAGAATTGAAAGTTGGTATAGATATTATCCTTGATATTTTATCTAATATTGAGGAATAGATTTTATTTATGAACAATGAGCACTTATTGAGTGAATATTTAGGTACTGTCAAATGTTTCTTTTTAATCATCTCCTTATTTGCCATTGTTTATTTTTATTGTTTGGAGGCATATATATGAAAAAAGATTTATTGAAAATGGATGATCTTTCTAAAGAAGAAATTTTAGATATTTTAAATTTAGCAGATCAATTGAAATATGAGCAAAAGCACGGCATAGAACATCCTCATTTAAAAGGTAAGAGCTTAGGAATGATATTTGAAAAATCATCTACTAGAACTAGAGTATCTTTTGAAACTGGTATGTATCAATTAGGTGGAAATTCATTATTTTTAACTGATAGGGATTTACAAATTGGTCGTGGTGAACCAATTGAAGATACTGCAAGAGTCCTTTCTAGATTTATACAAGGAATTATGATAAGAACTTTCTCTCAAGAAGAAGCTGAAAAACTAGCTAAATATGCATCAATTCCGGTTATAAATGGTTTAACAGATGATGAACATCCATGCCAAGTATTAGCTGATTTAATGACGATAAGAGAAAATAAAAATATACTTGAAGGATTAAAAGTTGCTTTTATTGGCGATGGTCATAATATGGCTAATTCATTAATGATTGGCTGCTTGAAAGTTGGAATGAACTTTGCAATAGCATCTCCAGAAAAATATACAGCCTCTGAAAAATATTTAAACAGAGCAAGTGAAATTGCCCAAAAAGAAGGAGTTCAATTTACAGTAACTACTTCTCCATTTGAAGCCGCAAAAGATGCTGATGTAGTAATCACTGATGTTTGGGCTAGCATGGGACGTGAAGATGAAGCTGATGAAAGAATTAAAGCTTTTGAAGGCTTCCAAGTTAATAAAGAATTAATGGCAGCTGCTGATAAAAATGCAATGGTACTTCACTGCCTTCCAGCTCATAGAGGTGAAGAGATCTCAGCTGAAGTTTTAGAGGAACATGCAGATTCAATTTTCGATGAATCTGAAAATAGATTACATGCACAAAAAGCTGTATTAGTTAAGCTTATGAAATAGAAACTTATATGTATAATTATCAAAACCCGAATAATGTTTTATTCGGGTTTTTAAAAAATTTTATTTGACAGTTCCAAAATCCTTTATTGGAGAAAATCTAAATTGTATTTTCCCTTCAATATCTGAACCATCTATATATGGGTTTTTCCAGCGTCTTGAATCAGCAGAATCTGGTCTATTATCTCCTAGAAAAAAGTATTTTCCCTGAGGCACCTCATATGTACCAGTAAAGTCATCTTTATTTTTTACATAATCTTCATTAATCTTTTGCCCATTTCGAAAAACAACTCCATTTTCTATCTCTATTTTATCTCCAGGAAGACCTATTAATCTCTTTACTAATCTTTCATTATATTCTTCTGAATAGAATACTACAATATCGCCTTCTTTAAGATTTTCCTTATTATATACTCTTGTAACTACCAATTTATCATTTATATTTAAAGTTGGAATCATTGAACCAGATGGTATATATACGTTAAAATATATAAATTTATTTATTAATAATGCTAGCGCTAATGCCGAAACTATTGGTATTATCCACTCTTTAAAGAAATTACTATTCTTATTATTGATTTCCTTATATTTTTTTTCTTTTTTTGAATTATTGATTGCTAATTGACTAAAACTTGTTGATTTATTATTCATATTCATTTTAATAACTCTCACTCCTATACATTAATGATATCTTATTAGACGCACAATTAAAAATAAAATAATTCTTCAAATTTTTTATCTAATGCTATGCAAAGCAATAATGCTAACTTAGTTTCTATGGAGCTTATTGTCTGTCTGGACACATTTACCGTTTCTGCTAACTCTCCTTGAGATAAATTTTTTTCAGCTCTAGCTACCTTTAACCTATTTTGCAATATTAATTTTTCACTCATAAGTACACGCTTCCTATCTGTAAGTTGAAATAATAAATGTGATCAAAGCGCTTATAGAGCCAATACTAAAAAGAATTTTAGTATTTCATCCCTATTCACTACTCTAGACTTTTTATACCAATATCATATTTATATTCTATTTTATTCCATAACATTTATCAAGTTTACTTGGCAATATTATAATAATACTTGTCATATGTGCTAATGGACTTTGCTATAAATATACTTTATTGATCAAAACTAGCTCATCCGTTACCTTTATTGGAATTTTAAGTTATTTGAAGTTTTAACTAGTAACATGATAAGATAAAATAGCACGATAAAATTAACTGCTAATATTCTTTGGAGGAGATTATGTGGAACTAAAAGAAAAAGTTAAGAATTTACCTTCTTGTCCTGGAGTATATCTTATGAAAGATTCTCTAAATAGTGTAATTTATGTGGGTAAATCAAAAAATCTTAAGAGTAGAATCGGATCGTATTTTCAAAACTCAAAATCCCATCCCCCTAAAGTCGTAAAACTAGTAAAAAATCTTAAAGACTTTGAATATTTAACTACTGATACAGAATTTGAAGCTTTCTTATTAGAATGTAAATTAATTAAAGAAATAAAACCTATATATAATAAATTAATGAAGAGTCAAAATCATACACTTATATAAAAGTAAACCTTAATGAAAACTACCCCAATATTGAAATATCTAATGCACCTGACAAAAATGATACAAATCTATATTTTGGACCCTACACACAAAAAAATATAGTACAAAGAGCTTTAGACGGAATAAAAGAATGCTGCAAAATACTATGTAATAGCAACTTCCAAAAAACTTCATCGTGTCTAAATTATTCTTTAGGCCTATGTATTGGTATGTGTTTTGATATTTCTGGAAGAGAGCAGTACCTTTCAATATTTGATAGAATAATTAAACTCCTAAACGGAACAGATAAAAGTATTTTAGATGAAATAGAATATAAAATGGTTATTTCATCACAGAATTTTGATTTTGAAAATGCTGCTAAATACAGAGATTACTTAAAAGCTGTAAATTATTTACTTGATAAGAACAATGTTGTTAAATTTACAAAGGAAAATAAAAATATTATTTTGATAGAATACCTAAATAAGGATGCTTTCAAAGTTTTTCTTATTAAAGGTTATAAAATACTTTTTAAAGAAAAGTATTCTTTAAATAACTTAAATATAAGCGAAGTGAAAGCTATTCTAAAAAATAAAGTTACTCTTTGCTTTGATAGTAGAATTAATTATTCGATAGATATAGGAAATGAAGAAATAGATGAATCTCAAATAATTTATGCATATTTAAATAATAAATCTAATGATAGTAAGTATATTATAATTCCAGACCAATGTGTAAATTCTTTAAATAACGCAAACATTGATAATATTCTTAATGAATTATTACCTTGAATCTTCAATAAATGAGATACATGTTTGTTTCTTAGGACTATGAAAATATCGCTGAAAGCATTAAAAGGAAGGTTGCATCCAATTTAGCTTGCTCCAACTTCAGTTTGACAAGCTAAATTGTAACAATCTTCCTTTAAGTGCTTTTAGCAGCTCATTTTCAAATGCCTGCTCCACTAACATGTATATGGGATCTTAAATATTCTATACTGTAATATATCGTTTTATTATTTTTTATTGCATTCATCACATTCTTTATTACAGGCTTGATTATTACCCTGTTTCGGATTTTCATCAGTTAATTCATTTGAAAATTCAGTTAATAGCTTATATTTGTATGGTTTGTTATTTACTATTATACGACTGTTTTTTTCTACACTGTTAAAAACTTTCATTCCTACGTAGATCAGTGCAAATACTGCAATCATTATTAGTCCTACTATAAGCCCTGGCGCTTGATCCGGAATAAGAGGCATACTAAAAATAACAATAATCATACCTATTAAGCCAATCCAAGATGTATATGGAAATCCGGGCATTTGACATTTTCCGCCTGGAGGGCATCCATTTCTTTTGCGAAAACGTATATGAGTAGCCATAATTACTGCATATGTAAAAAGTAATGAAAATCCACTGGCAGTTACTAAAAATAAATAAATTCTAGGAAATAATAGCCCAAAGCCTAATCCCAAGAGCATAGAAATTCCTGAGAAGACTATTGCTTTGCGGGGAACATCCTTTTTATCCTTTAGCCACTTAGGAGCATAACCATCATCTACAAGAGATCTTAACATTCTTGCTATTCCAAACATAGATGCAAGAGATGCTGAAAGTATAGCTGTAATAAGTACTAAATTTATAATACTTCCTGCCCATGTAATTCCCCATCTGTTAAGAGAGGCTACCATTGGACTTACCTGTTCGCTAAGTTCAGCTGTAGGAATTAGTGGAAGAATAGCTACAACAGAAAGTATATAGAAACCAACAAGGCTTATAACTGTATACGTAATTGCTTTAGGAATTGTTTCTGTAGGATTATTCGCCTCTGAAGCAGCTAATCCAATTATCTCAAAACCAGCATAGGCAAATACCACTAATAACATGCTTCCTGCAATGCCACCTATTCCAGTAGGTATAAAAGGTTCCCTTGCTAACTCCCCAGCACCAATCGCTGCCCTGCCAGGAATTATTCCTATAACTAATAAGAATGATATAATTATAAATGAAAGTATAGCCAGCAATTTTATTACAGAAAGTCCGCTTGCAAGATTACTTAATTTATCAGCTCCTAAAAGATTAAGTAGGGTTACGCCAGTTATAATTACGCTTCCACCTATGGCTATTGATACATTAGGAAACCATTCATGCAATAAGATTGAGACTGCTGTAGCTTCACTAGACATTGATAGAATCATTCCAACCCAGTAGACCCATCCCACAACAAATCCAGTTCCTGAACCAAATGATTGTGAGGCAAATGTCATAAAAGATCCTGAACTTGGATTTGCTACTGTCATTTCTGATAAAGCATAAAGTATGAAATATACCAAAACTCCTCCTAATATATATGATATTAAGATACCAGGTCCAGCGGCATTAATAGCTACGCCCGAACCTAAAAAAATGATCCCCCTATTATACTTCCTAGCGCCATCATTGCAAGCTGCCAAGCAGACAATCCTTTGTTTTTTTTCTTCATAATATTCTCCTCCGTTTGTTATACATCTAAAATGAAATATTTATTATTACTTTTTCAAAGATGCTTTAGATAACTTCTAGAATATTATTCCTCGAAATTTTAAATCCATTCCCCCTTGCCTTGCAAAATACAAAAAACATAGCATTCAACTCTCAACGGACGTTTATTAAAAACTAAATAAGCCACTCATTGTAATAATTTCGTTATAAAACGATACGCTACAAAGAATGACTTTAAATTATTAAATATTGTTACCTATACATATACTCTCTGGTCCAGTGTAATCCATTATTTACACCTTTGCTAAATATGAATTGATGAATATTAACATTTCCACAATTGAAAGATGCTGCACAAGAATTCAAATATAATCTCCACATTCTTATAAAAGTTTCATCTTTTGTCTTCCTTATCTCTGGCAAGGCATTTTCAAAATTTCTTGCCCAATGCTCTAATGTTCGTCCATAATGCATTCTAAGGTTTTCTACATCAATTACAGCAAATTTTTTCTCTGACATACAGCTAATCAATTCAGTAATTGTTGGGATATATCCACCCGGGAAAATATATTTATCAATCCAAGTGTTATTTCCTCCAACTTCAACAGATGTTATACAATGAAGTAAAGATAATCCTTTTTCGCTTAACAGGCTATCAACAGTAGAAAAATACTCTGAAATATGGTCTTTTCCTACATGCTCCAACATGCCAACACTAACTACTTTATCAAATTTCTTATTTCTTATTTCCCTGTAATCAATAAGTTCAACCTCAACCAAATCTTCTAATTTTTCAGCTTTTATTCTTTCCTTTACCTTAGTTAACTGTTCAGAACTTAAGGTTATTCCCATTGCTCTTACTTTATGTTCTTTTGCTGCTGCGATAATTAATTCGCCCCATCCACAACCTATATCTAATAAAGTTTCACCTTCTTTTAAATTCAGCTTTTTAAGTATATATTCTACTTTATTTTTTTGTGCTTGTGTTAATGAATCATTTGGAGACTTAAAGTAAGCACAGGAATAAGTCATTGTATCATCTAACCATAATTTATAAAAATCATTTCCAATATCATAGTGGAATTCAATATTATCTTTACTGTTCTTAATATTATTTGAAATCTTCTTAAGGAATTTAGAATATTTGTCACTATTACTTAAAAAACTTTCTTTGTTGTTATATAAAGATTCAATGACCCTTTGTACACTTCCATCTATTTCTATTTTTTTAGTCATATAAGCTTCGCCAAAAACAAGTGAAGGATTTTTAATTATATTATTCTTTGGAAGTGGTTCATTAAAAATTATTTTAAATATTGGTTCATCATTTGTATAGTTCGCAGTTTGGTTTTGTATATATTTTTCTGAAGTTCCATCCCAAAATACTAACTCAAATGGATCTGAAAAGAGATTCTTTAGTAGTGATTTATAAAACATTTTATCTATATCCATAATATGCCCCCTATCAAATATAAAAATTAAACAAAAAACCCTCTTCTATAAATAATTATTTATTTAATTTATATTGATTGGCATATTTTTTTATTCTTTAAAGATTATAATTTTATCACCTTTACTGGTATTACTATTTATATAAATTTCAAACTAATTTTTATTAAACTCAATGAAAATGAATATACAAAAAATAAGTATTCCATACTTCTTATATAGCCATTTGTATTAATTGATTTAGAGAACCTACTTTCCTTAAGGAAAGTGACCAGAGCCGAATCACAGATTCGGACTGTCTACTTTTCTATATAATTTATTACGTTTTTTACTACTAAATTTATTGTTCCATCACCATTTCTTTGTATTTCAAATTTACTTGAATCATGATAAGTATCTTCATTAATATATAAATCAATTTGCTTATCTATATTAAGTCTGACTCTTTTCATTTTCTTCTCAACCCATGTTTTATCAACCGCTACTTCTGTATCTAGGCCTTGTTGTTTTATGTAATTAGAAAACTCTTCCTTAACTTGAGGCTGCTCTGTAAATAATTCTGATGAAAAATCATCAATATTTATTGTATCTTCTTCCTTAAGTTTAGTTTTAATAGCAGTTCTAATTTCTTCTGCCTTTCCAGCATCTTCTGTGATATTTTTTCTAGTCCAATTCTCAGCAGCTTTTACAAATGTTCTAGTCATATCCCTTTCATTAGTCACTATACTTGCTCCTAAAAAAGTACTAATAAAATAGTTGGCTCCGTACTCATCTTCCTTGCTGCTTCTTTGTTTATCTAAAATCATTAGATTATATTTTTCGTCATCCCTAATTGGCTTAATAAATGCAGCTTTTTGGATTTTCTGCCCGCTGCCTGGAAGTCCGGCAACTTGTGGTACTATTCCTATTCCAATCTTATCATCTCTAAATTGAACTTCATGAGTAAAATTCTTAACATAATCCATTTTAAGTATACCAAGCATAGGGCCTTGATCAGTTGTAATTGAGGTTATAATTAAATCTCCTGACGGTATATTCACATTGCTCTTCATTATTATAAATAGCTGTCTAGCAAGTTCCTTTGATAAACTCACTAAATCTTTATCAATTCTATTTAAATAATCTTGTGCTATTTCCTTAACTATATTTCTTTCTGCATTAAACTTTCCATACTTTAGCTCATCATCTTTTAGACATTTTTCAAGGTGCTTATATAAAAAAATATATATGTCTTCATCTAATTCTAGACTATATTCATTCAAAATAGGCTCTTCACCATTGCTATCTAATATATGAATTACTGCTTCATTTATATTAATCTCATTTATATATTCCATGTGTTTTCACCATCCACTTATATTTGTACATTAGATATTATAAACTTTAATTAATGTAAAAAAAAGTCTTAAGACTTGAAAACAAAGATATGTTTTAGTTAGCTGGAAGTTAAGAACCATTTGTACAAGATCCTTTATATTTTTTGATTGACACCAATAGATTAAGATAATATAATTGATTCATAAATGTGTCACTGTTAAATCAGGCATAAGTTTACGTTATACGGAAAACTTATGCCTTTTTATTTTGCAAACATAAAAATGAAAGGAAAGAATATAGCTATGTTTAATTTTTTTAAAAAGAATAAAATTACAGAAACAAAACTTCTTGCACCTATAACCGGTAGGACAATAGACTTATCTGACGTACCTGACAAAGTATTTGCTGAAAAATTAGCTGGTGATGGAATTGCTATAGATCCAGTTGGTGATATTATAGTTGCACCTGCTGATGGAGAATTAACACTAGTCTTTAATACAAAGCATGCATTTGCAATAACACTAAGTAATGGCGCAGAGTTATTAGTTCACATAGGAATAGATACTGTTTCTTTAGATGGAGAGGGATTTGAGCAGCTAATTGAAGCTGGAACAAATGTCAAAGCCGGAACACCTATAATAAAGATAAATAGAGAATTTATTCTAAACAAAGGTTTTTCACTAATTACTCCAGTTCTAGTTACTAATATGGATTTAGTAAAAGAACTAAATCCTTCTGTTGGAAAAGAAGTTACTGCAGGACAAGATCAAGTAATAAGCTTTACCATATAAGAAATGCTTACTAATTGCATTCCAGTATTATAATAATATATTCAACTGTATAATAAAACCATATATACATAGATTTATGTTTCTATGATTATATATGGTTTTAATTATCACCAAAAATATTTACATTTTTATGCTTCGATAGCAGCCTTTCTAAGCCTCTCTATATGCATTGCTAAATATGCTATTTCATCATCAGCAATATCCTTTTCTAGCTTCCCACCTAATATTTTTGATACACCTTTAGCTATCTTATAGGACAGCTTATATTTAGATTTTATTTCCTTTATAAAATCATTTTTTATAGAAATATCCGTTGATATTCTCTTTATTGCAAATTTCAAATGCGTTAAGAATCTGGCATAATCTAAAGATGTTTTATCTATATTTATTGACATCTTTTCCTCTATATACTCAATTACCAAATTTATTATATATGTATTCTTTATAGAGTCAGATATTATTCCAGAGTTTCTAGCCGAGTGAATATGTAGAGCTATAAATCCAATTTCTCCTGCTGGTATCTCTATATTTATTTTATTTTGAAGCTTTTTTGCGACTTTTTCAGCTAATAAATATTCTGTTGAATATAAAGCCTTAATCTCAATAAGAAATGGATTTTCTATCTCTTCATTATCAGCAAGTCTCTTAACCGCAAAGTTCAAGTGATCCACTAATGCAATGTGAATCCTCTCATTTAATTTTTCTTGTAGTTGATCTGTAATAAAGGATATCATTCTTTCACATAACTCAAAAAATTCCTCATCAACATTTTCAATAACTTGTTCAAAATTCCTTAGATTATCTTCATTTTCAATAACAAATACCTTTTCAACCTCAGTGCCTTCTTCAATCTTATCTCCAGTTTTCTTTCCAAATCCAATACCTTTTGCAAAAAGTATTCTTTCCCGACCATTCATTTCTACAGAAACTATATTATTATTATAAGACTTTATTACGACTGCTGAATCCATCATTATACTCATATTATCACCTTTTACTCTCAATTAAAATTATATCTCCAAAAGTAACTTCTACTTACTATTCATGAGTCACTTTATCTTATTTGTAATACATTAATATATTTTATTTGCATTATCCCAATTTATTATATTAATTTTAACTTACTGCATTATTTATTGTAAAGTCTAGATTAAAATAATTTATATAGCATAACCTTAATTCACTATATTATAATATTATATGAATCTATAGACAGTATTAATGAATACTATCTATAGGTAACTAAAAGAGTGTCATATAATATTAAATACAATTTATAAAAAGGAGATAAGAGTTATGCAAGAATTAGAAACTAGAATTGTTGATATTGATGTTGAAAATATAAGAAAAATTTTACTATCAAATGGTGCACAAAAAGTTAAAGTTGAAGATCAAATAAATGATATATATGATTTTCAAGATGGAAGGCTTTTAGCAAAAAAAGGTTATGCTCGTATAAGAACTGTAAATGATATGCTTAATAATAAAGTAGTTTATTTCATGACTACAAAAAAAATGCTTTCTCAAGAGAGGTTTAAGATTATGGAGGAAAATGAAGTTATCATTGATAATAAAGAAATGGGGGAAGGCATATTTAAATCTCTTGGTTTAATCCTTAAAGAATCTAATAAAAAATATAGGGAAAGCTATAGACTGTATGATTGTTTAATCGAAATAGATATTAATGATAAAAGCTTTTGTCCATTTCCTTATCTGGAAATAGAAACTTCATCAGAAGAAAAGCTAAAAGAAATAGTTGAATTACTTGGCTATACTCTAGAGGATACTACTTCTCAAACAATTTATGATATTTTATCCGAAAGAGGATTATTAAATAATACTCCTAAAGGAATATAACATACACTTTTATATTTCATTAATCACATCGTTAGTAAAACTTTAATTATAATATAGTATTCTTAATAAATATAATGTAGAATATATATAGAGATAGGATATACTTTTAAAAGCAAGAATGTTTAGTTTTTTAAACTAAACATTTTTATTTATAAAAGGAGGACCTTATGGAGAATTATGAGGAGAATATAAAATATTTAAAATTACTTTCTAGACAATACCCGACGATAGCTGCTGCATCTACTGAAATAATTAATTTAGAAGCAATTTTAAATTTGCCTAAAGGAACAGAACATTTCTTAGCTGACCTTCATGGCGAATACGAACCATTTGTTCATGTACTAAAGAATGGTTCAGGTGCAGTAAAAATAAAAATTCAAGAAGTCTTTGGCAATTCATTAATGGATTGTGAGAAAAAAAGTTTAGCTACCTTAGTATATTATCCGGAACAGAAATTAGAAATTGTTCAGAGGGAAGAAAAAGATATAAATGATTGGTACAAAATCAATTTATATAGATTAATTGAATTATGCAGGCATGCATCTTCTAAATATACGAGATCAAAGGTGAGAAAAGCTCTTCCTAAAGATTTTAGTTATATTATAGAAGAATTATTACACGAAGAACCTGAAAATAATGATAAACAAGGTTATTATGATGGAATAATAAATACTATAATAGAAATTGAAAGAGCACCGGAATTTATAATTGCTTTATCAAATTTGATTCAAAGATTAGTTATAGACAGGCTTCACATAATAGGTGATATATATGATAGGGGGCCAAGACCTGATATTATAATCGATACACTTATTGATTATCACTCTGTAGATATACAATGGGGTAATCATGATATCTTATGGATGGGGGCTGCTGCCGGTAATACCACATGTATAGCAAATGTTTTAAGAATTGCAGCTAGATATTCAAATTTAGATGTAATTGAGGATATTTATGGTATAAACTTATTACCCCTTGCAACTTTTGCTCTAAAGTATTACAAAGATGACAGTTGTAAAGGCTTCATTCCTAAAAGTAATGATGAAACAGGATATGGAACTTCTGAAATAGAATTAATTTCTAAAATGCATAAGGCTATAACAATTATACAATTTAAACTTGAATATGAAATAATAAAAAGACGGCCTGAATTTAAAATGGAACATAGGTTACTTATAAATAAAATAAATTATGCCGATGGCACAATAACTTTAAATAATATTACTTACGAGCTGAATGATAAAAATTTCCCAACCATAAATGCAAAAAAACCTTTTGACCTTACAAACGATGAGAAAAAATTAATAGATAAACTCCAAAGTTCTTTTATTAATAGTGATAAATTACAAAAGCATGTTTTATTCTTATTTAATAAAGGAAGAATATATTTGACATATAATTCTAATCTTTTATTTCATGGATGCATTCCTTTAAATAAAGATAAGAGCTTTAAAAGCATGGTTATTCATGGAGATGAATATAAAGGTAAGAAACTTCTAGATAAGTTTGATTCCTTAGCTAGGGAAGGATATTTTAGCAATCGAGGCAGTAAAGAAAAACTATATGGAATGGATATAATGTGGTATTTGTGGACAGGTTCTTGTTCCTCCCTTTTTGTAAAAGAAGATATGGCTACCTTTGAACGATATTTTATAAATGATAAGAGTACACATAAAGAAAAGAAAAACCCATACTATGATTTTAGAGACTCTGAAGAAATGTGTAATATAGTTCTTGAAGAATTCGGCCTTGATCCACTGGAATCAAAAATAATAAACGGACACGTTCCAGTGAAAAACAAACTTGGTGAAAACCCAATAAAATGTAACGGAAAACTAATAGTTATAGATGGTGGTTTTGCAAAAGCCTATAGAAGTGAGACCGGACTCGCTGGGTACACCTTAACTTACAATTCTTATGGATTACAGCTTATATCTCATCAACCTTTTAAGTCAATTGAAGATGCATTTAGCAAGGAAACAGATATATTGTCTTCAAGACAAATAGTAGAAAAAACAGATAGAAAAAAAGTTGGAGATACTGATGTAGGAAAGGAACTTAAAAATCAAATTAAGGATTTAAAGTTATTACTTAGAGCCTATAGAAAAGGTTTGATAAATGAAGCTCAATAAACATTTCCTCTTCAAAACTTTACAATTTAATTATAAAGTTTATTATTGTAATAAATTCTCATAGAATTTATTACAATAATTTTTTATGTAAATTTTATTCTGGCAAAATATCTCTGGTCTAATTTATTCTTAATAACTTTACTTAATACTTACAGTTCTAAATTCCATAGTATCACTTCTATGATGGGCTTTTGAATATTCAAAAGGTTGACCATTATCCAAGAAACCTACTTGTTCAACTTCTAATATTGGAAAATTATCTGCAATTTCCAAATATTCTTGTTCCAATTCATTTGGTAGAATTGCACGAACTATTCTATGTCCGCTTTTTATTTTCAAATTAAGCTTCTTTTCAATATAAGTATAAATTGAATTTAACAAAATATCATTTTTGATTCCTGGTATAAGACTTATAGGCATATATGTATATTCAATTACATATGGTGCATCATTTGCATATCTGACTCTTATTATATAATAAACAAAATCGTCACAGGTAATCTTTAGCTTTGTTGCTATTTCTTCACTTGGATGAATAACTTCGAAATTTATAATTTTTGAAGTTACTTTTTTTTCTCTATGTGTTTGAGTAAATCCTTCAAATTGTCTTGCTAAACTTAGTTCTTGAACGTCTTCATCATCAAGTGCCTTCACAAAAGTTCCAGAACCTCTTCTTTTTATAACTAATCCCTGAATAACAAGTTCATCAACAGCTTTTTTTATTGTAATTCTACTTACTCCATATTGCTCACACATTTCCTTTTCCAAAGGTAATTGCTCATTTGAGCTGTACTTTCCACTCAATATTCCATTCCTTATATCTTCAGCAATTTCTTCATATTTTGCCATTATATTATCTTCCTCCCAATAATATATTTCAATATTCTGTTTAATATATCATTTTATTATTTATTATATCATTTTATTATTTAATATATTCTTTTATATTTTATTATATACTTAAATCACTTATTATTTCAACTTAGAATTAAATACAAATTTATAAATAAAAGCTATATTAAAATCTTATTAAAATTTTAATATAGCTTTTAAACCTCTGATAAATCTTTTTTCCTCATAGCATTTTTTTATCTTATTAATTCTGCCATTTCCTCATCAATTATTAGTGTTACATCATTATGGATTTTAAGAAAACTTGCTGGATTATGTGTTGTAATATTATCATTTATCAATGCCTTTATTGCTTCGGCTTTATCTTTACCTTTTACTAGTAATACTATTTTCTTTGCCTTCATTATAGTCCCAATTCCAACAGATAAAGCTTTAGTAGGCACTTCATCTATAGAATTAAAAAATCTAGAGTTCGCTTTTATTGTACTTTCAGCTAAATTGGTTACATGAGTGCCCTCTATTAAAAAGTCACTTGGTTCATTGAAAGCAATATGTCCATTTCCACCAATTCCAAGAATTTGTATATCTATTCCGCCTAATTCCTCTATTTTCTTATCATAGCTTTTAGCTTCTTCATCTAAATCTTTTGCTAATCCATTTGGAACAAAAGTATTAGCCTTATCTATATTTATATGATTAAACAGATTTTCATTCATAAAATATCTATAGCTTTGAGTATCTTCTTCTCCAAGTCCAACATACTCATCTAAATTTACTGTTTTGACATTAGAGAAATCTATTTCTTCATTTTTATTCATTTCTATAAGTTTCTTATACAATCCAACTGGGGTACTTCCTGTTGCAAGTCCTAAAATAGCATTTGGTTTTTCAGTAATGACCTCTTTAAATATTTTAGCTGCAACTTCACTCATTTCTTCATAATTTTTAACTACTAGTAACTTCATTGCTAATACTCCCCTTTACTATTTAATTTTTCAAACAAACTCTATATCTATATTTATCTCCTCTTGCAATTGTAATTGTATATTCAATGATATCTTTCTTCTCATATGCTATCCTTTCAAATTTAAGTCCCGCTTGTCCTTGAGGTATCTCTAAATAAATGCTTTCTAATTTATTAATCAGAACACTTTCTATTACTTCTTCTGCAGAAGCAATATATGTATTGAAAGAGTTTTTAAATATCTCATATAGAGGATTCTCCTCAATCATTTCTTTAGTAAGGCCTTTGAATTTTTCATATGGTAAATACGTAATTTCATATATCATTGGTATATCATCAGCAATTCTTATTCTTGATATTTTAAATACAAGTTCATTTTCTTCTATTTTTAATTTTCCAGCTATTTTATTGCTAGCTTCTATAACCTCAAAATTTAATAATTTAGAAGTAGGATTTTTTCCATGCTTCTTCATTTCTTCAGTAAAAGAAGAAACTTTAATTAAATCTTGCTCCACTACTTTAGGAGAAATAAAATTTCCTTTTCCTTGAACTTTATAAATATATTTATTTTTTTCTAGTTCATCTAAGGCTTCTCTTACAGTAGTTCTACTAAGGCCATATTTTTTACAAATTTCTCTTTCTGAATCTAGTTTATCATTTTCTTTCATATGATTTTCTATCTTATCGATAAGAATATTCATTAATTGAATGTATAAAGGAGTAGTAGAATTTTTGTTTATTGTATTCATAAGTGCACCTCTTTTAGTTCTAGCAGTTTATTACCAATTATACTATTTCTTTGTGCAAAAGAAAATATAAATAAGCTAATATACGATACAACTCCACACTCCTGCATTTAAATTCAAAAAGCAAATTCACTTAGTGGTAACTACCACCATAACAAAAGTATAATTTATTCTTTCAAATATGTCAATATACACTTGAAAAATTCTTTAATAATGCATTATACTAAATATAAAAAACTGATAATATCCACTTGTATCTTATAAAAAATTTTCTTAGGGGAGCGATAATATGTTAATAAAAAACTGTAATATTATTTATCTAGATAAAATAGAAACTGGCTCTATACTCATTGAGAATGGCTGTATTAAAGAACTAAACCCTACTAATTATTCCGATGAGAATATACTTGATGCAAAAGGATTATATATTTCACCTGGATTTATTGATGTGCATATACATGGTGCAGGAGGCTGCGACACAATGGACGGTACCAGTGAGTCAATCAATACCATTTCCAAAACTATAGTTAAACATGGAACAACTTCTTTTACTCCTACGACCATGACTGTTTCCATAGAAGATATAAGAAAATCCTTGGATGCGGTTAAAAATGTGAAAGAAAAAGGTGCAGGGGGAGCCCATGTTCTTGGAGCTCATCTTGAAGGTCCTTTTGTGAGTCCCAAAGCAATTGGTGCTCAAAATCCAAATTACATTTTAAGCCCATCTATTTCAACATATAACGAGATAGTTAAGGATTATGAAGACATTATTGTATCCATAACATTAGCTCCAGAAATCGAAGGGGCTAAGGAACTTATTAAGTATTTATCATCAAAAGGCATAGTCTGCTCACTAGGACACACCAGTGCTACATATGAAGAAGCTATGGAAGCTATTGAATGTGGCGCTTGTCATTCTACTCATCTCTTTAATGCTATGACACCTTTAACTCACAGAAACCCTGGTGTAGTTGGTGCCATATTTGATAGTACTGTAACAACTGAAACTATTTCAGATGGAATTCATATTTCTTATCCGGCCTTAAGAATTGCCTATAAACAAAAGGGGACTGATAATGTTTTGTTAATCTCTGATGCTATGATGGCTTGCTGTATGCCAAACGGAGATTATTCATTAGGTAGGCAGAAAGTTATAGTAAATGATGGTGAAGCACGTCTTGAGAATGGTGCTTTAGCTGGTTCTGTTTTAACCCTTGATAAAGCAGTAAGAAATGTATATAAAAATTCAAATTTGCCATTATATGAAATCATAAAAATGGCTTCATATAACAGTGCTAAACATTGTAAAGTTGATGATCATAAAGGACAAATCAAAGAAGGTTATGATGCTGACTTAATATTATTTGATAATGATATTAATATAAAGAAAGCATTTGTTTCAGGCAAAGAAGTTTATTCATCATAAATATGCGACACATAACTTAGACTCATGTGGATATCTTCACCAGAAATCATAAATATTTTTCGGAATGAAAATATTTATGATTTCGGTAAGCTACCACATAATTCAAGTTAACATGCCGCATACCTATATAAGCATTAATTATTTTTGTCTTTGAAGATAGTTGTATAATGCACCTAATTTATTTGCATCATTTCCAAACTCACATTTTTTTATTAATGGTTTTATTGTACCTTCTAAATCACTATGCATAAGCATATCTAATCTCTTATTTATTTCATCAACATACTCTGGTCTTGTACTTATTGCACCACCTAAAATAATAACTTCTGGATCATAAGTATATTGAATATTATATATTCCTACAGCCATAATATAATAATATTTATTTACTTCTTTAAGTGCAATTTCATCACCTTTGCTACATAATTCAAAAACTTCAACGCCATCAAGGCTTCCTTCTTCTAAACCTTTTAATTTTGCTACTTTTTTTGCTAAGGCTGTAGTAGACCCTGACTTACTCCAGCTTCTAAACTTAGGTTCTGCTCCATCTAATTCACAAGTTATTGAACAATATCCAAATTCTCCACCATGCTTGTGAATTCCACTATGAATCTTTTTATCTTTAACTATTGCCCCGCCTATTCCTGAACCGCATACAACAAAGGCCAAATCCATATTATCCTTTCCAGCACCAAGCCAACATTCACCAAGAGCTGCGCAATTAGCATCATTTTCAATCTCTACATTTAAACCTGTAAGTTCTTTTAAAATTTCTTTAAAATTCGGTCCGTGTATATATGGGATAGCACTTAAACCACCAATTATTCCTGTTTCTCTGTCTACTGCACCTGGTGCACTTATTGCTATTCCTATTACATCAAATTTTTCCTTCATTTCATTAGTTATTTTTCCTAAGCTATTAAAAAAAGTTTCCTTGTTATCTGGTATGCCTAATTTACCACTTTCTAATATCCCACCATTTTGATTAATTACAGACCACTTTATTGAACTTCCACCAATATCAAAAACCATAAAATTTTCCATTTTTGATCCTCCTAATATAAAATTCAATTAACTGTCTTAAAATAACTATTTTTAAGACAGCTTCTTATTTATTAATACTAACTTTTAAAATCCGTTATTTTCTACAACTTCCTTAATCCATCTTCCTGATTTTTTGATTGTTTTCTTTTGTGTAGCTAAGTCTACAGCAATGAATCCATATCTATTTTTATATGCATTAGACCATGACCAACAGTCTATTGGAGTCCATGTGTGGTATCCAAAACAGTTAGACCCTTCACTTATACCCTTATGAAGATATTCTAAATGTTCTTTATAGAAATCTATTCTATAATCATCTTCTATTATTCCATCTTCATTTATATATTTTTCTTCGCCTTCAACACCCATTCCATTTTCAGAAATGTACCAAGGAATATTATTATAATTATCTCTTATGTTTATTGCAATATCATACATACATTGTGGATATATTTCCCACCCTCTGTATGGATTCATTCTTCTTCCTGGCATTTCATAATTATCAAAATATTTATCTGGCATCCAGCCTTTTGATTCATCTATTTCTGATTCTTTTGCTTTAACTCTTCTAGGTTGATAATAGTTTACTCCCAAGAAATCAATTGTATTGTTTTTAATTATTTCTAATTCTTCTTCTGTTGATTCCCACATTACATTATCTTTTTCTAATATTTCAAGAAGTATTTCTGGAAAATGTCCTTTAATTGCAGGATCTAAGAATGAAGTATTGAAGAAAGCATCTCCGATTTGACTTGCTCTCACATCTTCTTCACTATTTGATCTTGGATATGCTGGTGTTAAATTAAGAACTATTCCTATTTTTCCACCTTCTTTATCACATCCCATAGCTCTAAAAACTTCTATAACTTTTGCTGATGCTAAATTTAAATTATATAATACTTGCACTGCTTTTTTACCATCAACTAATTTTGGATAGTGGAATTGATATAAATATTCCCCTTCAACTACAACTATAGGCTCATTAAATGTTGTCCAATACTTAACTCTATCACCAAATAACTCAAAGCATTTTTTTGCAAATACTCCAAATAAGTCTACTACGTGTTTTGATTCCCATCCACCATATTGGTCATATAATTCAACTGGTAAATCAAAGTGATGTAAATTCATGACTGGAAGAAGACCATTTTCAATACATTCATCGATTACTTCATTGTAGAATCTAACTGCATCTTCATCTACTTCACCAGTTTCTAAATCTTTTATTAATCTTGTCCATTGGATTGATGTCCTAAAACTATTTAATCCTGTTTCTTTAACTAATGCTAAATCTTCTTTATGGCTATTATAAAAATTTGATGCCACATTAGGACCAACTCCATCAAAAAACGCTTCTGGTTCTATATCAAACCAATGATCAAATACGCTATCATGCTTCTTGTTAAATCTTCCTTCACTTTGTGGACCTGATGTTGCTGAACCCCACCAAAAATTTTCTGGGAACTTGAATTTTATACTCATTTTCTTCCTCCTAAATTTCATCATTTTAATTAAATTATTTTTATTAATTGTTGCATGTATTTGAAATAAAAATAGTATTAATACACACCCTTCATTTCAAACTTTTTCTATAACATTGCTGCTCCTATAAGACCAGCATTATCTCCAATTTGGGCTATTCTTATGTCTACCATTGATGGATCTGCTACCTTTGTCTTAGTACATTCAATAATTTTAGGTAATAACGATGCATTGTATATTAATACCGCTCCACCAATAACTACAGTTTCTGGATCTACAACAGCTATTATGTTTGCAATACCAATTGAAATATTATCAATCCATTGCTCTATTACTTTCACTGCTTTTTCGTCATTATTCTCATACAGACAAAATACTTCTTTTGTAGTTAATGTCTTTCCGTAAGCTTCTGATCCTATTCTAGCGATATTTACTCCGCTGCATTGTCCTTCAAGGCCACCTTTGTTTGTTCCTGCATGACTATATTTATCTTCATTTATTATCATATTGTATATTTCTGCTGCTTGACTATGTGCTCCATTGATAATCTTCTTATCAAAAATTAAAGCACCGCCTACTCCAGTGGAAACAGTTATATAAAATACTGATTCACAATCCTTAGCACTTCCAACTAAACTTTCCGCAAGACCTGCTACATTTGCATCGTTATTAACTTGAACTGGTACACCTAACTTTTCTTTTAAATATTCTTTTATATTAAAGTTTTCCCAGCCTTTCAAATTAACAGGATTTAATAATTTTCCTACCTTTAAGTCTAGAGGCCCCGGCGCTCCTACTCCCACTTTTTCTATTTCATAATTACTCCAAGGTCCTTTTATCTGATTAACTAACTTATCTAAGTTATAAGGTGCCCCTTTTGGTACTTCGTTTTCAACTTTATAAATTTCTTCTATACTCCCATCCTTTGATATAACTGCTGCTCTTAAGTTTGTCCCACCAATATCAATTCCTATAAAATAAGACATTTTTAATACCTCCTAAAGCGCCTCGAAATTATTCTACTAAAATATACTATTTTCTTAAGCTTAAACATTATCTTCATATTGAATTATAATCTAATTATATATTATTACTCATAATTAATCAATTATATGTTATATCTTTTACAGGAAAAGTATATGGTTTTATTTAATCTTGCATTTAAATAGAATTAATAAAACAACTATTGTTAACCCAAGATAAATAAACCCATAACTATGCAACCCAAAGATTCCAACTACACTTCCAGTAATTAGATTGATAATTGCTACAAATATTGTATTTGCACATAGGCCTGATACCACTATAGCAGTAGAGTGATTCTCTTTTGGTACCGCTTTCCATAATATTTTATTAGGCAATGGTAGTAAAAATCCATTTACTATCCCATGCAACAAAGTTATCAGTACAATTAACAAGTATGAATCTGTCACTCCAACTACAAGCACCTAATAATCAGTAAAACTACTGCAATTTTTAATACTACATTAACATCCTTTTAATTTTTCATCCTGAGACTTAGGTGATTTCATCGGCCAATCCCAAGTAATAAAATTGAAGCTTTCTATTTCGTATTTAGAATTCATATACTTTCTCCTTCGTTATGTATATTTCTACTTAACTTCATTTAAAATGAATAGTTGCGACATAAAATCTTCTCGTTTCCTACACCAATATTCACTAGCTATTTCTGTATAGTCCTTTGATAGTATTATTCCTAAATTCATAAGTTCATCACCGTAGTAATTTCCTTCTCTGCCTTCTATTGTGTACAGTTTATTAGGATCTAACCCTTGAAGTTTTACACGATTATACTTTTCATTTGGCCTGCATAAAGCCTGATAATATCCAACAATAGCTTGTGACTTATCTTCTGAAACCACCATCCATGAAGTCTCATTGCTTTCAAAAGGATTTAGCATTCTGTAAAAATCACCTTTTTGCACTAAAGACTTACTCTTTTTAAAGAATTTAACTTGTTCTTTAACTATTTCTTTTTCCTCATCACTCATTGTATTAACATTAAGCTCATATCCAAATGTTCCAAAATATGCAACATTAGCTCTTGTGCTCAGTGGAGTAAGCCTTCCTACTTGATGATTTGGCACTGCTGAAACATGGCTTCCTATTGCACTTAAAGGATAAATCATTGAAGTACCATATTGTATCTTTAATCTTTCAATAGCATCAGTATCATCACTTGCCCAAGTTTGTGGTGCATAATATAGCATTCCAGGATCAAATCTAGCTCCGCCGCCTGCACATGATTCAATTAAAAGGTCTGGGTATTTAGATATTATCTTTTCAGCTAACTTATATACTCCAAGAATATATCTATGGAATACTTCCCCTTGTCTCTCTTTATCTAAACTTAATGAATAAGGTTCTGTAATATATCTATTCATATCCCATTTAATATAAGAAATTTTAGAATTTCCTATTATATTATCCATCAAGCCAAAAACATGCTGAACAACTTCATCTCTTGTAAAATCTAAAATAAATTGATTTCTTCCGTGAGACATATTTCTGTTTGGTGTTTGTATAGCCCATTCAGGATGTTCTTTGAATAATTTAGTATCCTTACATACCATTTCTGGTTCAAACCATAATCCAAATTTAAGCCCAATCTCTTCTACCTTTTCAGATAAACCTGAAATTCCATTTGGAAGCTTTTCTCTATTTTCGAACCAATCTCCAAGGGAACTTGTATCATCATTTCTTCTTCCAAACCATCCATCATCTAATACAAATAATTCTATTCCTAAATCCTTTGCAGATCTTACAATCGAAAGTATTTTTTCTTCATCAAAATCGAAATATGTTGCTTCCCAGTTGTTTACAAGGATAGGGCGTTCTTTATCTCTCCACTTTCCTCTTGCAAGTCTTGTTCTATAAAGTTTATGATAGGTTTGGCTCATTGCATTTAAACCATTATCAGTGTAGACCATTACACATTCAGGTGTTTGAAACTCTTCCTTAGACTCCAACTTCCATTTAAATTCATATGGATTAATTCCCATCATAACTCTTGCTACGCCATAAGAATCTACTTCTACCTGTCCTAAAAAATTTCCGCTGTATACTAAGCTAAACCCATAAACTTCTCCTGTATGCTCAGTTGCATCTGGACGTTTTAAAATCATAAATGGATTATGAACATGACTGCTGGCTCCCCTTAAACTATGAATAGATTGAATTCCTTCTGTTAATTTTCTCTTCTTAAGATGACATTCTCTAGCCCATGCCCCTGAAGTATGAATCATTTCAAAATCTGAATCTACCAAGTCGACACTTGAACTCATAGCATTATCTATAAAAAACGCTTCATTTCCTTCATTAGTTATCTTAGTATTTCTACATATTGCATCAAACTCTTCATAGATTGTATAAGTTAATATAAGCTTGCTATTTAGTACTTCATCAAATAATGTTATTTCTAATGTTTGTGCCTCAGAAGCTTCCTCAACATATGTTGCAGGTAATCCCTTTAATTTATTCTTTCCATCATATATTTTATATTCAACATATCTATAGTTACTTATTCTGCTTCCATTTCTACTTACAATAGTATGAGCTGGATATCTATAGTCCGTAGTCCCATAGCTTGGATAATCTTGTTTTATATGTTCTAACGATGAAGTGTGATTGCCTTCAAACATATTACATGAAGGTCTAAGCTCTCTTTCCATTATGTGCTTAAATGATTCTCTATGTCTTAATCGTTTACCATAATAAACATTTTCTATTTGTTCTATACCATCAATTACTCTGATAATATAGCTCATATTATTATTATAAAGATGGAATTCTCTTGTACTTTCATTAAATTTAATTCCCATTTTCTTTTCCTCTCCTATTTGAATTTATTATATTTAAACAACTTGGTCTATATATACATATTCTGAAGAATACCTATTAAAATATTCTTCAGAATAATGCAATTAATCTAAGCTAAAGTCAGCTTTTTATTCTTATTATTTAACTACAGGATAACTCTTAAGAACTGTAAGCTTTCCTTTTATTTCGTAGTTTCCAAGTGCTGCTGGTATTAAATAACTATCTCCCATTTTTATTTTTTCACAATACCCATCGCCTTCAATGGTTCCTTCACCATCTACACAAGTTAAGATATCAAATTTATCTTTATCACCGCTATCTTTTAATGCTTCTTCTATAGTCAGCTTTTCTATTCCAAAATATTCATTTTTACATAGCAAACTTTTTTTATAACCATCAAATGAAACTTCTTCTCCTTTAAGATTTTCACATTGAAGCTCAAAATTTGTTACATCTAATGCCTTTTCCACGTGTATTTCTCTTGGTCTTCCATAATCGTAAACTCTGTAGGTTACATCACTATTTTGTTGAATTTCAGCTATAATAACACCTTCACATATAGCATGAATAAGTCCACTGTTTATTAAGAAGCAATCACCTTTTTTTACATCTATTTTATTTAAATATTTTTCAACTTCTCCAGATTTTATAGCTGCTTCAAATTCTGCCTTTGTGCAGTCCTTAGTTCCAACTATTAAAGTTGCATTTGGTTTTGCGTCAACAACATACCAAGCTTCTGTTTTACCATAGTCACCTTCAAATTTTGCTGCATACTCATCACCCGGGTGAACTTGTACAGAAAGTTTTTCTCGTGAATTAATTAGTTTTACTAGTAAAGGCAGCTTTTCTAAGCTTACTTTTGTTCCTACTACATCGTAACCATATTCTTTTATTAAATCGTCGAATTTAATTCCTTTATATTCACCATTAGCTACAACTCCAGTACCATTTGGATGGCAAGCTATATCCCAGCTTTCTCCTATATTTCCTTCTGGAAGGTTATCTCTGAAACTTTCTAAATCTCTTCCTCCCCATATCTTTTCATAATACAAATTTTCAAATCTTATTGGATACATACTTCCTCCTACTCCCTCACTCGATATATTAAAATATATCATATATTATTATAATTTATATTTTAAATATATATTCTTTTCATTGAGTTGTCTATACTTTTTCAAAATAAAGTAATAACCTAATTTAACATAAAAAAGATGCTGCATTCTAACTTTCTTATAGTTCTCTATGCAACATCTTTTATTTATAAAACAGTTATAGCTTTAAATTCAAATTTATCATATCTATGTCTACTAAATGAATACTCAAATGCTCGTCCATTTTCTAAATATACAACTTTTTCTACTTCTGCTATTGGTTCACCTTCCATTAATAACAAATTCTCCTCGTCAAGTTTGTCTGCTTTCTTAATTCTTACAGTTGAATGGGCACTTTGAATCTTTAGTCCTAACTTTTTTTGAAGAAAATTATATATAGATCCATTAACATCTTCTATTTTTATGCCCCCTGCAATTGATAAGGGCATATAAGTTTTCTCTATTACCACAGGTTCTCTATCCACATATCTCACTCTATGTATAAAATAAACAAAATCATTATTATCTATTTTAAAGGTATTTGCTGTTTTTTCATCTGCTTGAACAATTCTAAAATCTAGAACTTTACTTGTTACTTCATGACCTAAGCTTGTATTAGTTAACCCAGTGAACTGTTTTTTCTCAATTATTTCTTGAATCTCTTCTTCAGTTATATCCTTTATAAAGCTTCCTGAACCTCTTCTCTTTACAACTAATCCTTCTGCTACTAATAAATCCAATGCTTTTTTAACAGTCATTCTGCTTGCACTATATTCTTCACATAAATCCTTTTCAAATGGTAGTTGTTCATTAGGTCTATAATTACAATTTAATATTTTTTCCTTAATATCAGACGCTATTTCCTTATACTTTATCATGGCTCTTCCCTTTCATATCTAATTGTCATGAATTATTTATAATTCTTCATATGATTTCCTCCTAAGTACTCAACGTTCAATCGCTTGTCATCATATATCTTAATATATAATATATGTCTTTTATTTAATATTGTCTATACTTTTACTTAAAATGTGTTCTTGTAGTTACACTCATTAGATTACTCTTATTCTGAATAGAAAAAGAGAAAGTTTTAATGATCTCTTCACTTAAACTTTCTCTTTATAATTATAATTTTGGATTATATTAGTTTAATTTTTATATTTAAAATTAAACCCATGCACCACTTGCGTCTACTCTATAACCATCAATAACTATATCACTAGCCATAGATCCATCGGCATATAAGTAATACCATTTACCATCTACTTTTTGCCAGCCTGTTTGCATTGCTCCAGATGAAGCCAATAAGTACCACTTGCCATTTACTTGTTGCCAGCCTGTCTGCATTGCACCAGTTGGAACCATAAAATACCAAGTGTCATTTACCAATTGCCATCCTTTTTGTACTGTTCCATTCGCATCAGCAAGATACCACATACCATTTACTTGCTGCCAGCCTGTTACTGCTTGTCCATTTTTATCAACTAATTTTACTGTTCCATCAGCATTGGTTGTTAGCAAAGCCGTTGTTGTATTTGTATTAGATATAGTTGTCGTTGATGTTCCTCCTGTAGTACTAGTAGTAGTTGATCCATTGTTGGATGAGCTACTACTTGAAGAACTGCTTGAACTATTACTTGATGAATTTCTTGCAATAGAAGACGTAATATTTTCAAATTTTTTACCATTATAAGTAGCTACTAATTTAATATAGTATCCTTTATCACCGCCAGTTAACCTATAAGTTTTATCAGTTCCCACTACTGTACTGTTAGCAATACTATCATCTTTATTAGATAATCTATACCATGTATATGTTACATCCTGAGATGGAGTAAACTCTGTTAAATCTGCTTTTAGCAATTCAGCTGTTAAAGTTTTGCCAACTCTTTGAGTTCCATTTATTACAACTGTCGATGGAATTGTTGCTTCAATTGATCCTCCTGTACTTGTATCTCCTCCAGTATTCCCTCCAGCTGATCCCCCTGTATTTGAGTCTCCTATTGAGTTTCCTCCACTACCATTTGTATCATTAGAATCAGAAGTATTTATAGCCTTAATATCATCAAAATACATTACTGAATCTACGGTATCTGACCCAATTGTATTGCACCATATTCCCATCTTTTCTATATGTGACGGGTCAAATGTTCCCCCATTTTTACCTACAAAATCACTAAAAGGTATAGTTAAAAGCTTAGCTTCAGTTGTTGCCGCAAAGTCTTCCTTATGAACCTCAAAATCTTCACCATTTGATGTAAGCTGAATGACAAGTTTTTGTCCTTTACCATCTGGTTTAACCCAAATTTGAAGTGCATCAGAACCTGACCAATCTGCATCTAAGGATTGTGTAATACCAGCCCATCCATTTGGTGCAATTTTATAGTTAAACGCTAGTCCATAGTCGCCGCTATTTTTATTATTTGTATCTAACTTTGGTGTAACACTGCAACCTGAGCCATAATTAGTAGACCAAGCATTTTGCAACAATGCATCTTCCCCAGAATATGATTCAAAGTCGTCTACTACCTTCGGATTTTTTTCTGCTTCTTTTATATTAAAAATCGCTTCTATAGTATCCAATTTTGTATCATCTGAATATAATTCAATGGAACCAATTGTTTGACCTATCTTATCAAGCATTTCTTGAGTAATTTGTGATGAATATACTCCGTTTTCACCCTGTGTAGCATTAATGGTTTCAACAGCCTGTCCTGCTTTGTTCTTTAAAACAAACTTAATTTGTCCATTATACCCCTTTACACTTGCTGTTATTGTAGTTGGACTAAGAATACGGCTGCTTGAAGCCGGCCCTGTTATGAATCCATAAGAATATGCTGAATCTATGCCAGTACTAGTACTAGAGTAATTTCCTACTCCATTAGCAAATACAGATTCATCTTCATTATAATAATCTATAAAGTTATTAATCATTTCATGACCTTTTGTGTCACTTACCATATATGGAGCAAAGAAACCACTTGTTTCACCAAAATTCGCCCAAGTCATATAGTAAGGCATATCCGATTCTGATACTATATTAGCTACATGACTAAACCAGTCCTTATCTGCATTCCCTGATATAGCCATAAAACCATGACTATCATTATTACGTAACCCTACTTCAGAAACAGCTGAAAGTTTGCCTTTATTATTTGCTATGTCTTGAACTAAGTTAATTGTGTTTTTGAAGCTTGCCATCCATGGATCTGTAGAAGCATCTGCAGTAGGATTATCATCATAATAGTCAAAAGCTAAAATATCAACAAATTCATCTCCAGGATAACGAGATAAATAATCAGCTTGATCGGTGAAAGGACCATTAGGTGAATAAACATATAAGAAATTATGAACATTATCAGTATCCCTTAAATATTGAACAGTATATCGGTACATATTCTTGTATGCTTCTTCATCACAAAATGCTTTCCCCCACCAGAACCAGCTTCCATTATCCTCATGAAATGGTCTAAATATTACTGGAACTCCAGCTGCCTCCAGCTTATGTGCATATGTTGCAAGCATATCTAAATACCCAATATATACATCATTTAAATCTCCACCTGGCATAATTCTTGAAACTATATTACCAGTGGTAGTTCCTGGGGTATATCCTGAATAATCATAATGCCCGCTAGCATCTTTACCTTTTTCTTTAACTAATTCAAAGTTTGGCATATGTGCAGATAAAGTTATTATTCCACCTTCACTTGATGCATCTATGCTTAAATCTGCTGCTTTTGAAATTAAGTCTTTTCCTGCAGCTTTCTCTTCATCAGTTAATGACAATTCGGAACCCGTTAATGAAAGAGCATCAATTCCAACAATTGCAGAAATAGAACCAGTTATGTCTTTTGTATCAGAATTAGTCGAACCACTTCCAGCCTTATGGTGGATATCATTTTGATGTCCATATAAAACATATTCTGTTTTACCTATACCCTTTAAGTAGGCATATAAATCTGCAGTTTTTTGAGTTGCACCTGAATCAACTAACTTAACGCTTGAAGGCATATTATCTCCTAAGTCACTAGGCTCAACTTTAACTTGTGCTGTAGTTGTAGCAGTCTTCTCTACATAGACGTCATTTGCAACTTCTTGACTAAGCTTGATATTATCTATATATATATCACCTTTATAATTAGTACTTGCCCCTATAATACTTAGTGTAATTGAATTTGCTTGTACATCTTGAGATGTAAGTTTAAGAGTAACTTGTACTTTTTTCAATCCATTACCAATATCCTCCGCCTTACTCAAATCAATAGAACCATAATTATTTAAACTATCTGTAATATATAATTTAGTTTGGAATCCTCCAGTAGTCATTTTACTTGGATCATAAATAAAATCATATGTTAACAAATTATATCCATTAAATGAAGTTTCCGCATCTAAATTTTTGCTAATCTTAAATTCGCTCCAAGAAGAGGCTACGTCTTTAGAATAGTCAAGTGAAAGCTTTAAGGCCCCACTGCCTATTGTTGAAGAATCGTAATTTACAACGTTATCAGTTGATCCGCTATAAGACCAGTTTCCACCGTAAGACCATCCATTAACATCTGTATCAAAATTCCATTCTAGTGGAGAAACACTTGGAAGTGGAGTATTCTCTTGGGCTTCAGCTGCTGTAACTTTAAGATTATCTATATAAAGGTCACCACTATAGTTGCAATTATATGCTGATATTTGATCGACAACTGCTTTGAGACCGCTTACATCAGAACTTAATGTTATTGAAACCTTTGCTGAAGAATACCCATTACCTAGATCAGTAAAGCTATCTGTAGTTACATCTTGGGTAGATGCACCGTTCCAATTCCATTCGCTATCTTTAAGTGCACCAGTACATTTAATTGTTCCTAAAAAATCTTTTTTGTCAGTTGGAATTAGTAAATTATATTGTATAGTTGATCCTGCTGGAATAGTATCGCTAGAACTAGTATAAAAATCAAATTCATACTTATTATTATCCCAATTATCAGTTCCATCGAATTGAGATGAAAATTTCATTGCATGATTAGCACCTATTGTATCGATTGATACATCGCTAGTACTTGTAATTTTCCCACTTACTTGATCAGGTGTTTGTCCATTTTCAAAGTCATTATAATAAACAGCAGCTGATGTTGTACTATCATTTGCTACTGTTGTTGTAGTATAAGAAACTGCTGAGCTGGTTGTACTGGATGTATCAGATGATGATGAACTATTATCTGTAGATGTTGTAGCAGTATCAGAAACGGCAGTGTTATTGGTATCCGCCATAGCTATTGTTGATAGAGTTAAAAGAGTAGTTGATGTTGAAACAACCATAGCTGCTGCTATAAGTTTTTTAATTTTCTTTGTTTTCATAGATTTTCCTCCCATATTAACTTATTTTTTAATTAATAACTACCAGTTTTTAAACATAACTTTTAAATTTTAAGTATTCTTAGTAATAGGTCCTTTATTATTTCATAAAATATTGTTGGTTAAACGTTAGCATCTAGGATTTTTTATATTTAAAATTAACCAAAATAACTTAATGTTACTTTAACGGTTAATTAAAACATTTACATTATACATTATGTTATTATGTTTTTCAATATATGACATAATCTTTTATTTTTTAATAAATTATACCAAATTAATTCACTTGATAAATTAAATTTAATACTAATAATTAAATTCAATTTAGTAAATAATTAAAGACAAAAGTATAGTTTTGTTTATTTATATTTGTCTCTTAGCTATAATCAATAGCATCCGATGGAACCTATTTGCAGTTATTGTTCTATCATCTAATTTTAGGTGATACCTCGCGTCACCATAGTTATAATGTCCTATAGTCATAGTTCATTAGTTATATAGCTAAATATTACCATGTAACTATAAAAACTCATCTTAGCCGGCAATCAATTAAATTAATCATTGTTTTACTTTAACGGTTAATTAAAACATTTACATTATACAACTTATTAGTAAATATTTCAATATACTTATTTAATAATATTTCTCTATAATTACAACTTAAAGAATATATAAATATCCCATAAAAAAATAAACCATGCATAAAATGAATAACGAATTCCTTTTATGCACGATTCTTTACGGTTAAAATTTATCTATTTTCTCTTCAAACATTATTTAAAAGTACTTTATTCTCCTAAAATCTCTTTTAAATATACAGTCAATTCCTTTGCCGCTTTTTTATGTGATAAAAATCCAGGATGCTGCCTTGATCCTACTGTTTCTTCTGTTGTGTTTGGAAGCTGAAACACAGAAACTTTTTTATCCCCAGTGCTTCTAATATATGCATCTACAGCGCGATAAATATATGGAAGCATTGGAATCCCTAGCATTCCGTATATCCATACTATACTCGCCTTCTCGTTGTACTTTCTAAGCTTAACAAGGAAATTAAATGCTGCTTTTTCAAAGGTAGCTAAATCCTCTTCATTAAAAGTGCCATCCTCATTTAATCTCTGTTTATGACATTCGCCTGTCACCTCATCTCTCCATTCTGGTGAATTAAATGCGCCTCCATCATTTGTTCCAAGATTAACCACCACAATATCTGGCTGCCAAGAATCAAAATCATTATCTTTAAACGCTCCTAATTTTTCGTTCTTCTCACCTACAAGAAGACCACAGACTTTTTCATAATACTCCGGAATATTAAAGTGAGGATTATTATCCCAACTCGTAAGTACACCCCAGCCACTTTGAGAAATAATTCTATGTTCTGCATTCAAAGCCTCTGCCGTCATTGTGCTATAATTGCTTACCGCACCGAACCACATAGAAATCCAATCTTCTTCTTTTTTAGCACCTATTACTCCTTCTCCTGAAGTAATGCTGTCACCGATAAATTCAATTTTATATGGTTTTTCTTCAATAGGCAGAAATTCTCCATCAAATTTTATTGCGTGTATTTGCATATAGCTGCTAGGATCTCCATTCATAGCTTGAACATCCCTTATAATACGAACATTCTTTACTTCGTGTTCAGTCATCCCCCTGAATATACAAATCCAATACTTTCCTGCAGTTAACATCTGCCTGCTTACAGGAACCGAATTAATAACTACACTTATCCAAGGCTCATACATATCATAGTCTACCTCAACTTCAATCCAAAGTTCAGAGCCTTTAGAGTTTAATTCAATGCCACTTCCAGTCCAAAATACTGTCAACGGAGAAAGACAACCCGTTGTTCTACCATGAACTTTTAAATGCTTAGCACCAGGTAATGTATATACTTTTAATTTTTCGTTTACTTTCATTGTCTTTTTCCTCCTATACAACTTTCACTCCTAAAGCTATATTTACTATTTGCTAGTTACTTTAATTTAAATCACATTTATTTTTTGTTTTTACATTTAATTAGCTGTAAATTGTATATACCAATTAGTTAATTTTACATCTGCAATTTTTTTAACTTATAAAACTCACCTTTTTTCTCCATAAGCTCATCATAGGTACCAAATTCCTCTAAACCACCATTTCCAATAACCGCAATTTTATCTGCATTTCTAATTGTAGATAATCTATGTGCAACTACTAAGGTTGTCCTGTCTTTAACCAAACTTTCAATTGATTCTTGTATCTTTTTTTCCGAAATACTATCTAAAGCAGATGTCGCCTCATCAAGAACCAATATCCTAGGATTTCTCACAAAAGCTCTTGCAATCGATATTCTCTGACGTTGTCCCCCTGAGAGATTACTTCCATGTTCAGTAATCCTCGTATCTAACCCATCTGGAAGTGATTCTATTAACTCCTCTAAATTTGCAGCTTTAATTATTTTATTTAACTCTTCATCAGAAATATTTTTTATTCCATAAAGGATATTTTCTCGAATTGTATCAGAAAATAATATTGCATTTTGTGGTACAACTGCAATATGAGAACGATAACTTTGAAGATTAATGCTTTTTATATCTTGATTATCAATTAACACTTGTCCGCATGTTGCTTGAAAAAATCCTATTACAAGATTTAGAATTGTAGATTTTCCAGCTCCTGAAGCACCTACAAAAGCTACTGTTTCCCCTGGATTTATAGAAAAACTTAGATTTTTTAAAACTGGAGCGTTACTATCTTTGTACTGAAATTCCACATCCTTAAAAGTAATTTCCCCTTTTACGTTCTTAATTTTCTTTTTCTTACGGTTGTTTTCTATATCGTCAGAAAGTAATATATCTCCAATTGATGCTACAGATTCTAATCCTTTTGCAATAGTTGGTAATAGTGTAATAATACCAGAAATCTGTGCTACTATAGATCCAAAGTAAGTTTGATATAATACAACTTCACCAATTGTAATATTCCCTTTTAATGCTATATATCCTGTAAATCCAAGACAAATTATTTGGAATACCTGAAACGCAACCCAGCTTATAGATGAGAAATATGCCTGAATAAGATCTAACTTTAAACCTTTTTTAGCAACATTTATTAATTGATTTTCTATCTTCTTTGCTTCTTGCTTTTCTAATGCATGAGCTCTTGTAACAGGAATTAATTCTACCATTTCCATTACACGAACCGAAGTTTCTTCCATCTCTTTTCTGTAATCTGTATTATATCTTTTTATCTTTCCTCCAAAAGCAACTATGATAAGTACTGCCACAGGTATAGTTGCAACAAAGAATATAAATACTGTTAAACTCTTAAAAATAACAACTCCTAAAGCTGCAACAATATTTAGTACAATACTTAATATTGTTATAAAAACTTGAGATGATAGATTTTCAATCTGCTCTACATCACGCATAATTTTTGACTGTAATCTTCCTGATTGCATTTGATTATGATATGCAATAGATAGCTGCTGCAGTTTTTTTACAAGAATGCTTCTAAGTTCTCTTTCTACACTTCGAATAGTTTTTGCATATAGCACTGTATGTACATAATTTGTCGGTATATTTTGCAGCACCATGACAAGAATTATTATAATATTAATTACAATTACATGAACCGCATTAGTTCCTTTATCGGTTGCAGCATTGATAATGTTTGCAGATACAACCGGCAAAACCCATACAGGAGAACTTTTTAATAGGAAAAATATAATTGAAAGAAATAACTTTAAATAATGTCCTTTATATATACCAACAAGAGTTTTTAAAGTACTATTTTCATTCTGTTTAAAAATTTTTAAAAGGGCTTCTTCATCTGGTTCTAATTTATCATCAGTTTTATTTTCTTCCCCTATCACTTTTCCACCACCATATCATAATACTTTCTTATAATTTTTTCTGCTGGCTTCCCATATACATCATACCCCTTATGACTTTCTGCTTTATTTAATGAATACTGGTTCCACGCCCAGTCCCACATAGCAAAACCAGATACCCATTCACGTTTAAGTGAAGCTTTAAACATAGCTTCATACCATTCCGCTTGTTCATTTAAATCAATACTACCTTCGATACTCCAATCATTTGGAACTGCAGAAGAACCTTTGGTAGACATACAACCAGCTTCTGCAAAGAAAAATGGCTTATTAAATTTCTTCACTACCTTTTCAATACGATCTAATTCTTTTTCCCAATCCGAAAGAGGATAGTAACCGCTTGAAGAGATAACATCAACACAATCCCACCATTTTACATTATGTTCTTGATATTTGTCAGTATTATAGGATACAATTCCATGATAAACACCTCGAATATCAGAAATAAGTTTGCGCCATTCATTTTCTCTACGCTCTGACATAACCATTTCACAACCTGCAATAAACATTTCACAGCCTGTTTTTTCAGCTATGCTTGCATAATGAAGCTGGAAATTAGTATATGAAGTAAACCATTTGCTCCATTTCGGTTCACAGTGAACGTCTTCATCAAAGAAATTAATATGAGCTCTCCAAGTTCCATTCTTACAATTTGCTGTCGGTTTAATTGCCACTCTAAGACCAATTTTCTTAGCATAATTTATAAGAGCTTCTAATTCTGAATCTGAAATAGTTGAGCTAGAAGTATAACAAATCTCTTCTGATTGTGGAGTATCCTGCAATCCGTTCGGTACAAGTATTATAAAATTAACTCCAACTCTTTCTTTTAAATTATCTAAACTCTTAAACGTTTCCTTCTTTAAATAGCTTCCATTTCTAGCAAATGGTGCAAATGTAAATCCCTTAATAAACTTCATTTGTTTCATTCCTTTCATCATATCAAGCATAATTAAGAAAATAACAGGCCAAAAATAAATTGTATATTTCTTCTTAGTCAACAATAATTTTAATTATTGTATGTTAAATTGAGATAATCTCAAGTACAATATCTAACCAAGAAGCCTAACTTTACGCCAGTAGGATAGGGTAAATTTCATTTGTAGCAGATTTATATTAAGAAATAACTAGCGTAGTATAATATTTATTACACAAAATAATGACCTATTATTTTTTTGATTATGCCTTTATTTATATATACTATATCAATTTCATTCTTTATCTGATATAATACAATTGTTTAAAAATAGAACAAACCTATTTTATGGAGGCTATAATGAATTATTTATTTGAAGAAATTAATGTTTTAACCTCACCTTATGAAGCCTTTTTAGCTGGCACTAAGCATGGTAGCTTTCCAATAAAGGCTCACTGGCATTATTATATGGAAATTATCTTTATACTCAAAGGAGCTTCTCTAATAAATTGTAATAATGAAGAATACATTCTTGAATCTGGTGATTTAATTTTATTTCATCCTCAAGTGGTGCATTCAATTTTTGCTGCTTCTCCTGAACCTCTAATATACGGAGTACTTAAATTTGATATAAATAACCTACATATAAATAGTAACTATACACCCAAACTCAGCTCAATTTTTAAATGTGCAATAGATGATCCCTGTGCGCCTATTTTCCTCCCATCAGAAGCCTTTAAAAATTCGCTAAACGATTTATTCAACGATTGCATTGAAGAGGTAGTAATCAAGGATTATGGTTATGATATTCGTTTCCAATCTTTAGTTTCATCTTTATTAATAGAGATTCTTAGAATATGGAGAAAAAATGGATTTGATACAAATAATGTCGCTTTAATGCCGTATGATACAAATTCGTTGCATACAATATTGCAATATATTGATGAACATTCACACGAAACAATAAAAGTAGAATACCTTGCAGAGAAGTGCCATATGAGTTATTCATATTTTGCTAAAAAATTTCACGAACTTTATGGACAATCATGTAAAGACTATATCGAATTCATACGATTGAGCAAAGTTAAAGATTTACTACTATTTACTAATTTTGATCTTAATTATATTAGCCAGGAAACAGGATTTGCCGATTGCAGTCATTTAATACGAACGTTCAAGAAAAAAACAGGTTCAACACCTAAACAATTTAGACTTCAACACAGTATAGATACATAACATGTAAACCAGACTTATGTGGTAGCTTACCGAAATAATAAATATTTTACTCCGAAGGACTATAAAAATATCGCTGAAGGCTTTAAGTTGCAAGTTGCACCCAATTTAGCATGCTCCCGCTTTCAGCGTGACAAGCTAAATTGGAACAACTTACAACTAAAAACCTTTAACAGCTCATTTTTAAATGCCTTCTGCATAAGAATATTTATTATTTCTGGTGAAGATACCTACATAAAGACTTAGTAAATGTTAAACCGTGCATATATATAAATTGAACTTTCTACAAGCTAGCTTTCAGTTGAGCTAAATCCTCTAGATTTATAACATATTCATCATTATAGAACTGCATTAACTCCTCTTTTGTATTCCATTCTAACTCTTTAACAAAATTATTCCATGTCATAAACCACAACCAAGGCGTTCCTGTTTCCTTAAGTATTTTAGGATCAGGAATTGGTCCATTTTCACTTAATGCTACTGGCTTAGTCTCCTTTGGAATAGCCGCTGTCTTTAAGAATTCAATTGTTAACGGTCCATGATTTTCAAGAGGAGCATAGTAATCATTGCTGTTAATGTCTACTACATCATCTCCTGGATACCATTCTGGATCTGGTGAATTCCATACCCAAATTAAATTATTTAATTCATGGTAATTTACATATTTATCATACATCAATCTATATAATCTTATGTATGCTTGTGAACCTTTCGCTCCCCACCAGAACCAGCCGCCAGAAGCTTCATGCAGTGGTCTCCATAAAACTGGAATGTTATTATCTCTGAATTTCTTTAGCTGTTCAGCTATTATATCAAGATCTCTTAACATACTAATATTTTCTTCAGCACCTTCAATTAGTGCTTTTTCTAAATCAAAGTTAGTATTTTCTGTATAAAAACTTTTTCCGCTGCCATGCATTGGGGAAAACCAATGCCAGCATAATGTAATAATTGAATCAGCATCCTTTCCCCATATTAAAGCTGCTTCTATACTTCCTCTATTATTTGCGAGCTCATCTATACATTCAAAACTACTATCTGGAGTTTCAGTTGCTAGCGAATAGCTTAACAAATCAAACCCCAATATGGCAGGTGTCTTTCCTGTCATCCTTTTTGTATATTCAAAGTCCGTTCCACTAGCTTTGTTACAATGCTGACCGCTTAATATTCCATTGCCATATATTTTTGAGAAAAGCCTCATTAAATCTACACACTCTTTGCTGGCATTATTATTGCTTAATGCAAAATTAGGTTTATCTTCAATATAGTTTTCCTCTTCTGTAACATTTATACTATCAATATTTAAAAACCCACTCTGCTTTAATAATTTAATGATATTAATACCATTTTTTAATTTTAGGCATCCTAATTCTTTAATAGTAAATACGTCACTTACATTAAAGTCAATACTTCCATAGCATTCATTATTAATAAAAATTCTATGAAATGTTTGCTTTGATGCTTCTGAGCCATCAGCTAATTCAGATGGTGCTGATTTATCTTTTAAAGGTAAGGCGTATTTTACTCCAACTTTATAAATTCCATCATTAGGTATATTTACTTCTGCGATAATATAATCATCATCGCCTGTTAAAGCAGTTAAATATCCTGAATTACTATATCCTTCAATTTCACGATTTATTCTACCATTAATATGTTTAATATCTGTGGAATCTATTACTATTAAATTACTCATTCTATACTTTCTCCTCAATTAATACGTATTTATCTTTTTCAACCTTACTTTATAGCCTTTAGAGTCCACGACTTAGAAGCGAAATCACCTGCAACGCCAGTAGTATCAATTCCTGAATACATTAATTCATCTCCACCTGCTACAATATCAGTGTCTTCAACTGCATAAATATAATTAGGGTTTAGTCCCTTAAGTCTTATTTTCTTAGGAAACATATTAGGTACTTCTAAACTTTTAAAGTAGAAAGCTACTGCTTCAGTTTTATCTTCTGTCACATAAATCCACGAAGTTTCATTTCCTTCAAATGGACTTAAAATTCTGTAAAACTCCCCATATTGTATGATATGGCGTATCTCTTTGTAATGAGCTACTTGAGTTTTAACAATCTCCTTCTCTTCATCTGTGAATTTTGTCAAATCAAGTTCATATCCAAAATTCCCAGACATAGCTACATTTCCTCTAGTTTCTAAACTTGTTGTTCTTCCAACTTGGTGATTAGGGCAGGCTGATATATGCGATCCCATTGAACTTGCTGGATATACTAAACTTGTTCCATATTGAATTTTCAATCTTTCTATGGCATCTGTATCATCACTAGTCCAAGTTTGCGGCATATAATATAGCATTCCCGGATCAAATCTTCCGCCTCCAGAAGCACAGCTTTCAAATAATACTTCTGGGAATTTACTTGTTATAGTTTCAAGAATATAATAAAGCCCTAGTACATATCTATGAGATATTTCCCTTTGTTTGTTACTAGGAAGCATAGCTGACCCTAAGTCAGATATTCCCCTATTCATATCCCACTTAACATAAGATATAGGTGCACTTTCCAATATATCAGAAAGCATTCTTATTATTTCGTTACATACATCTTCTCTGCTTAGGTCAAGAACTAATTGAGTTCTCTGAGCTCTTGATTGTTTTGGTTCTCTATTTGGTACATGAATACACCAATCTGGATGGGCACGATATAAATCGCTATCAGGCGATACCATTTCCGGTTCAAACCATAATCCAAAACGGATACCTTTATTAGTAATCTTATTTACTAGAGCATCTAACCCATCTGGTAATTTTCTCTTATCTACCACCCAGTCACCTAAAGAGCAGTTATCTGAGTCTCTCTTCCCAAACCATCCATCATCTAATACAAACAGCTCCATTCCAAGTTCTTTCCCTGCCGTAGCAATTTCTTCAATCTTGTCAGCAGTAAAGTCAAAATAGGTAGCTTCCCAATTATTGATAAGTATTGGTCTTTCTTCAAATTGATATTTGCCTCTGCATAATCTATCCTTATATAGCTTATGATAAGTTCTTGACATGTCACCTAAGCCTAAATCAGTATATATCATAACAACTTCTGGCGTTTCAAATACTTCACCAGCATTTAATTCCCAGTTAAAATCAAATGGATTTATTCCCATTTGAACTCTTGTATTGCTAAATTGGTCAACTTCTACTTCTGCTAAAAAGTTACCACTATATACTAAGTTAAAACCATACACCTCACCATAATCTTCATCTACATTTTTTGCTAAAAGAGCAACAAATGGATTTTGCTGATGACTACTTATGCCTTTTTTACTATCAACAGATTGAATTCCTGGTACTAACGCTCTCTTATAAATATGCTTTTCACGGCACCACGCACCCGACAATTGTAGTAAATCAAAATTAGAATGCTCAAAATCAATACTAAAGCTTAATGCTTTTTGTATATTTAGCTTTTCTCCATTTGAATTATTATTTATAAATTTTACATTCCTGGTTATTACATCATAATTGCTATATATAGTGTAAGATAGAATAATGGTAAACCCTATTATATCGTCGCACAAAGTAACTTCTAAGGTATCAGCTTCATCGTCACTATTCACATAAGTTGCAGGTAATGAACTCATTTTGCTCTTTCCAGGTATAACTTCATGTTTTACATATTTTAACTCACTTGTACTAGAGCCATTTTCTAGGACTATCTCAAAGGTCGGAGTCCTAAAATCTCCTGTACCAAAGGCTGAAAATTCTTGTGGTATTACATCTAAATTAGTTTCTTCAATCTTCGATGGATTAACTAATTCATAGTTTCTAATTCTTTTCCCATAATATCTATGAGCTAAATATCCAGCATCTAATACCTGCATTATATAGCTTGTTTTCTCATTAAATAAATGTAATATTCTTCTTTTTTCATCAAATTTAATTGGCATATATCTTCTCCTTAATCTGCTTTAATTTTAAATATAATTATTTCTTATTTTAGAAAAATAGCTACTGCTTTCATGGTATCTGTTGTTTTATATCTTAGCTTTCTATCATCAATTGCAATGTCTATATTTGTATCACAATAAATCTCCACTATGTTATCAGGGCATCCTTTTGGTAAAGCTATCTCAATATACTCCGGTAATTGACCATTAAAAGTATGAATTGTTACATAAGCTTCTCCGTTATTTCCCATCCTTAAGATACCCTGCCAGCCTTCTGGATGTCTATAACTGGTTAAATGCGGTCCAAATATATGAGAAAAACCTTCTTTAATAATAGGAGATATCTTTCTATAAAAATCCATTCCTCTCTCAATTTGATTCCATTGTTCCTTAGTAAGTTCTGTAACATCTCCAGAAAAACACATGCGTCCTAAAAATGTATTTACAATAGAGTAGCAAATGCGTTTTAGACTATCACTTTTACGAATTACTGCCCAAATTTGACTTTGCCTTGGAAGTATAGCTCTATGAAGATTTGCTGCAAGTGCTGGCATTTCTTCGCACTCATGAGCATCAGAGAAAGAAGACATACTCATAAGTCTCATCATACTCGGTTCTAATCTATGGCCTCCAGATGCACAGTTTTCTATGACAATGTTTGGCACCTCATCTTTTACCTTTTGAATAAATAATTTTGCTGCCTCAATATTTTCTCTTAAACCTTCTCCTAGAGAATCACTTCCATCACAGCCAATGCCCATAGTATCATTGTAATCTATCTTCATATACTCAAATCCGTAATCTTTAAGAAGTTTAATTACCTTTTCCGATAAATATTCTTGTACCCACGGATCTCTCATATCCCAAAAACGTCTGCTCTCAGTAGAAAGTACTTGACCATCTCTCTTTAATAAGTGCTCTTCCAAATTATATACCTTTGAAGCTCTCGCAACGTTTTCAATTTCAAACCATATTCCTGGCTTCATCCCAGCTTCACGAATTGCTAAAACTGTTTTATCTAATCCCTCCGGAAACAATTCCTTAGATATCTCATAATCGCCCATGCTTGAATCCCATGTTTCACCTTCTGGCTTAAACCATCCTGCATCTATTACAAAATATTCAATACCCTTTCCTTTAAGATTCTTTACTATTTCTGCTATATTCTCACGAGAAGGACATCCCCATGTAGTACAATATTCGTTAAAAAGTATAGGAAGGTTTTGCTCACATTCTGGTCCTTTATTAACATACTTATCTCCTGCTTTTGTCAGCCTTTGGGATGCGTTATCAATTCCTCCACCTTTACATACAGTAACTATGGCAATTGGTGTTATAAAGCTCTCCTTTGGTTTTACTTTCTTCATCCAGTGTCCAAATTCCCTATCGGCAATTCCACCAGATAAATTTATTCCATCGTCTCTACGATATACCTCCATTTGCCAAGAAGATGAAATAGCCAGCTGAGCACCCCAAAGTACATTATTTGTTATGTCTTCTAAAGCTGCAAATGGAAAAAATCTCTTTACAGGTAAAGACCCAACTTGTCCAAATCTTTCACTATTAACATGGAATTTTGTCCAGGATGGCTCCAGCTGCAAATCTTCTAAAGTTACAGTTTCTAATCTTCCTTCATTACTCCATCTACTTCTTAATCTATGTAATATCACTTGATTATAAGCATCACCATCAATAAATGGTGTAATATTTCCAAGAGAAAAACTTGAAATCATTTCAAGAGTTACAGATTCTTGAGAATTATTTATAAATTCTGTATATATTTCAACAGATGTTTCCCCTTCAAACCAAGTTAATACATGCTTAGTAAGATAATTTCTATCATCTTTTAATACAGTTATTATTTTCTTACAATTATCTTTATTGCATTCTATTACATCTTGACTTAAAAATTTGAGCCTTTGTGTAGATTCACTATTACGTAAGGTTGTTCCGCCAGAGTATACCCCCGGATAAGCATCTCCAATTAATTTTAGCTGAACCAAAGAATCTATGCCAAAATTATAATCTTTATTTGTTGTAATATTATTTTCCATTCCCAGTGGCACCAATGTCATTCCTACTCTTTCACTTTGTCTGTCTATAGAGTAGACAGCTGCCATATCCCCTAATCTAATCTTTGATAATTCTTCTAATTTCATATAACCCTCCACTTTTAAAAGTTTCTAGAATAAACTAAAATGTGTTGTCTATATTTTTCACTATATTTTTGCTTATGTATACTATATCAATTTCATTTTTTATCTAATATAATACAATTGCTTAAAAATTGAATAAACCTATTTTATAGATACTTATGTGCTATAGTATAAAATTGAGCAAAAAATAGGTATCACAATTATTTATACAAATACTTGTGATACCTTCAATCATATTTTAGGATACTAAAATTCCTAAAATAGTTACTTCTTTTGCTATACTATCTTTAACTGCATCTATCTCTATTCTGTATTTTTTGATTTCATTACTTAATTCTAAAATTTCTGTAGCAGAATAATCTCCCCAGCCATCTTTAAAATAAGTATCTATAAACACTGTGTCTTTATCATTCACTTTTATATTGATTTTACCTGAATTTACTGAGATACTCTTTTTAAATAGCAAAATAATGTTTCTTGCCTCTAATTCAAAAACTAATCTTCCACCTTTACCTTCTTCACCAGTATACTTCCATCCATTTTGGAATACTTGAAACCCTTCATCATAGTTAACAAATCCTATTATCTCATTAGGTTTAATTTTAACGTTATTCATTATTGTTCCATTTATATACCTATCTTCAAATACATATGGCGTATCTAAAACATTATCTATGATTTTTATTTCTTCTCCTTCTTTATAATCATCCTCATAAATATTATTTATAAATTTAATTAATAGTTGTGATATTATATAATGACCATCATCGTTTGGATGTACTTCATCAGTTAAAACATCAGCAAATTTCATTTCATTTTTATCAACTTTACACTTAAGTGCATCTCTAAAACTTATCATTGGCACATTATATCTCTTACCTATTTCTATTTGCTGCTCTTGAACATTAAATCCTGTATCCATAGTCATAAATACTTCTATAACTGCCGGCTTGCTTTCACTAGCTAATAATCTTCTAATTAAACTCTCATAAGCAACCTTACATGAATAATCTTCATCATCGTTTACAGCAGCATCAACAAAAATCAAATCAGGATTTTCACTTATTACCTGCCTTTCCGCTCTGTGGACTCCAATTAAAGATCCTGTTGCTCCTACTCCTGCATTTATATGTCTTACATTTACATTTTTGAACTTTTCTTCAAACCAAACATACGTTAATTCAACATAACATTTTTCTGGAACTGTTGAATTACAACCTTGAGTTATAGAGCCACCTAAAAATGCTATAGTTAAATCCTCTCCTCTTTTAGTTTTCTCAATTAACTTTAATATTCTATTTATATCACCTTTATTTACTAATGAATGTTTAAACATCTCTTCTGTTATTTTAAATTCCAAGTGTATTCCTCCCTTTTAAAGTTTATATTTATTTAACTAAATTGTAACTTAACCGTTTAAATATTATTTGAATAATTATTATAATGTTAGTATAATGATTTTAATAAATAAAAACTTGCATTATTTAAGCAAATAATAACACTATTTTGATATTAATAGAATTTTTATTAATGAGGTATTATTTATGAATAAGAATATTTTAAAAGAGACTACGAATTCTGGAGACTCAATGTTCCCATTATATTTTTCTAATATGGAAATTGGAGATAAATCAAACATGCTTAATTGCCACTGGCATGATGAAATCGAATTTATTTTAGTAAGCTCAGGAAGAGCACTATTCCAAATAGAAAACTTTTCTTATGAAGTAAACGAGGGTGAAATTATTATTATAAATGCTGGCGAGCTTCATTCTGCTTATAGCTTGAATTCTAATAATATATGCATTTGTAAATCATTAGTTTTCAGTAGCGATATGTTAAGCAGCAAGAGCAGTGATGCAATTCAAATCAAATTTATTAATCCATTAATAAATAATCAATTGAATTTACCTCACCATTTAAAATGTGTCAATGATACTGAAATAGCTATAAGAACTTTCCTATCTGAGTTAATCTCCACACTTAGTGAAAAAGAATGTAATTATGAGCTAACAGCTAAATCTTATTTATATATGATTTTTTCAAAAATCATGCTTATGGTTACATATAAAAATACTAACGAATCTATAAATTCTAATACTTCTAACAAAATAGATAATTTTAAACATATACTAAACTACATTCATACTAATTATAATAAACCTCTTACAATAAAAGAACTGTCATCTGAACTTAACATAAGTGAGGGACATTTCTGCAGAACCTTTAAATCCTTTACCTTTAAGACACCTATTGATTATCTTAATTATTACAGGATAACAAAGGCTCAAGATCTCCTTTTAAATAGTAGTAGTAAAGTATTAGAAATTTCTATGGATGTTGGATTCAATAATTTAAGCTATTTTATAAATATCTTTAAGAAAAATACTGGTTATAAACCTTCTGAATTTAGAAATAAATTTAAGGATAACTGTTTAACACAATAATATTATCCCAACTTGAATTAAAATATTATATCTTACAAAACAATATATATATACTAATTTTTATTAATGATAATACATTTTTAAAGATACTCTTGTAATCATTTGCATAAATGTGGTATTATTTTATTATTAAAGTAATCGATAACTCATTTTTTAACTTATTAACTGTTTTTATTATAATTATTACTTAAGGATTTGACATCATAAAAAGTTGCATAGAACATTGAAAAAAATAAGGAGTGACAGCACATATGAAAGTAAAAAAAATAGATTTATTTAAGAGAAAAAAAACAAGTCCGAGAAATCTTAGAAATATTAAAAAACTAAATGTAAGTAAAATAAATGAGGGCTTTAAGAATTTACCACTAAGAAAAAAATTATATTACTCCCTTATGCTCATATCATTTATTGGAATTATGTCTGGGGTAATAGGATTAACATTTTTACAAAGTATAACTAACAATTATAACAATGCATTAATAAATTATGGTTTTTCTCAAGGTGATATAGGAAAACTCGGTATTGAAATAGAAAAATCAAATTCATTAGTAAGGGACATTTTATTTTTAAATGATTCAAATGAACAAAAAGCTGCTCAAGAATCCCTTGTCACTTCTTTAGCTAACATTGATACTTTAATAAAGACAGTATCAGTATATACAACGACTCCTGAAGAAAAAAAAACACTGGATAGAATAAAAGTTAATTTAGTAAAATATAAACAGGTCAGAGATACTGTGGTAGCAAAAGGAATGGGGAATTTCAAGGATGAAGGCTTAAATGTATTTATAACAGATGGTACACCTATAATGAATCAAATCAGTGATGACATTCAACTATTATTACAAACTAAAATAAACACCTGTAATGCACTATCTAATAAGTTAACCATATTTAAATATGTTAGTATAGGCATTGTTATTCTTAGCATAATCTTTTCACTTATTCTTAGTTTATCTCTAGCTAAGTACATTACTAAATTAATAAGTAATCCTATTGATAATATGAAAACCGTGGCAGAAAAAATGGCAAATGGTAATTTGGATGTTTCTATACAGGTCAATTCAAATGATGAAATTGGAGAATTAGCATCTTCATTTTCTCTAATGATTAATACCTTAAAAAATTATATTACTGAAATTTCTACAGTTTTAAGCAGCATTTCTCAAGGTAATTTTGATGTTTATACAAAAGAAGATTATAAAGGCAATTTTGTTGAAATAAAAGATTCATTGGATGATATTGTACAATCTTTAAGCAACATATTTCTAGAGATTAAAGAAGCAACCTACCAAGTTAACAGTGGAGCCAGTCAGGTTTCCAGTACCTCTCAAGTTATATCTGAGGGTGCAACAGAACAAGCTGCTTCAATTGAAGGCTTATCTGCTTCCATAAATAGACTTAACGCTCAAGTCCACAATACTGTTGTAAATGCAGATAATACTAATTTAATTACTATGAATTTAGTTAAAAGTATTATGGATAGTAACTCTCAGATGAATGAAATGTTACGTGCTATGGATGATATCGAGAAATCCTCTAAAGATATCAATAATATTATTAAAGCAATCACTGACATAGCAACTGAAACAAATTTACTTGCATTAAACGCAGCAATAGAGGCTGCAAGAGCAGGCGAAGCCGGAAAAGGTTTTTCTGTCGTAGCAGATGAGGTAAGAAAACTTTCCTTCCAAAGTGCTGATGCAGCAAAACAAACATCATTATTAATTGGAGATTCTATTAACGCAGTAAATAGAGGCCGAAACTTAGCTAATGATACCGCAAAAACCTTAGGAGAACTTGTAAACAGCGTAAATAATGTGACTGAATTAATATCTAATATTACATATGAATCAAAAAACCAAGCTGATTCTATAAATCAAGTACATGATGGTATATTAAAAATATCTGATGTTGTTCAATCAAATTCAGCAATAGCTGAAGAAAGTGCAGCATCTAGCGAGGAACTAACAGCCCAAGCTGAGACTTTAAATATAATGCTTCATAGATTTAAACTTAAATCTTAAGTTTAAATCAATATACAAACGTATCGTAGATAGATTAATAAAAATCCATCTACGATATAACTATAATAACTCAATATTAATTTTCAAACTAACTATTAACAAGGTAGTTTAATCAAAAACTACCTTGTTAATTCTTATTTAAATTTTTAACAGTATCTTTTATAACAATTTTTCCACTTACAACTCTTCGTGCAGGCTTGTAGTCAACTTTGTATATTTTTTTGATTATAGCCTCTACAGCCGTTTCAGCCATCGTTTTCATATCTACCTCAAAAGTTGTAATACCTAAATCAGATAACTCTGTCATCAAATAATTATCAAATCCAACTACAGAAACATCTTCTGGTATACGATACCCTTTATCCTGTAATTTTTTAATTAACAGATATGCTACCGAATCACAATTACATGCAAAGGCGCTTGGCATTTTTTCTGGCAGCTCAAAATTTAATTCCTTCTTGCCGACTTCTCTATCTGCAATATACATATTAGGCGAATATTCAATATTATTTTCAAGCAAAGCTTTAGCAAAACCCAAAAAACGGTCTTGAATACTGCTGGTAGCATGAGGATTTCCTACAAAAATAACATCTTTATGCCCCATTTCAATTAGATAGTCGGTTAATAAATACATTCCATAATAATTGTCAGAAGTCACTGTGTCATAGTCGCTATGCTTATCATATGTATCTAGTAACACTAAAGGAACATCTCCAAGATTGTTAATATATTCTATATACTCTTTCCTTAACTCTCCCATAACAATTATTCCATCTATTTTACTATCTTGTATCATCCTCGGAATCACTCTATTATTTTCATCATCTTTGCTTATGATTTCCATAATTCCGTAATATGATTTTTTCGTCAGCGCATTTAGTACATTTTGATACAATTCCCAATAAAAAGAATGATACATTTCAACATAACCTTCGGGAATTAATACCCCTATATTATAAGTATAGCCATCTCGTAAAGACCTCGCTATGGAATTTTGACGATATCCCATTTCAGCTGCTACTTTCTTTATCTTATCTCTTAGTTCATCACTTACTCCCTCTTTATCGGAAAGAGCTTTAGAAACTGTTACTTTACTTACGTTTAAAACTTCAGCAATATCAGCAAGTTTAATTGCTTTTGCCATATTATTCATTCCCTTCTTGTTATACGTAAATCAATGATAGATGCTATGTTTAAGTTCAATAATTATAATAACACAATATGTTACTAGAATGCATTAATATTTAGATTAAACTAAGCTTATCGTATGAAATTTGTAAGTTTAAACAACTATATTTAAAAAATAACTATTTTCATTGCATAATATTACATCTCTATCTAATAATTATATAATAAAAAGCCGTATTTTGCTATAAATTATACCTCAAAAGAGTTTGAAAATTTAGCTAAAATACAGCTTAATAAATTTGGCTTTATTATATCCAACCTTTATATATTAAAGTTAACGATTAGGTAATGCACATTAATATACTATAGCCTTCCCTCTTCGCCATCTATAGCTCCAAGTTCATTATGTTCTTTTATAAACTTTACAGTTTCATCAATTGTAGTGTATGCTAAGCCTACATAAGTATCTGCAGCACCATAATAAATAGCAATTCTTCCTGTTTCAGCATCAGTTAATGCTGCACATGGGAAAACAACATTTGGAACAAAGCCACGTTCTTCATACCATTCTTCTGGTGTTAACATTATACTACCTGCTCTATATAATACTTTTGATGGACATTCTTTATCTAGGATTGCAGCACTCATAGAATAAACAAGACCATTACAAGTTCCTGTAACACCATGATAGAACATTAACCATCCTTCATCGGTTTCAATTGGTGCAGGTCCACAGCCAATCTTTATTGATTGCCACCATCCTGATCCACCTTTTTGCATTACTATTCTATGTTCTCCCCAATATTTTAAATCAGGACTTTTACTTAAGAAAACATCTCCAAATGGTGTATGTCCGTTATCGCTAGGTCTAGATAACATAACAAATTTCCCATCAATTTTCTTAGGGAATAGAACACCATTACGGTTAAATGGTAGGAATGGATTTTCTAATCTTGTAAATGTCTTAAAATCAGTTGTTTTAGCTATACCAATAGCAGCTCCATCAAAATCACCACACCAAATTATATAGTATGTGTCTTCAATTTTTAATAATCTTGGATCATATGCATAAAGTGGTTGATAATCTTTACCATCTTCATCCACAAATTTAATTTTTTCTTTTTCAAATTCCCAATTAATAGCATCCTTACTATGACCTAAATAAATGTGTGGCCTTCCATTTATAGTTTCACCACGAAATACTCCTATAAATTCATCTCCATAAGGCATAACTGCACTATTAAAAATTCTTGCTACTCCTTCTACAGGATTTCTTCCTATAACTGGGTTTTCAGTATATCTCCATATTGGACCATTAAAATCAGCTGGCTTTTCTTGCCATGGAATGTTTGGTAAGTTTGCACCTAAAATTTTACTCATATTAATTCACCTTTCCAAAGAAATATCCAATAAAATATATAATTCTATAATATTTCTTACTACATTTTTTATTATTAATGCTAAATTAATTAATTTAGTTTTAATTGTTGTCAATCTTATTACGATAGTTTTTAATTACTCTTTTACTGACCCTGATACTAACCCGCTATAAATATGTTTTTGTAATGTAGTAAATACAACGAAGGTTGGAATCATAATAAGAACTATACCAGCACATATTATTTCCCAATGAGCACCAAACGGCCCTTTAAACTTAAATAATGTTGTTGAAAGCGTTAATAAGTCTGAATTTGGCGTATATAAAAATGGAGTATAAAAGTCATTATAAACACCAACACCTTTTGTAATTAAAACAGTTACAATTGCTGGAGAGAGTAACGGAAGAATAATTTTATAATAAATTTGAAAATAGTTAGCGCCATCAATGATTGCAGATTCATCTAACGAAACCGAAATATTCTCTAAGAATTGTAGGAAAATATATATAGTCATTATATCTGTACCACAATATAAAATAATCGGAGCTAATCTAGTATTAAATAAACCTAGCGCATCTACTATTTGGAATGTTGCAACTTGTGTTGCTATTCCTGGAATCATTACCGCAACTAAGAATAATCCATTAATAAATTTACTGAATTTTGTCTTAAATCTACTAAATATATATGCAGCCATAGATCCAGTAAGTATGGAACCTATTAATGAAAATACTAAAATAATTAATGTATTCTTAAAACCATTAACCATATTTCCTTTATCAAATACTTGTTTAAAATTATCAAAATTCAGAAAAGACTTAGGTAATGCTAGTGGACTTGTTGTAGTATATTCAGCTCCTGTCTTAAAGGCTGTAAAAAATACACTTAAGAGAGGAATGATAAATACTAGTACAAAAAAGATTAAGACAGCATATTTAATTACTTCATAAACTAGTTCTTTTCCACTCATTTTTTTTGCTTTCATACTCTTACATTCCTTTCTTTTTCATAACTGCATTTTGTATGCTAGTGATAATTATACACATTGCCAATAATACCATTGCCATTGCTGAAGCAAGTCCAACTCTATGATTTTGGAATGCATATTGTACAGTTTGAATTATGAAAGTCATACTTCCATTTCCACCGCCAGTCATAATATATGGTGTTTCAAATGCTGATAATGCTCCAGTAAGGGATAAGAATAATTGTAATCCTAGAATTGTTGAAATACCTGGGATTATTATATACCTTAACTGTTGTAATTTGTTAGCTCCATCTACTCTTGCTGCTTCCAAGATATCTGATGAAATAGAAGCCATCGCTGCTGAGAACATTACAATATTATACCCAATATATCTCCATACTGAAACAAAAGCCAATGATATATTAATGATTCCTTGGTCTTGTAACCAATAGTGTATAAATCCTCCTAATCCAAGCATCTTTAGTACAGTATCTAAAGTACTATCCGGTTGGAAGAAAAATACGAATACAAAACTTATAGCAACACTATTTATTAATGATGGAAAGAAGTATACACCTTTAAATAAATTTGAAAATTTACATCCAAAAGAAACTAGATATGCTATTATAATACCTAATCCAATTTGAATAAAGGATGCAACGAAGTAATAAAAACTTACAAACAGTGGTGTGAAATATTTAATATCACTCATTATAAGCTTATAATTTTTTAGACCTACAAAATCTTTAGTCTTAGTAATACCATCCCAATCAGTGAAACTATATCCAGCCATTGCTATTGCTGGCAAATAGGTAAATACAACCAATAAAGTTACTGGTACCATTAAAAATAATACTGAAATTATAATCTTTTGCTTCTTATAAGGTAATGAAGAGAAACTAAGTTTATTCTTTGAATTATTAGTGCCAGCTGTTACTTGTGTATTTGTTTCAGCATTTGTTGTCATATTAACACTCCTTTACTCTTAATTTGAAAAGGCGATATCCATACACAATTAATATCGCCTTTTAACAATCACACAATTACATAAAACTATTTACCGATTGAGTCTACTCCAGTAGCCCAACTCTTATTTAATGAAGCCATATATTCATCAAAAGTTTGCTTACCATTACCTAATCCAATTTCAATAACAGTTTTAACCCATTTGCTATCGTTAAGGTTAATTAATGATTCTTTTTGTACTTTATCTAAATCAGTAGCCATTTGCGTAGTACCCATTTTTTGTTGTACTAATGTTGCACCTGATCCTGATAAGAAGTCAGGTAATTTTGCCCCTACAAGTGAAGAAACCATATTAGAATCGTTTGGATATTTTTCCACGAAATATTTTACAAATTCTTTTGCAACTTCTTTATTTTTACTATGGACATTTACACCCATCATGTAATCTGGTGCAATTTGCATAACTTGTTTTCCATCGTGCGATATAGGTGTTGCCATAAATTTAATATCATCAGGTGTTTTAGATTTAGCCTTTATTTGACCAACCGCCCATGATCCTAAAGCCATTATACCTATTTTACCATCAGCCATCATTTGCTTTGAAGTTTCCCAATCTGTTGTCATAGGATCTTGCTCAACTAATTTATTAGCCACTGCATCATTTAACATCTTTAATGATGTATAAAGAGGTTGACCTTGTCCAAATACATTTTTGTCATAAATCATTTTATTTGGATAATCTACATCACCTGATGCGTTAACTAGTTGCGCTGCTGTCCAGTTAGTTAATGCCCAATCATCTTTATAATTAGTATATAAAGGAATTGCAGACGTCTTTTCTTTTATAGCTTTTAAATCAGCCATAAATTCCTCAGGTGTTGTTGGAGTTTTTGTAATTCCAGCTTCTTTAAAAACCTTTTCATTGTAAAGAAAACCATTAGCATTAGCTCCAGTTGCTAAACCATAAACAGTTCCATCTACATCTGCATTGTCAAGGAAATCATATTTACCTTTAAGTTCATCCCTAGTTCCTATTGGTTCATAATAATCTTTATATTGATTTTTAGTTATGTTTGCAGGAAGCATTAAAACGTCACCATAGTCTTCTGTTCCCATTCTAGTATTCATTGTATTTTGGTAATCATTTAATGATTCAAAATTAACTGTTACTCCAGGGTGTTGTGATTCAAAATCTGCTTTATATTTTTTGAATACGTCATCCATATCTGTTCTATGTGTTAAAACTGTAATAGTCCCACCTGATTTTCCATCGCTTTTTCCTGATGAACTAGTGCTGCTACCACAACCAGTTAATGATCCAATAGCTACTGCACTCGCTAGTAATAATGCTAATTGTCTACGTATTTTCATTTTTCATACCCCTCTTCTTAAATTTTAAGTTAACGTTTAACCATTTTTAGTATATCTCTTTATTAAATCGTTGTCAATTACTTTTTCAAAAAATATCATGTCTTTATATGCTTATGTTATATCATATTGTTTCCATCCTCATCATTCGAAAACTTTAGTATATGCTTCTTTATTCCATGCCAAGCACAAAAGCTGCTTAAAAAACTTACAAATGAAAATGTGAAAAAGAACATAATTGGTATAGTGAACGGAAGGAATATAATACTTGCTTCAATTAATGCCATGCATAATATTAATGTTAAAAAAGAGTATTTAATATATGCAAGGCTTAGTAAGAACGAATTCTTAACTACCGTCCTTAGGGGTAAATCTATACTTACACTCATTGGGTATATGTATATCAACCAAATACCTATTAGTATACCTGCTATAATCAAAATTGAAATTATTATATTATAAATTAACGCTTCTGACGCAATACAAAATGCCAGCGCTTTCCCAAGCAGCGCTAATAATATAATTGATAAGATCCAAATAAGAAAAGATGATTTCCAATTCTTCTTAAATGCCTCTTTAAAATCATAATATAAATCAGAAGGTTTATCCTGTACCATCTTCATTGTAACAGATGTCATAGCTCCAATTGCAGGACCAATTGTAATAATAGGAATACAGCTAACTATAAAAATCAGATTCAATTTAATAAGTGATGTAAATTCACGTGCAAATATATCCCAAAATAAAGCTAATCCTTCTTTTGGCGGTGCATCCTTAGAAACCCCCGGTCCTTCCTTATTGTAATTAAATAAAAAAAATCTCATAATCACATCTCCACAAATAATTCGTCTACTTTCCTTAACCAGTAACTCTATTTTTAAATTTTATTAACTAACTTTATATAAATTAAAGCCATAATTTCGCTTAATATTATATCATTTATTTTAAGTTTTTTAACTAAAAAACTAATTAACTTTTGCAAAATTACGACTTTAACTTGATTAAATTAATATTAATCTACTTTATTAATTTCTTTAGTTTATATTATATCCACAATCATTCCTTTTACTTATAAATTAATTACAAATGGTCATTCCTGTTTCTTTATCAAATAAATGAATTTTGCCTTCATCAATAGCTACATTAATTGATTCTTCTGGCTCTAAAGTTGTATTGGCTGAAGCACGTAAAGTAATTTTTTTGTCATCACAATTAACATGTAAATATACTTCTGCACCCATTAACTCATTAAGAACTACTTTAGTATTAATTACACTATCCTTATGATTTTCTACTGCTTCTTTCTCGATATATACATGTTCCGGTCTTACTCCGAGAACAACATTTTTTCCTACATATGATTCAAAGGTTTCTTCTCCTCCCTTAAATTCAGGAATTAGAATACTATACTTATTAAAGTTAACATAATACTTATTTTCTTTCCTTTCGATTTTAGAATCTATAAAATTCATTTGTGGAGATCCAATAAATCCAGCAACAAATTGATTGCTTGGTGTTTCATATAAAGCCATTGGTGTATCCATTTGTTGTATGTATCCATCTTTCATAACTACAATTCTGTCACCCATAGTCATAGCCTCTATTTGGTCATGAGTAACATATACGAATGTAATACCTAATCTTCTATGAAGCTTAGTTATCTCACCTCTCATTTCAGCACGAAGCTTTGCATCTAAATTAGAAAGAGGTTCATCCAAAAGAAATACAGACGGTTCACGAACCATAGCTCGTCCTAAAGCTACACGCTGCCTTTGACCTCCTGAAAGTTCCTTAGGCTTACGGTTAAGTAAATGTTCAATATCTAATATTTTAGCAACTTCTCTAGTTCTTTTATCTATAAGTTTCTTATCAAATTTGCGTAAATTTAAACCAAATCCAATATTTTTATATACTGTCATGTGAGGGTATAACGCATAATTTTGGAATACCATTGATATATCTCTATCCTTTGGTGATACCTCATTAACTAATCTATCTCCAATATACAATTCTCCACTGCTTATATCCTCTAGCCCTGCAATCATTCTTAACGTAGTAGATTTTCCACACCCTGAAGGACCTACAAGAACAACAAACTCTCCATCATTAATTTCTAAATTCAATCCCTTTACAACGGTTACATTTCCAGGATAAGTTTTCTCTATATTTTTCAGTGAAATACCAGCCATATTCTGCCTCCTCATTAACTTAATTGTTATTATCAATTTCTTAAATTATTTATTATTTTAGGTTAACGTTAATCTTAAGGATATATATAATATATCATTGTTTTCTAATTCATACAAGATTAAAAATAATAAATTCTCAGGTTTTGAAATAATAATATGATATTTATATCGAAAAGACCTTACTTTTTAATATAATTATACTCTATTCTAAACATTTTCTCAACGGAAAGTTAATTTTACCAATCTACTTCTTATATAATTGCTATTATAAACGCCTTAGTACTTATTTAGAAATATAAACTATACATATATAGTTAAATACTATCTTTATATATGCATAGTTTTCTCAAAAGAACTTAATTTTCTTCTTATTCTTTACTTAAATAATATATAATATTAAAATCCTAATTTCCAAAGGAAAGCCCTTTAGAATTTGTTATATCCCATGGATCCTTTATACTAGTCTCAAATACTACATTTTTAAATGTACTATCAGTCATATAGTCTATTTTAGCTGATTTTGTATTTTTAAATACTACATTTTCAAAATGTATGTCCGTATGAGGGGAATCTTTTAATCCAGCTACAAAGATAGCGTTACCTTTAGCTCCCTCAACACTACAATTTGAAATAAATATATGTTTAAATTGTGGTAAATGTAGGGCCGGCTTAAATGTATCTGTTGCAGTGCTATTAGAATAATTCGATGTAAATACAAATGGTTCTCCCTCTCCATCTGATATATTTTTAAGGTCAGAATCCCTAAATACAATATCTTTTGCACCCCCTCCAGTTTCTGGGGCTGTTTTACAACGTAGACCTGCAGCAGTGCCATTCATAATATTATCCTCTGCTAGTATATTCTCTATCCATGCTGCTGTATTACTTCCAGCTACAACTGCACCATGTCCACGACCAAAGTAATTATCAAACACCCAAACATTGGCTACAGGATTACGGTTTTTTTCAGCATCTGCTCCTTTTCCAGCTGTGAAGTTTATATCGTCATCCCCTGTATCAAAAACACTATTCATTACAGTTAATCCTTTAGAATCAAAATCAATTCCATCAGCATTATTGCAGTCAAATGTTTTAATTATGATACCGTTCAATACAACATTGGTGCATCCACTACTAGAAATTGTATGCTGACTGGGATTTACAAGTGAAAGACCGCCTCCATAATAAACATTATTTATATTACTTATTGATATCAAGTTAGATCTTGTACCATAAGCCTCAGTATCTGAAAGACTCTTAGACTTGCTCAAATTATACTGATTAGCTGCAAGAATACCATTTTCCGAAACAGTCTGTAGGCTGCTTTTCAACGAATTCGGAAAATTAGTTGAAGAATCTACCTTTCCTTGCTTCCATCCATTGCCATCAATTACTCCACTACCTATAATTTTTAGATTTTCACTATTATTGTCCCCTGATGCATTGACAAGAGCATTACTTTTTGAAGAATCTTTATCTTTACTCATATAATCTTCTGGATTTTCCGATCCCAAAAGTTTTCCATCAACTTCAAGAATCATATCTCCTTTTAACCAAATAGCTCCTGTTTTAAAAGTTTTTCCTTCTGGAATTAATACCTTCCCACCTTGAGTACAAGAATCTATAGCCTTTTGAATTGCATTTGTATCTAAAGTATCTCCATCACCAATAGCACCGTATTTAGTAACATCAAATATTTCTGGTGTTTTAGTTGTTTTTTGAACTACTTGATTACTGTCCTTTGATTCTTTTCCTTTACTATCAATGGCTCTCACTGTAAAACTATATGATGTATCTGGATTAAGACCAGAAACTATATAATTATGCATACTAATTTTTACAGCTGAGCTATTGCTTGAATCATTATAAAAACTATCAAAAAATGGCTTAGCTCTTGAATTTTTATTGTCATTAGCACTTCCTATAAGCTTTCCATTCATGTAAATATTATAATTTGTAATATCCTTGTAGTCATCCGGTTTATGCCATACCAAAGTAATGCTGCTATCATCGTAAGCCAAAGTTGGAACGGCCAAATCTTGCGGGCATGGTATATCTAATGCTTTCACACTATATATTTTAAATAAATACATATATATAAATATTAAAGCGAGTATGCCGACAACAAATGCCTCTGTTACTATTATTTTTTTCTTTGTCACCTTAATTCCCCCATAGTTCTTATCTGCTATATCAATGTTATAAGTTATGTATAATAATCATAATTAAACTATAAATTCATTTTTCAAATAATTCAACTTCAAAGGAAAAAAGTAACTATTTATTAACTTTTTTAAATTTATCCATATAATGTCAAAAGAGATTTCATTATCTTCTTCTGATAGCAAAATCTCTTTTTTCTTCTTTTATAGCTTTTCTCTTCTTTTTGTAGATTTAATAAATAATTCTTTTAATTCTTCTGTATCGTCATTTTCTATAGCGTGTTTTATTTTATCCAACTCAGTTTCAAAATTTTCTATGCTTGTGAGCAAATTCTCCTTATTTCCCAGGAAAAGCTCACTCCAAAGGTCTTCATTAATATTTGCTATTCTCGTTAAATCTCTATAACTATCTCCGATAAAACTACCTGTTTCTCTTCCTTCCACATCACTATTCACTAAAGCAACAGCTAAAGAATGTGGAAGCTGACTTGTATAACCTATCATCTCATCATGATGCTCAGGACTTATTCTTCTAACTCTTTTAAATCCAATTTTATAAGCTAAATCTTCTATCATTTTTAAGTTTTCTTCTTTATTTCTAACTACCGGTGTTATTATATAATTTGCATTTTTGAAAACTTGACTACTTGCAAAATCTATTCCTTTTTTTTCTCTTCCCGCCATTGGATGACCAAATACAAAATCAATATTTTCTGGTAATATATTCACAATATCTTCAATAAACATTTTTTTAATTCCAGTTGCATCTGTTATTACAGCACCATCTTTAAAATCATCTTTATTATCTACTATAAATTGCTTAACTAACCTAGGATACAGAGAAATGATTATAAAATCTGCACTTTTAATTATTTCCTGACCATTCGTAAAACCATCTTTTATTAATCCAAGTTTTTTAGCTTTATCTAGAGACTCTTCATTAATATCTATTCCATAGACATCATCATACCCAGCTTCTTTTAAAGCCATAGTAAATGATCCTCCAATTACTCCAAGACCCACAACTACTATTCTCATATTAATAGCTCCTTTATCAAAACATATAGAACGAATAATAAAGAGGTGTGCGTGTATTTCACAGAAAATGCAAAATATCCACTAACACCTTAAAGTTATTATTTTGCTTTTATATTTATTTAAATTTCTTTATCTTCGATCTTAGCTACTGCCTTAACCTTATTCATTAATACATCAAATTGATCTGGTGTAAGTGATTGTTGTCCATCACTTAACGCGTTTTCAGGATCATTATGTACTTCTATCATAAGTCCATCTGCTCCTGACATAATTGCTGCCTTAGCCATTGGTTCTACTAAGTATGCATATCCTCCAGCATGGCTTGGATCAACAATTATAGGTAAGTGTGATAATCTCTTTACTACCGGAACTGCTTGTAAATCTAATGTATTTCTTGTAATTGTTTCGAAAGTTCGTACTCCTCTTTCACAAAGAATTACATTTTCATTTCCGCCAGCCATAATGTATTCTGCTGACATAAGCCATTCTTCTATAGTTGCAGATAAGCCTCTTTTTAATAATATTGGAGTTTTAGTCTTTCCAATTTGTTTTAATAAATCAAAGTTTTGCATGTTTCTAGCACCGATTTGAATCATGTCTACTTCTTCAACAAAAGTATCCAAGTAATCTGTAGACATAAGTTCAGTTACTATAGGAAGTCCTGTTTCTTGTTTTGCAACCTTTAAAAGTTTTAAACCTTCAAGCTCTAATCCCTGGAAACTATAAGGTGAAGTTCTTGGTTTAAATGCTCCTCCTCTTAAAAAGTTAGCTCCTGCTGCCTTTACTCTTTTAGCAACTTCAACAATTTGCTCTTCACTTTCTACTGAACATGGCCCTGCCATTATTCCAAGCTTTCCGCCGCCAATTATTGATCCTTCAACGTTAACTACAGTATCTTCTGGCTTAAATATTCTATTTGCCTTCTTAAAAGGTTCTTGAACCTTCATTACTCTATCTACACCTTTAAGTACTTGTAATTTCTTAGGATCTAATACGGATGTATCTCCTACAGCCCCTACTATGTAGTATGTGTCTCCCTTAGAAAGATGAGTTTCTAATCCTTTTGATTCAACTACCGCCTTTACCTTTCTTACATCCTCTTCACTTGCTTTTGGGTTCATAATAATTATCATTTTACTTTCCTCCTGTACTACTTCTTTTAATTTTTTCCTTTTACTACTGTACTTCTATCCTACAATATATTTTTTATGATAAACAAACTATGAGCTAAATTATACTTTTGAAATATATCTCAACTAGAAAGAATGGGTACTCTTTTGTGTAGTGTTGCATTATTTCAGAAGTATATCTTTGCTTTGTTTATCTATATATAATATAAACTATTTAGACATGTTTTTCAATTCTAATGCCTTCATTGCTAATATATAACCATTTTCTCCAAAACCACACATCTGCCCTATACATGCTGGTGCAGTCACGGATTTTGCTCTAAACTCTTCTCTTGCATGTACATTAGATAAATGTACTTCAACTGTATCTATATTAATCCCTTTTATTGCATCATGAATTGCATAACTATAATGCGTATAAGCTCCAGGATTTATTATTATTCCATCATACTTTTCGAAATATGCTTTTTGAAGCTCATCAATTATTTCACCTTCGCAATTACTTTGGAATAATGTTATTTCATGACCTCTTTTTTTACCTTCTTCTTTAATATATTCACATATATCTTCAAAGGATTTTGTGCCATAGATGCCTTTTTCTCTAACTCCAACCATATTTAGATTCGGTCCATTAATAACCATAATCTTCATCAATACTCCCTCCTTTCAAACTTAATTTATGTTTATATTAGATCTAATAACTTCTTTTACTTTGTTAATTGCAACATTTAGTCCTTCATCATTTTTTATTATTTCATCTGCTGCTAATCTATACAATTCATAGCGTTCTTCATATAGCCTAACTAACTTCTCCCTACCTTCTTTAAGTAACGGCCTTTTAGATACATCTATATCTTCTAAAAGATTTTCTAATGGTCTATCAATAAAAATAATAAATGAATTCTCTCTTAACACATCTATGTTTTCTTTTCTTTTTACTACTCCACCGCCAGAAGAAATTATGATATTATTCTCTTTAGATAATTCTTTACAGGCTAAAGATTCGAAATCTCTAAAATAATCTTCTCCTTGTTCAAAAAGCTGCGGTATGGTTTTAGATGTCATATCCTCTATATACATATCCATATCTATAAATTTAATATTTAATTCTTTACTTACCAATCTACCAATTGTGCTTTTTCCGCATCCAGGCATTCCTATAAATACTACTTTATTTTTCATATATACACCTACTCAAATTCATTTTCAAACATTGAATATAAACCTTGAGTTACTTCGCCATCTAATGAATATCCCTGCCATATTTCTTCCGCTTTTATTGCCTGCCCCACTAGCATTTCAATTCCACCGCATACTTTTTTATTCAAAGTTCTTCCTATCTTTAAAAACTTTGTTTCTTTAGGGTTATATATTATATCTACTAATGAGTCATAATTGCATATGACATCTTCATTTACTGGAGTATTATCAATACTCGGATACATTCCTAAAGGTGTTGTATTAATTAAAATATCTCCCTTTATATCTGAGATATCTTCATATGTTTTATATTCAATTCTTTTATCATTATAAGATGAATTGTCTTTAATTTTCCTTGATACTAAATAAATCTTTTTAATGCCATTATCTAAAAGATAATTAATTACAGCTTTAGCAGCTCCTCCATTTCCAAGTACCATAGCTATATTATCTTTCACAGCAATATTATTATTATTCAAGATTGTTCCAAATCCAAAGTAATCAGTATTATAACCATATAGCTTATTATCCTTTAAGTAAATAGTATTTACTGCTCCTATTTTTTTAGCTTCATCTGAAATAAAATCTAAATATTTCATTACATCTTGTTTGTAAGGAATCGTCACATTAACACCCTTTATTTTGAGAAGCTTCAATGAATCCATAAGCTTACTTAAATTTTCTTTTTCCACTTCAAAAAGCTTATATGCCCCTTCTATTTCTAAAGCTTTGAAAAGCGTATTATGAATTTTAGGTGAAAGACTATGAGATAATTTTTCTCCTATTAATCCGTAAAAATCCAAATTAATCCCCCCTTTATTCAGTTTACAGTTGTGGTTAAAATCCCTGCGGGATTTTTTAATATTTTTTGAAAAGCCTTTGGCTTTTCTTCCTTAACTGTTACTTGTTAACTGCTAACTGTTAACTGATTTTCTGTATCCGCCAATTAACTTAAAGTAAGCACTACTTTGCTCAATTAATTTTAATGCTTTCTTTACTTGTTCATTTTCAAGGCTTCCTTCAAAATCTACATATAAGAAGTATTTCCAGGCTCCTTTTTCCATTGGTCTTGATTCAATTTTCAACATATTTATGTTGTTTTCTGCGAAATGCCTTAGTAATTTATATAAAGTTCCTGCCTTATGCTCAAGGGAAAATACCACACTTACTTTATTGCAGTTTTCATCCCATTCAAGTTCTTTTGATATTATTATAAATCTTGTTGAATTATCACTTTTATTATTTATTTTCTCCTCAACAATCTCCAATCCATATATACTAGCAGCTCTATTACTTGCAATGGCTGCTTTTGATGTATCTTTTAAATCGCTAATAAATTTCGCACATGCAGATGTACTATGATATGGTATAATCTTCCAATCACTATGATTTTTCAAAAATTCTGTACTTTGTTCAATAGGTTGTGGATGAGAATACACTTCTTTAATAGTATCTAAGGTTGCACCTTTAACTCCAACCAAATTTTGATTTATTTTAATACACTCTTCTCCAACAATGTAAAAGCCATACTTATAAAGAAGATCATAAACCTTTGAAACAGCCCCTGCTGAAGAATTTTCTATAGGGACAACACCATATTTAATTTCATCATTTTTCACTGCTAAAAATACATCCTCAAATTCATCATATGCATTAGGTTCTTCTACTTTACCAAAATATTTTAGCATTGCTTCTTCACTAAATGATCCAGGAACACCATAGTAACCAATCTTTCCTTTTTTTATATTTTTAATTTCTTCTAAATCTGCTTTCTTTTCTATAGCTTCTTCTGCTTCTATTATCTTTCTACTTTGAAGTTCTCTTGATACTTCCATTAATGATATAAAAAACTTTCTTGTTTCTTCAGCGTAGTCATAATTTTTTAAATATCCAACATTCTTTTCTATAACTTCATCTTCTCTATCTCTATTGAAAATAGGTAAATTATTATCTTTCTTATAGTTTGCAATTTTAATAACTGTATCCATTCTTTCTTCAAAAAGCTTGGTTATCTCTTTATCTATTTCATCAATTTTAATTCTATAGTCATCTAAATCTGCCATTTTATACTTCTCCTCACTTTAGTCAGTTAACAGTTAAAAGTTAACAATTAACAGTTTAGGATGAATCTCGAAGAGAAAGTTCAAGTAACCAAATATAAAATTTGGACTTTCACTTTTCCCTGCGGGATTTCTAAAATCTATTTTCATTTTTCGAATTTCAAAAAATTTTTTCCTTACAATTATTAAAGTACTAAATCGAGTATTCCAATAGCCGTTACAGCTTCAATTACTGGAACAGCTCTTTGTACTATGCAAGGATCATGTCTTCCTTCAATTACAAGTTCTGTTTCTTTCTTTTCAGAAATATCTATTGTTCTTTGCTTTTTTATGATCGATGGTGTTGGCTTCATTGCAACTCTAAAAAGTATTGGCATTCCATTAGTTATTCCACCTGTAATCCCACCATTATTATTTGTATATGTCTTTACCTGATCTCCATCATAATAGTATTCATCATTACAGTCAGAACCTCTAAGTTTACTCATTTCAAAGCCCTTTCCAAATTCTATTCCTTTAACTGCTGGAACAGAAAACATTAAGTGTGCTAAAGTAGATTCAACTGAATCAAAAAATGGATTTCCAATTCCAGCATCTATACCCAGAACAGTGCATTCAATAGTGCCGCCTGTAGAATCTTGTTCTTTTTTTGCTTTAAGGATAGTATTCCTCATGTCTTCTTCTTTTTCTGGCATTAGAAGTGGTAATTCCTTTGTTCTTAATTCCGCTAAAAGTTCATTATTTAATTCCACCTCATAAAAGCTCTTATCTTCAATATTTCCAATACTCTTAACATGAGCTCCTATATTAATTCCTTTTCTCTCTAATACTTGCTTGCAAATAGCTCCGGCAAATACTAGCGGTGCAGTTATTCTTCCTGAAAATGATCCACCACCTCTATAGTCATTAAATCCACTATATCTAATGAATCCTGGATAATCTGCATGACCCGGTCTCATTAAATCTTTAAGCTTACTATAATCTTTAGAATGCATATCAGCATTTCTAATTACTGCACAAAGAGGAGTACCTGTAGTTTTTCCTTCAAAAAAACCACTTAAAATTTCTGGTGCATCAGCTTCTTTTCTTGCAGTAGATAAATTGCTTTTTCCTGGTGCACGTCTAGCCATTTCCTTTGCAACTTCTTCTAAATTAATTTCAATCCCAGAAGGAAGGCCATCTATTGTAATTCCTATTCCCACTCCATGAGATTCGCCGAAAATAGAAACTTTTAATTTATTCCCCCACATTCCACTCATCAAATACACCTCCTAAATTTTTAAAATCATCCCAAAACTCTGGATAAGATTTTGAAACACATTCATAATCCTTAAGTATTATAGATTCGTTGCACATAGTAGATGCTATAGCTATAGTCATTGCAATTCTATGATCCTTATGACTCCAAACTTCAACTCCGCCTTTAAGTTCTTTAACACCTTCAATAACTAATCCATCTTCTTTTTCAGTGATTTTAGCACCTAGCTTATTAAGTTCTGAAGTTACAGCTGCTAATCTATCACATTCTTTAATTCTAAGTCTTCCAGCGTTTATTACTTCTGTAGTACCTTCACTTAAAGCAGCAACTAAAGATACAACTGGAATTATGTCTGGACATTGGGACCCATCAATAATAGTTGCTTTTAAATTCCCATCAACTTTTCCAATCAATCCATTATTCTTTGAGGTTATTTTTAACCCCATTCTTTCCAATATATCAATTACTTCTTTATCCCCTTGAAGTGAATCTAAATTTAAATCATTAAGGACAACATTATTTGAAAGTGCATCAGCGCAGAAGAAAAATGCTGATTGAGAATAATCACCCTCAACTCTATAGTCCCTGCTCTTATAAGTTTGATTTCCTCTTATTATAAACTCTTGATAATTATTATTTATTATTTCTACTCCAAAATCTTTAATAGCACTTAAAGTTAAGTCAATGTATCCTTTCGACTCCATTTCAGTTGTTATTACAATTTTAGAATCTCCATCTAAAAGAGGAAGAGTGAATAATAATCCTGTAATAAATTGAGAACTAATATTTCCCTTAATTTTAAACTCTCCTGCTTTCAATTTCCCTTCTGTTTTTAAATCTAATATTCCTTCTTTATAACTATATTTAATATTTTGTTCATCAAATATATTATAGTATGTATCTAATGGCCTTTTACCTAGGTTTCCTCTTCCAACAAATCTATTAACACCGTCAAATAGTGCTGCAATAGGTACTAAAAATCTTAGTGTTGAACCTGATTCATTACAATCAATAATTCTTTCACTATTAATTGAATTAACTTCAGTATTTTGAGGATTTTTAATTCCGTAAACCTCAAGGTAATCTTCTTTTTTAGTTATTTTTGCACCTAGTGCTGACATAGCCTCAATTGTAGCTATTATATCATCTGAATAATCTATATTTGTAACCTTACTTATGCCATTTCCAAGAGCTGCGCAAATTACTGCCCTATGTGCCATACTCTTAGATGGTGGTATCTTAACTTCACCACTTAATTTGGTCGGATAAATTTTAAAATTTCCCATTATCTTACCTCACTTTATCTAAATTAAATGTTTAATTAGCTGAAAAACTCTACATTAGTTTTTTCTAAAAATGATTCTCCGATGTTTTTTAATAATACTACCTTTAAAACATTATCTATATTTTTCTTATCCAAGGCTATAGTATTTAATATTGCTGAACCATCCTCTATCTCTACTTCATAAGGAAGATCATTTTGTATTAGTATTTCTTTTATTTCCTCACTTACTCCTTGCTTAGTAAGCCCCTTTTTTTCTGCAATCTTACTTATTTCATACATACCTATGGCAACTGCTTCACCATGAGTAAACTTCTTAAAATTATAATAAGTTTCTATAGCATGACCTAAAGTATGTCCAAAGTTTAATAACATTCTTTCCCCAGTATCCTTTTCATCATTTTCCACAACACATTTTTTTATAAAACAGCATTTGTGGATTATAGTTTCTATATTGTGCATAATCTCATCTTTAGTTTTTAAGCTTTTTAATAAATCAAAAAATTCTTTATCTTTTATGCATCCATATTTTATAACTTCAGCCATACCATCTCTAAAAAATCTTTCACTTAATGTTTCAAGTACACTCGGATCTATTAGAACTAATTTAGGATGATAAAAACTTCCTACTAAGTTTTTACCTCTTTCTAAATCAACTGCAACTTTTCCTCCTACACTACTATCAACTTGTGCAAGGAGTGAGGTTGGCATTTGAACAAAACTGACACCTCTTAGAAAAGTAGATGCAACAAAACCTCCAAGATCCCCAATTACTCCTCCACCAAGAGTAATTATTAAATCACTTCGTGTAATTTTAAAATCTAAAAGTTCATTATATATAATTGGAAGAGTACTAAACGCTTTAGTTTCCTCGCCTGGTTCTAAAGCCATTAACTTAACTTCATACCCTGAGTTAATTAAACTTGCTTTTACTTTATCACCATAATGACAATCTACATTTTTATCAGTTAGAATGAATATCTTTTTGCCTTTATAAACCTTTTGAATTTCTAATCCTACTTCGTCTATTAGTCCCTTTTTAATTATGATTGGATAACTTCTATCACCAAGTTCAACAACTAAATCTTCCATTTATCAACACTCCTCTTTTTTAATAAACAGTTATAAGTTATAGATAAAAATACCATGTGCATACTTTTTATTTTAAAGCATTTAGAAAGAAAAATCATCTTAAACTACTAACTTGCTTTATTATTATTAATTTAATTAAATTTCTCTTCCAACAGCTGCTGCGATTACTTTTAATTCTTCCATAAGTTTTGCAAACTTATTCGGTTTAATTGATTGTGGTCCGTCACACAATGCATTTGCAGGATCATTGTGAACTTCTATAATGAGTCCATCTGCACCAACTGCTACTGCTGCTTTTGCTAAAGGCTCTACCATCCAATACTTTCCTGCAGAGTGACTTGGATCAATAACTATAGGCAAATGACTTAATTTCTTAACAGCGGGTACCGCACTTAAATCTAATGTATTTCTTGTATAATTCTCAAAAGTTCTTATTCCCCTTTCACAGAGAATTACCTTATCATTACCTCCAGCCATAATATATTCTGCAGACATCAACCATTCTTCTATAGTAGCTGATAAACCTCTTTTTAATAATATCGGTTTATTTGTTTTTCCAAGTTCCTTAAGTAAATCAAAGTTTTGCATATTTCTAGCACCAACTTGAATAACATCTACATTATTAACAAATATTTCTATATCATATGGTGACATAAGCTCTGTAACTATTGGTAATCCTGTATTTGCTCTTGCTTTTTTTAAAAGTTCTAATCCTTCATATTTCATTCCTTGGAATGCATATGGTGAAGTTCTTGGCTTAAATGCACCGCCTCTTAAGAAGTTTGCCCCAATTTCCTTAACTTCCTTAGCTATTCCAGTGATTTGTTCTTCACTTTCAACCGAACATGGTCCTGCAATCATTGCTATTTTCTTTCCACCAATTTTAGCCCCATTAATATCTACTATTGTATCTTCTGGATGAAACATTCTATTTGCCTTCTTGAAAGGTTCCTGCACCTTCATAACTCTTTCAACTATTCCATTAGCTTCAATAACTGAAGGATCTATTGTACTTGTATCACCAACTAGACCTAAAATACTTACATCTGAGCCAACAACTAGACTTACTGATACGCCTTTTCCCTCAAGCTGTTTTGTTAATCTTTCAATTTCTTCCTGCCTTGCTTTTTGCTTTAATATTACTACCATGTTTATATTGCCCCCTTGCACTTTATTTCTTGATTAATAATGAATGATAAATAATTATAGATGAAATTTATTGAAAATTCCTTGATTATTCATTGATTAATCATTAATTTTGTATAAAAAAAATGAAACTCATGTATAATGAGTTCCATAAAATATCAATCCTATTAGATATTAAAAACTTATAAAAATATTAAAAACTCATTAAAAAGGTATTTTTCAGTTTTTTGCAAAATAAATAGCCAGCGCTAAAATAAAAGCCCCAGAACATAAAATAAAAAAAGCTATAAAATTTTTGCATAACTGATTTTACAATATCCTTTTCCATGATTTTCTCCATTCCTAAATTAATAACTATTTTTACGAACATTAATATAGTATTTATCTTTAAAATTTATCTTTTTATCATTATAACAAACTATAATTAATTGTCAATATTAATTAATGATTTTTTCAGGACAAACGCATGTAAAAAAACTAATACTGATTTTTCAATATGTTTTAATTTTTTATATATATTTGTAAAAAAATTTGGAAATATTTAAAATCAATGCTTTATAAATTTCATGCATTTGTCCTGATGATTTTCATATTTATCTTAAATTTAATACTATTAATCTTATCTGCTTTCTTTATTTATATGCTTTCAAAAGAAATTTGAAAAGCTTATCTAAGCAGAGCTCTTCTGAAAAAACTAGCTACGCAATTCCCCTATATGCACCTCCATCAACATTTATAGATGAACCTGTAATAAATTTGGCGTTATCAGAAATTAAAAATGTAGCTACACTTGCTATATCTTCAGGATTTGCTATTCTTCCAAGTGGTGAAGTTTCTGAGATACTTTTATTAATCATTTCTGCTGAAACATTAGATTTTAAAGCTATTTCATCAAGTGTGTTTTTCCATAATTCAGTATCTGTAGCTCCAGGATTTATTGCATTTACATAAATGTTAAACTTAGCAACTTCCTCTGAAACTGCTTTTGTAAATGCAAGAAGTGCTGCATTAGTCATACTTCCAATAATAAAATCTGGATGTGGCTGTTTTCCAAAGACACCTATTATATTAATAATATGCCCTCCTCCCGATTTAATTAAATATGGAATAGATTCTCTAGTTAACTTTACATATCCCTGTTGTTTTATATTAATATTTTCAGACCATTGTTCATCTGATATATCTAAAATCCCCCCAACCGGACCACCTCCGGCACAATTAACTAGAATATCAATATGTCCAAACATTTCATAAACTTCTTTTACTGCATTTTGTAATGAGTAAGTATTGGTAACATCTGCAGTCACATATTTTGAAATTCCACCTTCAGCAGTAATTTCCTTAACAGCCTCCTTTAGACGTTCTTCATTTCTTGCTAATAGAACAACATTAATACCTAATTTAGCATAAGCTTTAGCAATAGTTTTTCCTATCCCACCACTTCCACCGCTTATAATTGCAACTCTTTGACTCATTTTTATCTTCTCCTTCTTATAATACTCTTATTTAATTTCCCTTGTTATATTTTAATGAATAACTAATAGACAATAATATTGCTAAACAGCAAACTATGCTGCTTACTGTTGTAACTCCAACCCATTTATATGAATTGTATACTGTTCTTAAAGTAAAAGCTCCGATACTGCCACCTGCCATACAAGACAATAGATAAAGTGAACTTGCACTGCCTCTGTATTGAGGTTCAACCATAGTTGTAACTAATGAAAGTACAGCTGGCTGACATATAAATACACCTGTATATAATAAAATCAATCCTATTAAAACTGCTAGGACAGATGGTACATAAGCCATAATTTGTATTGCCGCAATTACTATACCTATCCCGGTTAACATTATTTTGTAACTTCCATATTTAGATACAAAGTTTCCTGCAATAGGTGATATAAATATGCCTACAATACCTACAATACCTAACATTCCAATGATTCCCGGACCAAGCTTAAATGGTGGCGCAGAAAGATAGGGTGTTAAAAATGTAGCTGATCCTAAATAAGAAAAAAATAGACCACCGCCAATAAGCATAAGTTGAAATACCTTTCCATTGCACATTAAAGAGCCAGTATTCTTAAGTACTTTAAAAATACTTATTTCTTTATTACTGTTATCTTTTTTAGGTAAAAAAGTAAGCATTGCAAACATTAATAACAATAAGGCACCATATATAATGTATACCATTTTCCATCCAGTAAATTGTGCTATAACACCGCTTAAACTTCTTCCCATCACAGTTCCAGCAACAGTTCCGCTTAATGCTATTCCCATTGCATGACCAACACGTTCTTTAGGGGTAATATCAGCCATATAGGGAATTGCTACTGAAGGAATTGCTCCTGCTGCTATTCCCTGAATAGATGTTAACAATAAAAAAGTATTAAACTGAGAAGTAAAAGAAATTCCAATAGTAATTATTGATAAGCTTATTGCTCCAAAAAGCAGAAAATGTCTTCTACCATATTTATCAGAAAAGGAACCATATAAAACAAATGAAAATGCATACATAAGTGCAATTAAACTCATAGCAACACTTATACGATCCATTGGTACTAAAAAGTTTTTACTTAAAACCTCCATTATAGGTAATGTCATATATACAGTCGATACATTAATTGTTATCGAAAAGAATATGACCCACGGAATCCATCTTGAGCTAATTTCTTGTTTCGTTTTTATAGATGTAAGCTGTCCGTTTTTTAAATCTATATCCATAATTTTTTCTCCTTCTATATTAATAATATTTCTAAAAATAATTCCTAGATATCTGAAATTTAATGCTTGTAAAATTATCAATATATTTTTACAAGCATTATGCTGAGTGTTTTCTAAGATAAATTATTACAAGCTTTTAAGTTATAGTATGCGAAGACTTCTTTAGCAACATTTATTCCAACGTCCCCATCTATTTCATTTAATTTATCCAATCCACGCTCATATCTTTCTTTTGACATATTACCTTCCTCTATTCTACATTGATTTTCGTCTGCTTAATTCTTCAAAAGAGTCATCATTTGCCACTATTCCAGCTCTCCCCCAATCAGTTGACTCATATTCTTTAGCAAGTACAACTATTTTTTCAGGTGGAATATTTAACAAATCATAAGTTAACTTTGTCAATCTTTCTATTAACTGCTTTTTTTGATAAGCATCACATTTTGATAATATATCAACATTTAATATAGGCATTTTTATTCTCCTTCCTTTGATTTACGTATAGATTTGGTTGCCCATTCAGTATTTGAACCAACAATACCCGCTTGTCCCCAACCATCTCTTTCAATCTCATTAACATAAACGACAATTTCATCTAAAGGTTCATCTAAAATATCTGCTACTATATCTGTACAGAGTTCGACCCATTTTGATTTTTTTTCAGGTGTTATACCCTTCCAACCTGCAATTGAAATAACTGACATAAAATACCTCCTAAAATTTTTCTATTAAGATACTAATTCATATTCAAATGTGTTTAATCCACCCTTAATATGATCATGTCCTGCTTCTTTAATAATTACTTGATATTCTGGTGTTAAAAAGCTGTTACGATATTGATCTGGATCTCCTTCAAATTCTGTTACAAATAATACTCCTGGTGTTGAAGATAGAACACTATGGAATGCTAAGAAAGATTTTACTTTGTCATTCTTTTGAACATATTTAAATATTGTTCTTTTTCTCCATTCTAAATAATCATCAATTCCTGATAGTGGTACTTCAATTTGTCTTAATTGCATATATTTTGTTTGTGGCACAAAACTTTCTCTAGGTAATACTGTATCTACAAATCCATGTATATCTTGATGAATATCACTGATGGTGTATTCTGCAATTGCATTTACAAAATCTTTATACTCATTGCTTTCAACAAAAGCTTGAATTTCTAAAAAGTCTTTAACGCTATATATAATTACAAATGTATCTTTCTTTATAGCTTTATATAATACAGATGAAGACATTAGCTTTTTAGCTTCACTTTGATTCCATATATTTGCTACTTTTTCTTCTGATCCTTTCATGTATTCCCATTCCATTACAACTAAATATGATCCTTTTTTTGTATTTAAATTCATTTTTTATTCCTTCTTTCTTAATTTTTTTAATTCTTTATTATTTGTAGCTTCTGCTCTTTTCTAAAAACTCTTTTTTTCCTCCTATAATACCATTTTGAGTCCAATTGCTTGGAATCATATCCCTTACGAGAATTAAAATGTTATCACCTGACAAATTAAATTTCTTAATGAAAAATTCATTTATTTCTTTGACTAATATTTCTTTTTGTTCAACATTAAAACTGTCCCAAATATCAAGTTCAATAATTACCATATCTTCACTTCTTGATGAGTCATTATAATATGATTTCTTAGGTTCCCATTGAACTAATCTACTATCTTCACTAAAGTTCTCATTATCTAGTGTTACACCTGCTCTTCCAAGACTTTCTTTTTCTGAAGTGTGTATAGTTACTTGGATTTTATCAGGTGCTATATTAAGTAGCTTTATTGTTAATTCAGTAATTCCATATATAACATCTCTTTTTTGAACTTTGTTCATTAGTATTGATGTAGTCACTGTATAAAAAGGCATTAAACTTCCCTCCCTTCATGCTTTTTTTAAGTATTATCTTATGCATTGCTTAGCAATTGCTCTAATACGTAAGCTACTCCATCTTGATCATTAGTTTTAGTGACAAAATCAGCATCTTTTTTTAATTCCTCACATGCATTTCCCATGGCAATTCCAAGACCACATTGTCTAATCATTTCCATATCATTGTAACTATCTCCAAAACTAATAATTTCATGGTTATCTATTTTTTCTTGTTTAGCCAGATTAATAACAGCACCGCCTTTTGAAGTATTTGGATATAAAAACTGCAGCATCCATGTATCTTCAGTCCAAGGGATGAATTCATAATCAAACAGACCGGCGTACTTACTACATATATAGTTTAGGAAATTTTTCAACTTGCTTTTATTATCAATAAGCAATAAAGAAGTAGGATTTTCTGAAATATCAGAAAATGAATTAATTATATCCAATTTAATACCTAATTCTTTTGAATATCTTTCACTTAATTTGTTAATCTTTTCTACAATAACTTTATCACCTATATTGAAATGTAAAACAGAATTGTAGTTATCATAAAATTGCATAACTTCATCTACAACTTTCCTATTTACCCTATTGTGTAAGTAAATATGATTTTTATAAATATCTAATACCAATGCTCCATTATGAGATACAACAAGCCCGTCTGTTCCAAGTATCCTTAAATGTTTCTCTACAGCACTTGACATACGCCCTGTTGCAAATAGCACCCTTAATCCTTTATTGTATACTTTTTGAATAGCATTTACTGTTCTGTCACTTAGCTCATGTTTGCCATTTAAAGTGGTTCCATCCATATCAATAGCTAATAACTTAAATTGTGATATTTTCTTATTCTTAAAAAAATCATGAAACTCTGTTTTCAATTGATTCACTCCCTTGTCTTTTGGCTATTATCCTAATCTCTTACTTTGATAAGCTTCCTTAGATCTAAAAGTATAGGCTCCTATATACCCATTAGCATGTGATTTTCCTTCTTGAATAACATTGAAGGCAGTAAACATTGCACCTCCATCAGTTTTACATGCTGGTATTACTTGAACAAAGTATGGTTTATCCAATTCTATAAGCTTGCTAAAGTCAAGACGTGTTGAAGTAAGTACCATTATCTTCCCTATAGGCACGCCCATAACATGGAAAGAAGCTAATGTTGATTGACGTACAACTTCAAATAATTTGATACCATCTAGATGGTCTGAATTATGATCACTTTTTAATTCTTCTGCTTCCTTAAATCCACGGAAATATAGCATATTCCCAAACCTTTCTGGATATGAAATTAATACATTATTTTGATTTAACTTGTGAACATATTCTTTTGATATTGGACTTATATCTCCTGATAAATTATCTCTAATATAGTCCGGCATTGAAATTCTAGTTACTATATTGTGTGCTTCTTGTGGATTTCTATAATTCCATTCAAATGATTCAGAAGTATTTTTTTCATTTAAATCAGCAAATAAATCCTTGTAAGCTCTATAAGTTATTTCATTTTTAGTATCAATTATAGGAGTTACATTATTACCTAAGCTAAGTAATAACACTTCAAGCTCTCTTTTATTATTGACTATAATATCTGGCGCTTCTAGCTCTACATCTTTCTCATTTTCTATAATTGCTTTATAATAAGCATCTTTATTATCAAACCATATGTCATTATCATTTGTATAATCTGTAACAGCTAAAACTGAATTATTCATTAAAAAATCACATCCTTCTCAATATAATTAAATTTTTATTTAAATTTCATATTTTAATTAACATTTTGATTATGTTTTGATTTTCCTGCATAATCAAACAATGGATATTTTAGTTCAAACTCAAAAGATTCCCTATCCACAGCACCAAGAACTTTGTCACTATCATATAGTTGAAGCAAAAATCCTGCCATTTGCTCACTAGTATGATAAGTACCAAAAGATTTGTCATAATCATACCCGTCTATATTATTAGCTACATTTCCAAAATTGGTTTTTGTAGCTGCAGGAGCTAATACTTTTGCTTTTAGTTTAGCATTGGCTGCTTCTAATTCTCTTGCTAATCCTTCTGTAAATGTACTTACAAAGAATTTGGTTGAACAATAAGTAACTGCATTTGGTACAATAATGTATCCGCCACAAGATGAAATATTTATAAGCTGTGAACCCTCAACATCTTGATAGTCACGTACAAATAGCGAAGATAAAATCACTAACGCTTCTACGTTTAGTTTAAGCATAGTTTCTATTTTTTCCAAATTTTGATTTGCTACACTGCCATAATGTCCAAAACCTGCATTATTTATTAATGTTTCAATATGGTATGTCTTTAATTCTTCATATAATTTGTAAACATTTGATGTAATGGATAAATCAACATCTTTAACTATTACGTCTAGTGATGGATGATCATTTAAAATCTCCATTTTTAATTTTTCTAAGTTTTCTTTATTACGGGCAACAATAATTAAATTTTCTCCTCGCTTTGCAAATGCCTTTGCTGTTTCATACCCAATTCCAGAACTAGCGCCTGTAATAACTGTGTATTTATTATCTTGCTTCATCTTAAAACCTCCTAGTATTTCTTATAAAATTAAATTTAATATCTTTTGGGGGACTTTATTAAACCAAAACTTTTTTCCTGTCAGGTTGTTTGTCCTCCCTACAGTTATTATTCTATATCATAGTAACCACCTAATTTCTTATTTGTAACATAACAATATTTGCTTATAATATTTGTTCATTTAGTTAAAAAATAATGATGATTTTTACAAAAAATTGAGCACAAATTATTAAAGTTATACGTAATTAAAGCATAATTAATGATAATTAAAACTTAGTTCATTTGCCTCTCTTGTATCATATTAAGTAGACAGGCTCTACTCACAGATGACAATTAGTAGAACCTTACACACCAAATATTGTTAATATATAAAAAAATAGAGACTGTATTAACGTATAATAATACAATCTCTAGGTTTTAAAAATATTTAAAGCATTACCTGTGAATAATTTTTAGTTCCTCCCATAATCTATGCACACTATCCCTTGAAAGGATAATATTGTGAAACTCCTTCTATCACTGCACTTTCTAATTAAACTACATCCATAATCTACTATTCCTTTCATCAATGATATAGACTTATTTCCATAGTGTATCTCTTCATAAATGGCAGGCTCTATGATTTTATTTACCAAATTATTATAAGTGTTGATACATCTGTTTTTAAGACTTTCATTCCCTAGAATTTCTGCAGCATATTCCAAAACTTCTATATTAATAATTTCTTCATTATAACAGTATGAATTATTCTCAAATCCATTTTTAATTATATAATTCAAAGCTTCATTTATTTCTTCATCTATTAAGTTATCATTATATTGTAATTCTTTTAATTTAAGTCTATTAATTAAGATCTCGGAATAATTTTTATTTGAAGATGTTTTTCTTTCAATATCTAACAGTCTTTTTATAGTGCACTCTATCTTTTTATCCTGAGTTATACTCATAAGCTTTATTAAAAAAAATAAAATTTCTTCACACTTATCATTAAACTTTATATCTTTATGCAGTATATTCCCTAAATCTACTATTATTTTTTTGGTTTTATTACATTCAATAACATCATATATAGATAATATTATTGCTGCATGACTGATTGAAATATAATCTTTGTCACTTTCCTTAATAATTTTGTATATAGAAAAAATCCCCTTGTTTATAGCAGATTTTATAGTTTCACTTTTAGTAATGGAATATATTTTTGAAAGAGTAAAGAGTTCATAAACTATAATTTTAGAATATTCATCTATATTATTCATACTATCCATGGATTCCTGCATAATTTCTAAAGCTACATTTATAAAGTATTTCTTTTTGGTCAATTCACCTAAGTATACAAAAAATAATGCTACTCTACTGTTTTCATCATGCAAATTATATACACTGTCTGATACTTCTGATTTTCTATCATAATCAGGTAATATAAGATTTATCCAGGTTCTGCTTATATTCCCATTACTATATCCAATGATACTTTTCTTTATTAAGTGATCTCCTAAACTGTCAACAAGTTCAATAAATCTTTTTCTATCCACGCTCCCAGGATTTTTATTATTTGAAAAGGTAATCTGGCGTCTGTAGAACTCATTTTTTAAAAATCTAGCATCTATAAGACATAATTGCATTTTTAAATCTTCTTTGTTAAGTATATTAAGCTTAGTTAATATATTTCCTAAGTATTTAATATTATTAATAAATATCTTTTTTATGAAATATATAAGTTCAGTTTTATTGCTTACCATAATATTATACATATATTCAAATCCTGACTTTATAGATTCAATATTAGAATTAACCAAATTCATTTTATCTAAAGGTAAAAAATCAATGGTAAACACGGAAATTTTTAATATATGACGTGCAATATTACTAGCTGAAAAATTGTTATCCTTAATAAAATTTGCTAATGTGAATAGTTCCTCTGTGTTTTTGCAGCATAACAAATATAAAACTGCAAGAAGTTCTCCAGACTTAAAATAATATTTAAATAAATCATTTTCCTTAATAACTTCTGAAACTTCTAAAAAACCGTATTTTCTGCAGTTTATAATCTTTCTAATCTGAAGATTATTTTCCTCGATAATTTTATTATTTAAGTAATAAATAATATCATTAAACAAAGAGTATTTTTTTAAAATACTCTCTTTGAAAAATAAAACTTCACTACCATCTGTAAATGTTAAAACTGCTGTTTCATTATTCAAGAATACTTTCATTTTTTTAATCTTTAATCCATCTTCTTTAAGTATATCTTTTTCTAACTGAAGAAAATTCTTCTCAGCTAAATTCATTACTATATTAGCTAAATTTAGATAATCTTTAATCTTATTCTCTTTTACTTTATAACTATTAAAATGACCTAATATATCCCTTAAAAACTCTTCCTTATTAGATACAATATTAGTTATACTTCCAAAGAAGTCATTTACAATAGCTACTGTAACTGGAGTAAAGTATCTATCAATCAAAATTTCGTTGATAATTTTTTCAACATCATTGCAAGGCTTTAATTTTGATAACATAATACAATCCCTCCTATTTATTATTTATAAAATTCACCTTACTAATATAAATAAAAATATATCATGAATTTATACTTAAATACTGCTTTTATAATATTCGTTAGTTTTTTAGTCATTTTTATCTAATTTATAGATGATATATTATATAATTTCATTAAAATTAGTGAATCACGCATAGCATAAAAAAACTCCTCACATACACTTTAATGTACACAAGAAGTTTTTAAAACTAAGCTTTAATTCCTTTCATAAGTCTAGTTGATATAAGACACTGTTCTCCATTTATCATATATACACACCTATTATTAACATCAATTTCTTTAATATTATCTTTATTAACTATAAATGATTTATGGCACCTATAAAATCTATCATCAAGCCTTTTTTCAATTTCTTTCATCTTTGCGTAAAACTCTATCTGCCTATCTACAGCATGTACTATAACTTTATGAATTGTTGGCGATGTTTCAAAAAAAAGTATTTTTCTATATTCTATGTTTACAATCTTATCATCTGATTTTATAGTAAAAATTTTTTGAAGTTCTGTTGATTTTGCTGAATATTTTGTATGAGCATCTGCTATACATTGATGTATTCTTTCCCTTATATTATTGTAATTATCCTTAATTATATAGTCCATAGCTTCAACCTTATATATGAAGGTTAAATAACTCATCTCAGCATGAGTAGTTACAAATACAATAAATCCTCTTGGATCATATTTTCTTATTTTTGTTGCAAGTTCTATTCCATTAATTTCTGATTTTAAATCTATGTCAAGAAAATATAAGCCAGATAAATCATTATTGTCTATATAATTAATAAGTTCATTAGGATCACTTGTAACTAAATCAAGTTCTATATCATAATTTTCAATTAAAATAATATCCTGGACTATTTTAGAAAATCGTTCTCTCTGTTCCTTATTATCTTCACATATAAATACTTTAAGCATTTTTTATATCTCCCTTCATATTTGAAGAATTTGTTTAAATTCACCATCTTCTATTAATGTATCCAAAGAAACATTAGCATACTTATTTGTAATTTCTTTTAAATTGTAAAGGCCTAAGCCCCTATTTTCACCTTTTGTAGAAAAACCTTTTTGGTATACCTTATATATTGGGACTTCCTCTTTCATGCCGTTTATTATCACTATGAGTATAGAATTTTCTTTATTTATAATAGCAATTTTTAAAGAAGGCTTGTCACATTCTATTGCAGCCTCAACAGCATTATCAAGAAGAATGCCTATGACTCTGCTTAAATCAATAATATCCATATTTATTTTTTCAATAGGTTCTACAATCTCTATAACTGTATCTATTCCTAATTCCTGTGCTCTGATCAATTTAGATGATAAGATACCTTTAATTTCTGGAATTTTTACGTTTTTTAGAATACCTATTTTGAAGTTATTAGATTCAATACCTTTGCTTAAAGGCATTATATTCTCATTAAAATGCTTTTCGAGTCCATCAATATCTTTATTTTCTATGTATCCTATTAATGAGGATAATATATTTATATAATCATGTCTAAAAACTCTCATATCCGTATAAAGCTTTTCTAAACTGCTTGTATATTCTTTTAAGCTTTCAAATTGAATTTGTTTATTTTTCACATTCATTTCCTTAGTAATACTTTTAAATAATATATATATAGTCACCATAAAAAGTATAAAATAAAAAAAGAATAAAACCCCATTTACTTCTATAAATTCTATTCTTAAGCTACTATTATGTTCAAACATAATATTTGTATAGAATATAATTACTGTTAAAACCAAGCTTGTAATTGCTAAAATACTAAATTTTTTGTTAATATACAAATTTGATATTCTTGTTTTTCTATTGATTAATGATCCTAGAAACTTGCTCGTACAAAACACCGCAAAAAACTCTAAAATATATATTAAAAAATACAATTTATTATTTCTCCTTATTGCTTCCGGACCAATACCAAACAGTAGAATAAATATATTAGTTATTATATAATCAGATAGTATATATATAAGTACTGAACTTATAGAAATTGCAATACTTGCAGCTATACTCTTACTTTTTTTATATATGAAAATACCTGGTATCAAAACCATAGGTATCATCATTATAAATTCGCTTAGATTTAATATTATTAATAATATATTAATAATTTGTGATAGAAAAATTATGCCAATAAACTCTTTTATAGTAACTTTAAGAGAACCTAAGTTTATCATCGATAAAAATAAAATAATAATTGCTCCAAATGCTGCTCCAAAAGTATTCATTTATATATATATTCTCCTTATGTTCTATTTAATTACATTATATCACATAATTTCCCTAAACGGCAAAGTATCTCAAAATGATTAAAAATCATTTTGAGATAACCTTTATTTATTTATTTTCTTCTTTCAACAATTCTATTGGAATCTTAGGTTCATAAGCACCAAACATTGAACACCTTCCCCTTGATTTTTCGCCTATTTTTATTGAAACCTCACATATTCCATCAATTATCTTCCCTCCTAATTTCTCCCCCATACTAGTAATTTGTTCTCTCATACCTTTCATAATTGTTATACCTCCTATTTAATATTTTATATGTGATAGGTAATATACTTATCACATTAAATCCTAATGTTAAAATTATCATGGCTTTTATTATCTGAATTTTAACTATCAGCGTAATAGCCATAAAAAATAAAGATTTCACAACTGTTTTTTTTCTAAGTTTTAATCGTAATTTTTCTCCTAATACAGGATGATTTTCAGTATCTGCTGGTGCATACTTATAAAAACAAAAAATCATTATTATAAATGCTGCCAATACTGTGTAATTATCTAATTTAATATGGTAACTTACATATGGTCCTGCCACAAACATCATATTTGTTATCAATGAACACACCAGGCTGTTTTTTGCATGAAGTCCAAAAGCAGTACTTCTTATACTTCCAAAAACCAAACTCATAAATAAAGATTCTTTTAAAAGATTAAAGTAACTTGCAATTAAAAATACTATAGCAAATTTACCTATATTTATGAAAAATATTTCCAAACCCAATTTCATCTTTGCAAGTTCTAAACCCTCTTTTTTTACCTTTGTATTAAACCTTATTACAATTCTCTCTACCAATTTTTCTGTAATGCTTATTTGACCTTTTAATTTACATATCATTTTCACCACCCATGTTAATTATACAATTTATAATTGGTATAATTTTGTAGAAATAATATATTAAAAAAACTACATAATAATTGTTCTAAGATTTAATTTCATTAGTAAAAATCGCTCTTATTTTTGTAAAAAATGCAACAACATATTAAACTCTTGTTCAGATATTTCATTTAATATTGAATATATAGATCTTTCATGTGTTTCTTGTTAAGCTTTTTTATCTAAAAATATATGTCAATACAGACTGATTAATACCTGTATTTTTTATATCGCTTTTATAAGGGCAAAATTAAAATACCAACACTTTAGTCTTTCACTAAAGTGTTGGTATTATTATTTTTATGGTGCACTTGGTGCGATTCAAACTCACGACTTCTTGATTCAATGCCATCAAGTCTACTTATATATTAATATAATCTTAACCTAATTGTTTACTCGTTTCATTGTCTATAATAATTGCCATTGTTATATTAATTTTATCGTATTGGTTGTAGTACGACCTAAATTTCTTTATTAAAAAGAATAAATAAAAAAAATATAAATACAAATAATAAAAAAGTAGACTAAAGGACAAGGTGGAAATACAAATGATAAGAAAAAGATTTTTTTATACACTTATAATATTCTTAATATTTTTGTTCATTAGCTGTAGTGCTAAAACCTCAATTCAAAATGATGCTTTATTAAAATCAAATACTAATCTTAAAGCAGATTATACAAACTTCAAAGGCCTTGATATGCCTCAAGATAATGCTAAATTTAAAATTAATGGCAAAACATTAGATCTAAGATTACCTGTATATCTAACTAAAAACAGATATTACATATGTTTAAATGAATTTATTGAGCAGCTCGGTGGAGAAATAAATAAAACCGACAATTTATTAAGTATACAGATAAATAATAATTCTTATGAAATTGATATAACTAATAAATTTATCAGACATTCTGATAATACATTTCCATTAAAAAAAGCACTACAAAATAAAAATGATATATACTATATAGGATTCTCTGATTTTTCTCAAATGCTTAATCTTTATACTAGATGGGATAAAAATAACAAGTTAATTGATTGTAAAATAAATGGTTTTAATAATGCCAATGCTATTCCATATAAATCAAAAATAAAACAAATAGGTTTTATACGTTTTGAAGATGTGGGATTAAATTCTCAACCTTATTCTAAAGAATATTTTGAAAAACTTCGCATAATAGCAAATTACATGTACCAAATAAAAATTCCATACCATATTGCATGGATTCCAAGATATATTATTCCAAATAAAGGAGTTGATAATGATCCTTTAACTAAAAATAATTTTGAAATGGCTGAAATGGTATATAGTTTAGATTATTTTACTATGCATAATGGAATAATTGGCCTTCATGGATATACTCATCAACGTAATAACGATGAATCTGGTGCTGGCTTCGAATTTGGAAAATTTCAACCTTCTGAAAAAATATTTAAGGAAAGAATTGAAAAAGCCATCAAAACTGCATCTTACTTGGATATATCGGTTAATTTCTTCGAAGCACCACATTATGAAATTACACCTTATCAAAATAAAATTGCTGAAAAATATTTTAAAATATTATATTATCCATTTAAGAAGGAGGATGGGGGTAATGCTGATTTAACAAAACCTCAGCTTAGTCCATATAATAAATCCTCATATTACATTTCAACGCCTTTGGATTATATTCCTCTTGGAAAAGAAGATATTGCTTTAGATAGAATAAAAAATTCTGACACAAGTCAGATGGGAAGTGTATTTTTCCATCCTGCCTTGGAAAATAGCTATATTACATTAACTGAGAATGATAATATACCAACATATACCTATACTGATAATTCAATATTAAAAAGATTAATAACTATATTAGAGGAGAAAGGATTTAACATTATTAAAGTTACAGACATATAATTTAAATCCTTAACTACTCTGCTTTAATAGATTTCTTCCCATTCGGAAGCACTTTCATAGCAATCAAGGAAGAGGCTAACATAGTTGAAAAACCAGCAATATACATAAATGAATATCCAAATCTTCCTTGAATTGCACTAAACATGCTTGGGTATATAAAATTAGCTCCTGCTGAACCTAATACACTTACAAACGAAAATGTACCTGCTACCAATTCTTCATCAACAACTTCTCTAATATATTTGAATAAAAATGTTAAATAGCATCCATACATTAGCCCATGTAATTGGTCACCTAAGATAATTAATGGTATAGAGGCTGTTGAGAATAATAATATTCTCGTTGTTCCTATAAGGAAGGATATTATTAAATATTTTTTAGGTTTTTTATCTTTTAGAAATTTACCCACAAGCATAAAAGATATAAATTCCACAACAACTCTTGAAAATATAGATTTGCTGTATATAGAATTAGATAAATCAATATTTCCAGTTATTTTTATCAAATATGGCGAATATGCAAATTCGATTGCATTATATACACCAATGATTAATATATTTATTACTCCTAGGATTATTGAGTTTTTATTCTTAAATACATTACTTAATTTTACATTAGTTTTCTTTGAATTCGATTTAATTTTTTTAAACTTCACAGCAATTAAAAATATAACGATACTCGTCATTATAATTCCTATTAAATGCACTGCTCTAAAACCAAATTTTAGGATTATAGTTCCACTAAGTAGCACTATACAGCCAAATCCAATAGATCCCCATTTTCTTATTACAGAATATTCTATATTATGTCTAATTGATGTTTCTTCAACGTATACTTCATATACAGTTCCCACTGTTTGAACTATTAAACCATAAAGCACTGCATAAAAAAATATAATAGTTTTATTAATAAACATCAAAAATATTATCATAGCTATTAAAGCACTTAAATGAATAATGATAAATTTCTTTTTATTCTCCATTGATGAAAATTTGCTTACTAATAATTGCTGCGTTAAAATTGCAAATAATGCTCCTATAGATACCACTGTTCCAATCTCACCTAAAGATAGCCCAACTACCTGATTTAAATACGGTGCATAAAAAGTCGTTACTATACTCATTACTCCAAAATGTATAAATGTAGTTAAAGAATAATAAAATTTATCTTTGTTTTGCATAAAAAGCTCCAATCTAAGTAAGTTATCTTTCTCTCGTTTGCTCATATAATATAGCTGCTTATAATATCGGCGATACTAGTCTTATTAAAGACTCTTTAATTTTAAGTGAAAAACTTCTTCCATTATATATTTCTTGTGTTATTTGTTCAGAATCTTTAATATCTTTCATAAATTGTACTTCTCCATCCTTTGCAATTCTGTCATCATAAATAAATGCATTAACCTCAAAATTCAGTTTAAAGCTCCTTATATCTAAGTTAGCTGTTCCTATACTCATTACTATACTATCTGCAATTATAGTCTTTGCATGAATAAATCCATTTTGATAATTATATACTTTTACTCCAGCCTCTAATAATTCTCCAACATACGAACTTGCAGCCCATTTCATAAAGAAATGATCTGGATTGCCTGGAATTATTATTCTTACATCTACCCCTGATAATGCAGATATTTTCAAAGCCTCTAATATAGGCGAATCAAGGACTAAGTAAGGTGTCTCTAAATACAAATTATTTTTAGCATTATTAATCAATTTCAAATAAGCATTCCTAATGTATTCCTCTTTATGGTCTGGACCACTAGTTACAATTTGTATTCCAATATCCCCTAAATCTCTCCTAAACTCTTCTGCATATTTACTATAATCAATAATTTTTTCTCCTGAAGCGTGACCCCAATCAAGTAAAAAACGTTCATTTAGCGCATTAACAGCGTCCCCTTGAATTCGCACATGGGTGTCCCTCCAGAACCCAACTTCTGGATCTTTACCTATGTATTCTTTTCCTACATTAAATCCACCAACATATCCATATATGCCATCGATCACTACTATTTTTCTATGATTTCTATAGTTTATACGAGTATTAATGTGAGGTACAATTCCTGGGAAAAATAACGAAAACTTTCCGCCAGCACTTATATATTCTCTAAGATCTTTTTTTCTTAACTTGCGCGAACCCATACTATCTACTAGTAATCTAACTTCTAATCCATCCTGAACCTTTTTGGTAAGTTCATCAATTATCTTTTTTCCAAGTACATCTCCTCTAAAAATATAATACTCTACGTGAATATATTTCTTTGCACTTCTTATATCTTCAATTAATTGCTTAAACTTCTCCTCTCCATTTACATAAACATTAACTTTATTATTTGTAGTATATTTTACACCTGAATGATTAAAATTTAATTTTCTTAAATCTGCAAATTTTTCTCCACCATCGTGACTATGATTATTCACTTTGTATGTATCATTTATATTCTTTCTTTTCTTCTCATCAAATTTTATTTTCTCTTTAAAGATTTTTTGCCTGCTTAGATTTTGACCGAATAAAATATAAATTATAAATCCAAGGCCTGGTAAAATCATTGATATTAAAAGCCATGCCCACGTTGTAGTAGGATCTTTTCTTTCAATAAATACTAATGATAATGAAAAAATTAAGTTTAACATCAAAATTACAACAATTAGACCCAACATTATACTCATAGGTTCACTTCCCTCTATAATTAAACTCCTATCTATTATAGTATTGTACCATAATAACTTATTCTTAGAAGATTATTGTTTTATCTTTCCAAAAAATTAGATACCTTATCCAAGAAGCTCCTTTTATCTAAAAAAAGCATATTTTATGAAAAGCCTGTAGCTTTTCTTCCTTAACTTGTCACTTATAATTTATCACTTATAACTAAGAATAACCTGTACTCACCTGATATATAACTTATCAAATGACTTCCTATAAGTCAACTTCTTGACTTTTTTAGATTTTTTAATATATAATGTTATTAAAATTTCATATTATGCGATGATTAGGAGTAATAGTAATAATTATATCTTTCAGAGAGCTGTTATCTGGTGCAAAACAGTGTTATTTTATTATGAACTTGCCTATGAGCTTACTTGTAAAAGCAAGTACGGTAAACCCGTTAAAATATTGAGTGAGAAGAATTAATTTATTTTATTCTTCTAATTAAGAGTGGTACCACGGAAATTATGCTTTCGTCTCTTTGTATTTAGAGACGAAAGCCTTTTTTTTCAGTTAACAGTTAACAATTGACAGTTCACAGTTAAGGATCGAAACTCCGTAGGAGTTTTCTTAAAATAAATAATATTTAACAAAGTCCCTTGGACTTTGTTCCTTAACTGTAAACTGCAAACTGTGAACTGATTAAACCCGCGTTTAGCTGGTCAAAATTATATTATAAAATTCCTAAGCGGTTATTGCGATAGCACTTAACAAGTTTTAGAAATCACAAAGTGATTTCTACCATAACTGTTAACTGTTAACTGTTAACTGTAAACTGATTAAATGGGAGGATAACAATGGCAAATTACGGAACTAAGATTGATGAAAAATGGCAAAAGATATGGGAGGAAAATGGAACTTATAAGTTTAATCCTGAAAATTTAGATAAGAAGCTCTATACACTTGAAATGTTTTCTTATCCATCAGGTGCTCAACTTCATGCTGGTCACTGGTTTAACTATGGTCCAACTGATTCATGGGCAAGACTTAAAAGAATGCAAGGATACAATGTATTCCAACCAATGGGCTTTGATGCCTTTGGATTACCTGCTGAAAACTATGCTATAAAAACAGGAATACATCCACAAGATTCTACCTTAAAGAATATAGAGACTATGGAAAAGCAATTAAGATCTATGGGGGCTATGTTTAACTGGGAAAATGAAGTGGTTACTTGCCTTCCTGATTATTATAAATGGACTCAATGGCTATTCTTAAAACTTTACGAAAAAGGATTAGCTTATAGAAAGAAAGCTCCAGTAAACTGGTGTCCATCTTGTAACACAGTTTTAGCTAATGAACAAGTTGTTGATGGTGCTTGTGAAAGATGCAGTACTGAGGTTACTAAGAAAGATCTTACTCAATGGTTCTTTAAAATAACTGATTACGGCGATGAATTACTTGATAAATTAGATGATTTAGATTGGCCTGAAAAGACTAAATCTATGCAAAAGCACTGGATTGGAAGATCTTATGGGGCTCAAGTTACTTTCAAAGTTAAAGATTCAGATTTAAAATTCGATGTATTTACAACAAGAGTTGATACTCTAAATGGTGTTACTTATGTAGTTTTAGCTCCTGAAAATAAATTAGTTGATGAGCTAACACTTCCTGAATATAAAGCAGCTGTTGAAGAATATAAAGAGGCTGCTGCAAAACAATCTGAAATTGAAAGACAATCAGTTTCAAAAGAAAAAACAGGAGTGTTCACAGGATCTTATGCTATAAATCCTATTAACGGAAAGGTAGTTCCTATTTGGATTTCTGATTATGTATTAGCTACTTATGGGACTGGATGCGTTATGGCTGTTCCTGCTCATGATGAAAGAGATTTTGCTTTTGCAACTAAATTTAATTTACCAATTGAAAGAGTTATAACTGATAAAGATAATACTAATCCAGAGCTTCCATATTGTGAGTACGGAGTACTTGTTAATTCAGGAAAATTTGATGGATTAACAACCGATGAAGCTAAAAAGAAAATTGTTAAAGAATTAGAAAAAGATAATTTAGGTGCAATGAAGGTAAACTTCAGATTAAGAGACTGGTTAGTTTCAAGACAAAGATATTGGGGGGCACCAATTCCAATTGTATACTGTGACGATTGTGGAATAGTTCCAGTACCTGAAAAAGATCTTCCAGTAAAATTACCTTATAATGTTGAATTTACCCCAGACGGTAAATCACCATTAGGTAAATGTGAAGAGTTTGTAAATACAACTTGTCCTCATTGTGGAAAACCTGCAAAGAGAGAAGCTGATACTTTAGATACTTTTGTATGTTCATCTTTTTACTACTTAAGATATGTAGACAATAAAAATGAAGATGCACCTTTTGACTCTGAAAAAGTCAACAAAATGCTTCCTGTAGATAAATACGTTGGTGGACCTGAACATGCATGTATGCATTTATTATATGCAAGATTTATAACAAAAGCTTTAAGAGATGCTGGATACTTAAACTTCGATGAACCATTCTTAAGTTTAACTCACCAAGGTTTAATCTTAGGGCCAGATGGACTTAAAATGAGTAAATCAAAAGGAAATACAATTTCTCCTGATGATTACATAAAAGAATATGGTGCTGATGTATTTAGAATGTATCTAATGTTTGGATTTGGGTACACTGAAGGTGGAGCATGGAGCGATGATGGAATTAAATCTGTAGGTAAATTCGTAGATAGAATTGAAAGAATCCTAGAAACTTGCAGAAGTATAATAGATTCAAATGAAAATATTAAAGACTCAATAGATTCAGCTGAAAAGGAATTAAACTTCTGGAAGCACACAGCTATAAGAGGTGTTACTGAAGATGGAGAAAAAATGCAATTTAACACTGCAATAGCAAGACTTATGGAGCTTACAAATGCAGTTAATAAGTATATTCAAGAAGAAGTTAAAAATCCAAAGTTCCTGAAGGAAACTATAGCTGATTTCATAAAATTACTTGCACCATTCGCACCTCACTTTGCTGAAGAACAATGGAGCTTAATAGGAAATACTTCAACAGTCTTTAATGAAAGATTACCAGAGTTCGATCCTTCTGCTTTAATTAAAGATGAAGTTGAAATTGCAATCCAAATCAATGGTAAGATAAAAGCTAAAATTATGGTAGCTTCAAACTTAGATGAAGAAGGCATAAAAGCTGCTTCCTTAGACAATCAAATAATTAAAGAAAATACTGAAGGAAAAAATATAGTTAAGGTAATTGTAATTAAGGGAAGACTTGTTAATATAGTTGTTAAATAAGAAAATTCCAACCTTTATCAATTAAAAGTGATAAGTTAATGATGAAAAGCCTGTAGAGGCTTTTCAAGTATTTTAACTTATCACTTTTCACTTATAACTTATCATTTGCTTATTTGTTGGATATATGATTCTAATTCATTTTCTTTAAGAAATCCTTCTGATGCGCCTGCAACTCCTATTTTATAAGAAGCAAAAACTATGGCTTTTTTAATAGCTTCATATGGATCAGCATTTTTTGAATAATAGTGAATAAAACATGAAAATAAGGAATCTCCAGCACCAATTGTGTTTACTACTTCTCTGGTCTTTACTGCTTTATAACGCTTCATATGATTATCTCTTTTTACATACAATAAAGCTCCTTCACTACCAAGACCAACTACTATAATGTCGTTATTATATTTTTTAGCTATTTCTTTTACGAACTCTTCGACAGATCCCTTTATATTTTCATTGCTTAGAAATAGTATGTCAGCATATTTCATATATTCTGAATTGTATACATCGTTTATATCTCCTAATACTTGAACATCACTTGCAATAATTTTATTATTATCCTTTGCTATTTTTAATAGCTTTCTTGAAAAATTGATATTACATAAGCAAACAATAGAACAATCTTCAATAACTTTTTTAAAAATTTCTTCATCATATGAAGAATCTTGTACTTCTTTTAAGTCGCAATAAATTTTCCTTTTTCCGCTTTTATCATATAAGACAACTGATTGCGGAGTTGACGAAAGATTTTCTGTAATATAATTTGTGCTAATTCCACAGCTCTCCAATTGATTTTTTACAATTGTTCCAGATGCATCTCTGCCTGCCATGGAAAGTAGAACTACCTCATCACCTAAAGTTGTTAATGCTTTTCCTATATTAAGACCAACTCCCGAAGCCTTGGAATCGATACCAAAAAAGAGGAAATCAATTGGTGTATACTCAATTGGAAACGAATCTATTTTTACTGTGGTTTCCACATTAACCAAGCCTGCAACTACTATCTTATTCATTTTAAAACCTCCTAAATCTTAGCTATAAAAAATAGCTGTATGCATATACAACTATTTTAATTATATTAATCTCATTTGTACACTGTAACCATTTATAATAATTAACTCCAGTAATTAGTTACTTTTATAAAAACTTAAGCTTAATTCTATGATAGTTTAAGAATTAAACCTATACCCTGTTCCCCAAAGAGTTTCTATATATTCTGGATTTCCAGGGTCTTTCTCAATCTTTTTTCTTAGTTTTTGTATATGAACTGCTACAGTAGCTGTATCTCCATAATATTCTTCTCCCCATATGTTATCAAATAATTGATCTTTAGTAAAAACTATATTAGGATTAGAAGCTAAAAATACAAGCAGCTCGTATTCTTTTGTGGTAAGAATAACTTCTTTACTATTTACAAAAACCTTATGGGAGTCTGTTCTTATCTCTAAAGATTTATGGCTTATAACACAATTTTGTATTTTCTTCCCAGACAGTCGTTCATATCTTATCATATGAGATTTTATTCTAGCCACCAATTCCGCTGGACTAAAGGGCTTAGTTAAATAATCATCTGCACCAAATCCTAAACCTTTTATCTTATCAATATCTTCACTTCTTGCCGATACGATTATTATAGGTATTTCATATTTATCTCTAACTTCTTTTACAATTGTATAGCCATCCTTACCAGGAAGCATTAAATCAACAATTATAAGGTCATATATACCCATGAGTGCTTGTTTTAGTCCTTGAGCACCATCTTGAATTATTTCCACTTTATAACCATTTAATTGAAGATATTCTTTTTCTAATTCTGCAATATTAATATCATCCTCAATAATCAATATTTGTTTCATATGATTTCTCCTTTTCAGTTATAGGGATTTGTATAATAAAGCTGCTGCCTTCCCCTACAATACTATTTACATGAATTTTCCCCCCATGAGCTTCTATCATCTCTTTAGCTATTGCAAGCCCAAGTCCTGTGCTCATTAAATCTTTTGTTCTTTCAGCATCTATGCGATAAAACCTATCAAATATATGAGGAAGTTTATCTTCAGGAATACCTAGTCCATTGTCTTTAACTTCAATACTAATATACGAATCATCATTGCTTAATTCAACATCGATAGCTGGTTCTTTATGATTTCCATATTTCATTGCATTTCCAATAATATTTCTAATAACTTGATATATTCTTTTCCTATCTATATTAACTTCTAATTCTTTAAATAAATTATCTTGAAATTTAAATTTAACGCCTTTCTCTTTAAGCACAAAATCAAATTCTTCCATGAGATCCTCCATAAAAGGCTTAATTTTAATCCTTTCAAAATTAAAATCTAGTTTCTGCATATCCAACTTGGAAAATAAAAACAAATCATCTATAAGATTATTTATATATGTAGTATTGTTATAAATTACTTTTAAATAATTATTCACCTTATCTGGAGATGTAACAACACCATCAACTAAGGCTTCTATATATCCATTGATTGAGGTAATTGGCGTTTTTAAATCATGAGAAATGTTCGCTATAAGGTCTTTTCTATTTTCTTCGTATTCCTGTTTCATCTTATCAGCCTTCTTCAAAGTTTCAGCCATTTTATTAAAATCATATATTAATACGCCTATTTCGTTACACACATCATTATCTATTCTTACATCATAATTTCCCTTGGCAATTTGTTCAACACCATTTTTTAACTTTTCTAAAGGTTTCATAATTCTTTTTTCCATTCTCAAAGTAATGTATATATGTGAGGCCTGATGAATAATAAAAATTATTGCGAAAAATATAGTAATAGTCTGAACACCAACGAACTTGAAGATTAGAAAAAGTAAAAAGAGACTTATTAATCCTCCTACAGGGCGTAACCATCTCAAATATCTATGAATCTTATTAAGCTCATTAATCTTTTTATAATGAATTTTATGATGTTCATGTTCTAATTCATGACGTATCTTATTAAATTCACAAAGTTTTTCAAAATACCTAAGATGTTCTTCATCAACTTTGTTATTAAAATGAATTTTTCTTCTAGGTTTTCTAATCTTAATCACCACCTTAAATTTAATTTTATCCATTATAGTAATTATAACATTAGATAATATATAATAATTTAAAAATTAGTTATATATAAAACTATTAAATATACATCTTGCTTTTAATTTATGTAATTTTTCTTATAAGAAAAGCCATCGCATTATACGATAGCCTCTCATTAATTATCTTTGTTTACCAAACAAAATCCAACGTTCCATTAATGGTGTTTTCACCCTTAGCTGCAATTTCTACTTTCTCAATCTCATTATTTTTATTTGCATATATTTTCAATAAAGTATCACTTTTTTCCGAACATAATATTTCTTTTATAAACTCATGATGCTTATGAAAATCCTTATTTATTCCCTCATGCATTTGTTTGTGATATTCTAAAATCTTTTCATCATCAATTCCTTTGTGAAAATCTTTATGCATATCTTTTATTTCTTTTAGTACGTCTTTTAAATCCAAAGATATAATGGATTTTTCATCTTTTTCTTCAACTTGTATATTATTTAATAGGTTCAATATAAATGTAATTTTTGAAAGGCCAGACTTTATTCCGCAATTCTCATGTCCATGCCCGTGGTGATGCATATGCATTCCTTTATGAAACTTATGATGTGGGCAATTCTTTATATTAAATTCTGAATTACTTTCGTGCTTCACTTTTTTCCCTTCAGCATCTAAATCTAAATTTAACTTAGCCTTTGTTTCCCCACTTTTAGTGTCGGTTTCAAACTCATTAGAGAATGATAATATCTTCACCTCTCCTTTAGCTGCTTCTAGTTTTAAATTCCCTTTAAATATTTCCTTATCCTTCATTGTTTTAAACACATCGTATAATACTTTAATCTTATTCATTTATAACGCCTCCTAATATTTTTGCAAGAATATCTTAAAATGTATCCTTGCTGTTATGAGTACATTATAAAATCCATTTTTAAAATTCCTTTAAAGCAATTTTAAAAATTTTATAAACAATCTTAAAATAATAAAGAATCAAACAACAAAAACCTCTGTATGATAATCTTAAAATAAAATCATCATACAAAGGTTAGCTTTTTCATAAATTCTCTTATATTATTTAATAACCTAAGTTTAATCTAATCTCATCAAATTATACATAAGTATCAATTGTGCTATCGCTTTTTTCGCTTGACTGTGATGTAGATGTATTAGTATTATTTGAACTACTATTAGTATTTGTTGGCGATTTCTTTTCCTCTGCTTTTCTAGATTCTTCAGCTTTTTTTGTCTGAATCTCTGCCTGAATACTTTGTATTTGTGACTGTAATTCCGAAACTTTTTCACTCTTTGTTTTCGCATCATCCTTACTTGCTTGTTCTGTTTGTATTTGTGATCTAAGATTTGCTAATTCTTCCTCAAGTGCACTTGTTGAACTGCTGCTAGAGCTGCTTGTGCTAGTCGAACTAGAGCTACTTGTACTGCTACTACTGCTTGAACTCGAATTGCTTGTACTGCTATTACTACTACTTTTTACACTTACTGCACTTGATGAAGCGTATAAATTTTTTAATGATGATGCTGCAATTGATAAACTGCTCATAATCTTACCTCCTAGTATAATAATGTTATTTAAAACTATTTTCTACATTACTGTTTGGAAAGCACTTTTGATAGCGTCTTCTTGCTCCTGTGTTATTGTTCCAGCCGACACTAAACTGTCCAAAGGATCAGTTACATTATTACTATTTGATAATGATACTTCCATTCTCGGCCTATTTGTCTCCATTGCTTCTTCTAATGCACTTTTAATCGTATCAGCTTGATCCTGTGTTATTGTTCCAGCTGATATTAAACTCTCTAATGGATCGGCTTGTGTACTAGTACTGCTTGAACTTGATGATTTATTGGAATCTTGTCCATTTGCTTTTTTTGCTTCCTCAAGAGCACTTTTTATGGCAGCTTCTTGGTCTTCTGTTATTGTTCCTGATGATACCAAACTATCTAATGGATCTGTTTGCGTACTACCTGATATTGAATTCATATCTGGCCTATTTGCTTTCAATGCCTCGTCTAATGCGCTTTTAACCGCATCGGCTTGATCTTGTGTTATTGTTCCATCTGATATTAAACTTTCTAATGGGTCTGATTGTGTACCAGTGCTGTTTAAGCTTGACGATTGATCAGAATCTTGACCATTTGCTTTCATAGCTTCTTCAAGCGCACTTTCAATGGCGGTTTCTTGATCTTCAGTTATAGTTCCTGAAGATACCAAACTATCTAATGGATTTGTTTGCGTACTGCTTGATGTTGAATTCATATCTGTCCGGGTTGCCTTCATTACTTCTTTGAATGTACTTTTAACTGCATCCGCTTGATCTTGTGTTATTGTTCCAGCACTTACTAAACTATCTAGTGGATTTTGAGCTTGAGTGTTATTGCTGTACGTTCCTGAAGATTGAATTCCTTTTCCTCTAGATTGAAATGCACTTTGAATAGCATCTGCTTGATTTTGTGTTATTGTTCCAGCTTCAACCAAACTATCTAATGGACTATTACTAGATGTTTGTGTTGAACCACTTAATGTCTGAAATGCTTGTTGACTAATAGTAATTGAATCATTTTCTTCTTGCTTTTTTTGTTGTTCTGACTGAGACTGCAAAGCTTTTGCCGCCTCTATTCTTTTCTGAAGATAAATCTCCAAACTACTATCGTTTGTACTTATTGTATTCATATATAATTCTCTCCTTTAATCCGCTTCCCTGCACTTATTTTCTCCTATATTAATATAGTCGAGGCATTTTTCTACAAAACTAACGTATTATAGTGGCAAATTCGCGGCAAATTTGTGGCAAACTTACACTTAATAGAAATTTATGTGGTAAAATGTTCTTTGAGGTGAAGTAATTTCATGAATAAGAAATTAATATACATTGCTGATGATGAGATTAATATTTGTAACATAATAAAATCTTTTCTCGTTAAGGAAGGTTTTGATGTAGAAATCTTTACAGATGGTAAATCTGTTCTAGAAGCTTTTAATAAAAAACAAGCTGATATGCTTATATTAGATATAATGATGCCCGAAATAGATGGATATGCACTTTGCTCCTTAATAAGACTTAAAAGTTATGTTCCTATTATAATTGTATCTGCTAAAGATACGGAGTCAGATAAAATTACTGGTCTTAAACTTGGAGGAGATGATTATCTTACAAAACCATTTAGTCCTTTAGAACTTATAGCTAGAATTAACAGTATTTTTAGGAGAATGGATTTGGACAAGACTCCTTTAACTAGTTCTAAACTCATTAATATATTAGATGTTTCGATTAACCTTGATACTAAGCAAGCTGAAGTAAACGGTAAGACTCTAAACCTTACCGTAATGGAATTGTCTCTTCTCAGTTACCTTATAGAAAATAAAAATAGAGCTGTTAGTCGAAGCGAATTATTAGATAAAGTTTGGGGATTTGAAAATAAAGTCGAAACTAGAGCTACTGACGATATGATAAAAAGAATACGTAAAAAACTTTCTGATGCAAATTCCACATTAAAAATCAATACAGTTTGGGGATTTGGTTTTACAATACATGATAAATCGGGTTTCCAAAATAATTAATACATACATATTAGATTCTAATACATATAAAGAGTGGATGATGTTATGAAAAGAGATACAATAAAATGGAGAATTTTTAAATATAATATTATTGTTATTATTATGCTGATTACATTAACTGCAATAATATTTAATGTTGCTGTGCATATGTACATCGAAAAAGATATAGTAGAACAACTAGATAGAGTAGCACTAAATGCTGAACATACTGCACTTCAGCACGGACCTGATTTTTTTCCTAGAAAACCGGAACCACCTCACCCTGATAATCCTAATAAGGACAGTCTTCCTGTGGATCTACAAGAAGACAATGATCCATACAGATACTATTTTATGTTAGACCGTGCGCTAAAAGAGCCATTTTCTTTACTAAATTCAGACTTTATTTTATTAGATAAAAATAGAAAAAGGATTACTCCTATTCAAGAAAATCCCTCTTCGACTCATGTTGATCTTACAAAACAGGTCGTTGATAAACTTGAAGAATTAAAAAATGCTACTGAGCAATCAGAATTAAGACTTAATGTATCTGGTACAGAATACATAGCAATAGTAAAACCAGTGTCTGATAAGAATTCATTTGGTTTAGGGTGGATAATAATATATTCAAGTGTTGAAAAAATAAATCAACTTCAATATGCTATAAATTTCCTTCTTCTTTTAATACTTATTTTTTCGGCTTTAATCACTGTAATATTTTCTTCACGCGTTTCAAAAAAAATATCAGAACCTTTTTCACATCTTAATCAGTATATAAGTAATATATCAGAAAGAAATTTTGGAAATAAAGTCAATGTTCCAGTATATGATGAACTACGTGAATTTGTAAATAATATTAATGTTATGTCTGAAAAACTTGAAACATATGATAAAGCACAAAAAACTTTTTTGCAAAATGTATCTCACGAATTTAGAACTCCGCTTATGTCCATACAAAGCTATACTGAAGGTATTAAATATGATGTTATTGATAGTAGCAGTGCTGTTCCTGTTATACTTTCAGAAATTAAACGCATGACTCATCTTGTAGAGGATTTGTTGTATTTGTCTCGTCTTGATGCAATTGAAGAAAATTATAACTATATAAATTTGAATTTCAATGAGCTTATAAGTAAATGTATACTTAGCGTTAATTTGCTAGCGGAAAAAAGCAATGTTTGCCTTTTGACTGACCTGCCAAATGAAACAGTTGGAGTTTATGGTGATGAAGAAAAGCTGTCTAGAGCAATTACTAATGTTATCAGCAATTGTATAAGATATGCAAACAGTACTGTTTCAATAGAATTGAAGATTATCAACAACACAAGAGTTCAGCTTATAATATCTGATGATGGTCCTGGCTTTAAAAATAATGAACTTCCTAATATATTTGATAGATTTTATAAAGGATCAAAAGGAAATTTTGGACTTGGATTATCTATAAGTAAAAATGTAATTGAAAAACTAAATGGAATAATTACTGCTAAGAATTCAGATTCAGGTGCTTTATTTATAATTGAGTTATACATAGACAAATCACACGTAAACTATAGTTAAGCATATGTAACCCGAAAATAGGTACATGTTTGTTCCATAGGACTATGAAAATTTCGCTGGAATGTTCTAGATAGGTAGTTGCACCACTCCTACTTGCTCCAAATTCATTTGGACAAGTAGGAGTGGAACAACTAAATAGAGGAAACTCGACTCGCTACGTTCGCTGAGTAAGTGATTCATACCAAATCATAGATTTGGGTTCTCTACTTAAGAACATTCAACAGCTTATTTTCAAATGCCTATTTCACAAACATGTACCTATTTTCTTTGTTTTCATATGCACTTAAATATAGTTATAGTTATTTATTATGCATACTTCCAATTATAAGTCACATTTCTAAATCATAAATCCATAGCCATAACTTCTATTTAACTTGCATGTAAAATACACTAATTATTTTTCAAAATCCTTATACATTAAGCTTGGTTGGATTCCTGTGTTATTTTGATATTTTCCGCTGTTATATAAATCGTATTCTCCATGAATATCATGATAATAAATTTGGCAGATTTCTACGTTAGGATATACTCTAATTGGCTGAACGCAAAAAATTTCTAATGTCCAATACCCCGAAAATCCAATATCACCAAATCCTGCTGTAACATGAATGAATAACCCAAGCCTTCCTGTAGAAGAACGACCTTCAAGCATAGGCACAAATTTATCAGTGCTTGTAAATTCATTTGTTCTTCCTAAATATAATTTACCTGGTTCTAATAATAAACCTTCCTCTGGAATAGTTATTTTTATTGTTGGATTTGGTGTTTTCATATCCAAAATATCATTTTCATAAACTAACAATTCATTATATAAAGATAAATTATAGCTATTTGGATTAATTTTTTTCTCGTCAAATGGCTCAATTATTATATTACTATCAATATTCTTTAATATTTCTTTTCCCGATAATATCATTATATTTATCCTCCTTGGTATATGCATAAATAAAAGTTAATCTATGAATTTAAAATTTCTTTAAATTCTAATAATATTTTTTTTACCAGTTCCTCATCCAATGGTTTATAGCTTTCAATATACCTAGATGAATCAAGAGCTTCATATGCCTTTTTACTCATTGCAATCCAATTTTCAGGTATATACACCCATACGATATCCTCATACTTACAACTTAGTAGAAAATGTTCTAATCCCCAAAACGCGTATTCTTCAATTTCATGCAATTCATTAAAAAGCTTATAGTCTGCAACTACTTTTGAAGTTAACTTATATTCATATATATCTACATAAAAAAAATCAAATTTTTCTCTTTGAACCTTAAATGCATCACCTTTTATAATTTTTATCTTTTTGTTATCCTTAAAAGTTTGATTATATAAACTTATTATTTCTTCACTAATTTCATACACAATAACTTCTTTAACGTTAGACTTTTTGGCAACTTCTTGAACTACATATCCAATTCCAAGACCGACTATTCCGACCTTACCATGGGCAGAAGAAATAGATCCATAAGAACTTTCTATCTCTTTTGGGGTAAGTTTCATTAGACAACTATCCTTTTTGTATAGTTGAATTACATCTATATTAAATTCTTCTTTATTTTCATACATATATCCTTCTAAATTTTGTATTTGTGTAGTATCTTTAACTATATAATAGTCACCACAGGTTCCTTGATTGATTATTTCATTGTATTTTTTCATCTCTTGGAACACAAATTTTTTATTATATGGTTTCATAGTTAATTCCCTTTCCTGCAATATTTAGCTTAAAATCTCTAATTGAAATTTCGCATTCACTAATAGCATTAATTAAATTACATGTATAATTCTACCATATAGTTTATTAAATTAATATATTTAATAAACTATAATATAATAGCACATTATTAGACATAATATAACTATTAATATAAACTTTTTATTTTAATCTATATATGCTATACTTACGTTAATGATTTAATCATAAATAAATATTTTATAAGGTAGGTGTTTATATGAAAAATGTTACTATAAGCGAAGAAGCATATAATGAGTTCAAAGCTTTTCTAGAAGAAAATAAAATAACTGAATTTAATATTAGAATAAATTTGGCTGGTTATTCATGCAGCGGTCCAGTTTTCAATATATCTATTTCAGAAGCTACTGCTGATGATGAAATTGAAAAAATAAATGATATTACATTTATGTTTGAAAAAAACTTATTGGAACAATTTGGCGGCTTTATAATTCTTTCTTCTGAAGAAAATGAAGGCAATGGCTTAAGTTTAAAACCTGTTATTGAACCCGAAGGTGGATGTGGAGGCTCTTGTGCCGGATGCCACTAAAATCACAAATTTTGAAATGTAGAATAAATCTATAGACATTTATTCTACATTTTTTATTATTAAACATAAGCGACCTCATATCCCTTTAAATATAAATTATTTATTTATTCTGCTTTAAACTTGTATCTATTGCTTCTGTTTTCCATTGTAAATTCACATAATCGTCACTTATATCATATATACCCTCTAGCATATCTATCCAATAATATTTATTTATTACTATTTTTTCTTTATCTTCTCCTGTAATTCCTTTCAGTGTTTCTTCATTAAACTTATTAAAGTACTCATTTAACCTTGTTGAAATCTCATACATGGATTCAAAAGATTGCAGCTCATCATTATCTAGTTCCAATTTACTTTTATCATTTATCATTTGCTTATTTAATTTAGATAGTACGTATTCTTTAATTTTTCCATGTATCTCATTTTCCATTACTTTATTTGTTTTTATTTTCTTTGAAAGTAATGGGATAGCATTCTGTGAATAAGATCCATATTGCTGCCAAAGCTCTATTATATCGTTGCACATTGCATCATAGTTTTTATATAGCTTTAATAAATCTTCATTTTTTATATTTTTTTCTTCAAGACCTTTTGATAATATATTCATATTACTTTCATTTCTTTGCTTAAAATCTTCTATATTAGTATAGGATTGTTCTCCTATTTTATACTTATAATTACTCAATTTGAAGAATGCATATACATTAAAAAGTATACTTATTATAAGAAGTACAGATAATAGCATCATATAATCTATATTTTTTATTCTCTTAACCAAGAATATCCCCCCTATGCTTTAATTTATTTTAACACATAAGCTTATCTTTGCATATTTAAAGTTATAATTGCAGCAAAGGACTGATCTATACTTTGCAGATGAATAATTAATGATGAATAATGAATGATTGCGGTAGACATTGCTTTGCAATGTCCATGCAGTATTATAATCAAAAAGCTCCAAGCTTTTTTTCCTTGATTATTCATCATTCACTATTCATCATTCATCCTCTTTTATCTCGCCCAATCATGTATAGCTTCATTAATCATTTTTAAGCCTATATTACCTTCGACAACTTCCTTTTCCTCAGTATTAATTCTCTTTATTTCTCCATAAGCATTTTTTAAAGATAAATCTTCATTTCCAGAAACTACCCATATTATTTTTTTATTAATTGGCTTTACCTCTAACTCTTTTTCCCCAACTCCATCAGTAAAATATATTAATATAGCATCTCTTAAATTATTATCCATAATATATTGAAACACAGGAGAAAATTTTGTTGAACCATTATTCTTACTTCTTTTACGTATGTCGTTTTCATTTGTAAGCTTATACATGCTCCTAATTTCATTGTCACACTCTATAATTGTAATATTATTTTTAGTGATAGAAGTTATTGATAATATCTCTATTAATATTTTATGTATATCACCTTCTGTCATGCTAGCACTAATATCAATAGCTACAATAAGTTCAGTTTGATTTTTAGGTAATCTTCCTCTCAAATCTAACCTATCCGGCTGCCGCCTATCTCTTCTCGTTATGGTTTTCTTATATCCGGATTTTACGGTTGGTAAAATATTTTTTAAAACAGTTTGCCAGGGTATTTCAGCTGATTCCTTATAAGATAAAATAATACGTTCCAATCCTTTAGGTGTATTTTCTGAATAAGCACTTATTGCTGTTTTTTGGGTTAAATTTTGTATATCCTCTTCACTTATATCCATCTCTTCCCACAAATCATGAGCCTTAGTTATATCTATTTCATATTTTGAATCTTTGTCTACTTTATCATTTTTAATCCTTAATTTGATTGACTTATAAATCTCTTCTGCATACTGCTCGATACTCCTATTTTCTTCAAGGGATAATTTGTACTCCATATTTACAGCTTCGAGCCTTTTACTAAAGCCTGGTAAATCCTTTATATACTGATTAATTGAAATATCTAATGCAACATTTATAGCTTCCTTGCTAAATCTATTTTTCAATCTTCTTTCTCTTTCAAAATGTGAATTCATTATGTGATAGATTTCATGCTTTAGCAGCGCAGACATTTCTCTTTTGCTGCACATCAAGAATAAAAACGGATTAAAGTACATGTTAAAACCATCACGTTTTGGAATAGTTGCAATTGGGACAGTTACATTAACGTTAATATCTCTTTTCACCCTAAGCATGAATTGTCCAAAAAAGACATCCTGAGTTTGGAGTAAATATAATATAACATCTTCAACTAGTTCAAAGAAATTTCTTTTATAATTATCATTAAATTTAACATTTTCCTCTAATGAATATGCCTCCTTAAAAAGCTGCTGTCTTTTTTCTTCGAAATCCATACTATCACCCTCCTTTTGAAGTAATTCTTTTCGTATGTGCTTGCTGTTAATAAATAAGGAAGTTAAATTACATGCGTAATTTAACTAAGTTCGAGAAACCAAATCATAGATTTGGAGTCTCACTTAAATATATTAAAAAATGCGTCTAGGAACTCATCGTTTTCTAGCAGATTTTCATATATTCCTTCTTTATAATCTCGTTTAATTTCCTTCATTATTCCAAGTCTTAAGTCTCTAGGATATAAATCTAGAAGCTCTGAAAATAAGTTAAAATTCTTTTCTATTGGCATATTTTCTAAATATCGCAATGAATTTTTTGCTAGTATGTATAATCTTGAATGATTTTCATTATTTACTTTTTCTTTTAAATCAAAATCTAGAATTTCGTTATTAAAAATATCTTCTATCTTTATTAATGGTTTCTTTAGATTAATTAAAAAGCTTGCAAAGTCATTTGCAATATTAACTCCAACATTCCCTTTAACAACATTTAAAAATATGTCTAATGGATACTTATCTTTGTTGTTCAAATATATTTCATATGATTTAGATATTCTTTCCCAGCTTCTTGGTGTAGGCTTTATAGTTTCTTCTGACTCTGGCATATGCAGATATTCTGGAAAGGTAGATAAGAATTCTATAATATGTTCATTAATATTTCCTGCTTCGCTCATTCCCCATTTAATCCATTCTTTTATATCTGAATCAAGTTTTACCCACACAAACCTATCCTCTTGGGCTGGATCCATATCTACAACATCATATTTACTATTGTTAAATCCATCATTTTTATTTGAAGGATTCATTGCTGCAATTACTCTAACCTTATCATTTAAGATATATCCATTGATTTCTCTATTTAATATTAAGTTCATAAGTTCTTGAGCTACAGCATGGTCACATCTATTTAACTCATCTATAAATAGAATAACTCCTCTATCTTCATTTTCTTTTAAAGCATGTTTAATTTCAACCAACTTACTATGTGTTGCATATATAGTAACTTTATTCTCAACAATAGGTAATCCTCCAATTTCCCCTTCTTTTAATAAGTTAGCATCAATTGTAACTAGATAATATCCATTTTCCTTGGCTATCCGTTTAACTAATGAAGTTTTCCCTACTCCACTTTCTCCAATAATTAATGGCACCTCATTGGATGCAACTATCAAATCTACTGTATTTAAACATTCTGAATAATTCAATCTTTTCACCTCTCTCCTATATTGATAGTTTATAATCCACTAATAATTTTTTAGCATTTTTACTTCCAAATTCTCTAATAAAATTGATTTTGTCCATTTCTAAAATCTCTAGTTCCAAAAAATCTTCAATATATTTTTTCTCAATATTCTCATCTTTGACTTTTTCTTTAAGAACTTCAACAACTATTTCTACATCAATACTCCCATAGATATACTTAACTACATTTATGTTTTCATAAATAAAAACCTTTATATCGTCTAAGTCATAATTGGAAATATAATTTATTGCTTCCCCATTTAACTTTATAGCTTTAATTTTAGCTGATAAACTTGGATTCTTTATAAATCGAATGGCTGCATAATAGTTTTCAACAGCTGCAAGCTGGACTTTTTCTGAAGGATTTTCTATATATTTGATTGCATCATAATCTTTACCAACTGCTAAAAGTTGCAATTCTTCGCTAGGGTTGCTTACAAATTGTATAGCCCAGCCTTTTGACTTTATGGCTTCTTCCATAATTTTTTCACTTGGGCAATTAATTAACTCTAAAGAATTCCATAAACTTTTAACACACATAATTCCAACTTCTTCATCGACATTTTTAACATATTTTATACATAATGGAGTATTCTTAATAGCCTGTTTTTGAACTTCTTTGCTTGGGCTTTCAATATATTTAATATTGTTACCATTATTTTTAACTATAAATAACTGTAACTCTTCACTTGCTACATCCAATTCTCGAATATATTCAGGATTATTTTTTAACTTTAATAATAATTGTTCCATATCCATAATCTCTTCTTCACCTCGTATCTATAATCTTACTTATCTAATATTAATTATTATATCTTATATTCTAGTTCTATTCACTAAAATTAATTTATCTTTATACTAAAAATTAGAATTATATCTATGTAAAAGGTATTTCCATTCACGCAATTACAACCTACAACTGAAAATATTCATGGTATAATATGTTTATCCCCTGCTAACTGTAAATCAGGGATTATTTCTATAATAACTAAACAAATTGCAATTTGAAGAGGAGAACAGATATGGTAGAAATAATAGCATATGAGATGCATTTTTTAGGCAGAACTGTTCAAGAGACAGATATAAAGTTAGAATCATTTAGAGATGAATTTTATTCAGAATATGAAAAAGTATATAATGAATGTTTCGTGGAGATGAGAAAAGTCTTAGATATAGAACCATATAATCCCAGATTATTCACGACACATTAAAAAGCCATGCTTTGCATGGCTAAGATACTGAATTCTATAAATATTGAGCTTTCACTTAAAAAGTGATAAAAAATATAGAAAATGAGACTCAAATTTGTTAT
>JAJXWH010000054.1 GCA_021781745.1 Bacillota bacterium | reverse complement strand
CAAATCCATTAATTTCTTCAACAACTGCAGGATTAGAAATTAATAAGAGAAGATGTATTGTAGCTGAAGAAGAAACTGGTCTTACTACTAAGGAAGCTGTATATGCTGGTGGGGATGCAGTTACAGGAGCTGCAACAGTAATATTAGCTATGGGTGCTGGTAAGAAAGCTGCAAAAGCTATAGATGAATATTTACAAGAAAAATAAAATAACATATTAGATATTAATTGACATTTATTATAGGAGAAAAATCTAAGTTTATTAGATCCTTTAATAAATGTCTTTTTTGTTGCCATAATATTTATCATAGTTATCAGATATAATTAAATTATTTATGAATTAATCTGCTTTGTTTTGAATTATTTTGGATTATATTTTGACAAGATAATAACTGTATAGTAAAATTTCTTAGGGCTTAGAAGTAATTATTTATAGAATTAAACGTAGCAAAAAAGGAGAAAGTATATGAACAAAGCAATTGATTTATTTAAAAGGCTCATCTTATTCTTTATTGGAATGAGTATTATTCAGTTTGGAGTTGCCATATTTTTAAAGACTAATATAGGTTCTGATCCTTTTACTGTATTTACTCAAGGATTATCATTTACGTTGAACAAAACAGGTATTAAGGAATTATTAATAGTAAAATTAATTAGTGGAAGAGCAGAAGTAACTCCAGGAATAGCTAATATGATTATATTAGTAGTATTATTTACTATAATTGTGTTAACTGAAAGAAAGCGCATAAAAATTGGAACATTAATTTGTGTTGTTGGAGTAGGACCTATTATTGATTTTGGCATAAGAATAGTTTCATATTTTCCAATTGAATCTTACAACTATGTTATAAAAGCATTTTTGGTGGTATTTGGCTGCTTAATTATCGCTATAGGGTTTTCAGTATTATCAGCGGCTAATGTAGGTGTGGCTCCAAATGATATTATTCCATTTATAATAAAGGACAAGACAAAAGTTGAGTATCGATGGATTAGAATGACACTGGATGGTGGATTTTTAATTATTGGATTTATTTTAGGAGGGAAAATTGGTCTTGGTACAGTAATATCTATGTTATCAACTGGGCCATTTATACAATATTTTCTTCCGTATGGTGAGAGATTTGTGAACTTATTAGTAAATGAACGGGATGTAAATTTAGAAGATAATATAACAGCGACTGTGTAAAAAATAGTTGTCGGAAAATAGTTTTAACCATTTTCTGACAACTATTTTTTATATAACTAATTAAGATATAAATTTTAGCATTGATTACTTGAAAAAATGGATTTATAAAAAATATCTGCATTTGTTAACTTTTGTAAAGGATAATGGTATATGTTGAAAAATGATGAAATTAGTGTGATAATAAAAGTGGAGTTGGTGAAAATTTATAACTTTAGTAACTTAGTTCCATAATAACATATTTGTAATAGATTATTTGAGGATTAAATTTTGTTACATAGATAAATTAATTGTATTAAGGAAGGGGGATTGCATATGGTAGTTACCAATGGAGATATAATTCTTTATGGAATTAGTAATATTAGTGAGAAATTAGATAATATAATAAAGAACTTTAATTTAAAGGAGAAATACTTTGAGATAAAATTGATTATATCTGAAGCCATTAGCAATGCATATATTCATGGAAATAATAGTGACAATAGTAAGCCTATATATGTACAATGGGAATTAAAAGAAAATTTTATAAGAATTGCGGTTAAAGACTGTGGATCAGGAGTTGAATCTTCAAAAGCAAATAAAGAAATAAGTGAAGAAGATCTTTTGGATGAATGTGGAAGAGGATTATTTATTATAAGAAGCTACGCAGATGAAGTGAAATTTAAAGGTAATTCAATAATTATGGAAAAGTATCTAAATATGGATATTAATAAGACATAATATATCACGGTACTATTTATGTTAAAGAAGTATTTCAAAAAACAAAAAGGGGGAAGTTAAATGAAAATTTCTTTAAAAGCAAAATTAATGTTAGCTTTTTTTATTATAATTTCTATACCTATGGGGGCTTTAGGTTATGTATCCTATAATATGGCTAGAAATTCAATACAAGCTTCAGTTGAGCAGCAGTTAAAAGATCAGACTTCAAATACAGCAGCTTTAATTGATAAATCAATAGAGTCAGTAAAACATTCGCTGAAGGTAGTGAGCTTAAATAGTGATTTAGAAAAAGCGGTTCAAAATTCAAATAGCAATAATGTTAATGCGGCTTTCGAATATATTAAGAATGTCCAAGAAGAAAATAAGGATTTTATGGAAGTCTTAATTATTACAGATGCTTACGGAAATGTAGTTGCCGATAGTCAAACAAAAGAACCAGATATAGATTTAAGTGATAGGGACTATATGAAAACTGCCCTTAGTGGAACAGAAGCAGTTAGTGAGGTACTAATATCACGATTTACAGGAAATCCTGCTATATTTATAGCATATCCACTCAAGGATAACGGAAAAGTAATTGGTACTTTAGTTGGAAGTATAAAATTTGACAGTATATCTTCTTATGCCTCAAAGGTTAAAGTAGGTCAAAGCGGATATGCATATATGATAGACAAAAATGGATTAATTGTTTACCACCCTGACAGTACTAAGATATTAAAAGTAAATGCAAGTGACAACGCTAGTGATGAGTTGAAAACTATAATTAATGAGATGAAGGAAGGAAAAACTTCGCAAGGTTTTTATACTTATGAAAATGTATATAAATATGTTTCTTTTCAGCCAGTTGATAATTGGGTAATTGCAGTAACAGCAGATTATAACGAATATATGTCAGCTGCCTTAAGTATTAGGAATTATACAATAGTTATTGTTTTAATATCAATTATCATTGCCATGATATGTGCTTATGGATATTCTACGAAAGGTATAATCAATCCTATTAAAAATTTAGAAAAGTTAATGAAACGTGCAGGGGAAGGCGATTTAACTGTTAAGGTTAGTATACATAGCAAGGACGAAATCGAGGAACTTGGAAATTCCTTTAATGAGATGATAAAACATCAAGATGGTATAGTTAGAAGTGTAACTAATGCAGCAGAACAGCTAAATGCAGCTTCACAAGAGATGGCGGCATCATCAGAAGAAATAAGTGCAACAACTGAAGAAATAAGTGCTACAGTAACTCAGGTAGCTCAAGATGCTGAACAGCAGAATGAATCTATAGTAGATGTTTCAAAGGTATTAGTGCAGCTATCAAGTCTTGTTCAATTAGCACAAAGCAGGGCTAAGTCTACAAGTTCAAATGCGTCTCAAACAATGGTAGCTGCTGATCTTGGCAGAGAAAAAGTAGAAGAAACTGTTAAGGCAATGAATGTAATAAGTACAGGAAGTGATGAAACTTCCAAGGCACTGCAATCTTTAAGCAGCCTATCTACAAAAGTTGGAGGAATAATAAATACAATAAACGCAATTGCAGAGCAAACAAATCTCTTAGCATTAAATGCTGCAATAGAAGCAGCCAGAGCCGGGGAACATGGAAAAGGCTTTAGCGTAGTTGCTGATGAAGTTAGAAAATTATCAGAAGAATCAAATGACAGAGCAAAAGAGATTGCTGCATTAGTTGGCGAAATGGTAAAACAGACACAAAATGCAGTAAATGCAATGGAAAAGGCAAAGGTTGAAGTTGAAAATGGAGTACATATAGTGTCGGAAACAGATAAAGCGTTTGTTAACATAATTAATGCTATAGAAAATATAGTTAAACATGTTAATGAAATACTAGACATAACTGGCGATGAAGTGGCATCTTCAGATAAAGTAGTTGAACTTATTAATAATATAGCAACAGTTACCGAAAGCAATTCTTCAAATTGTGAAAATGTATCTGTAGCAGCAGAGGAACAAGCAAATGCAATTAATAATTTAACAGCAACAGCTGAAGAGACAAGCGCTATGGCTGAAGAATTAACTAAACTTGTAGAAAGATTTAAAATATGAGGTGATTATAGATGGAAATAAATGTACCTAAAGAGTTTGTTGTTGATGAGGTAGCAGATTTTAGAATAAATATTAATAAATTAATCGAAGATGGAAATAATAATTTTACTTTTAACTTTAGAGATTGCATATTTATAGATAGTACAGGCCTTGGAGCATTAGTAGCTGTTTACAAAAAATGCGCTGAAAAGGGTGGCAGCATAAAATTAAAGTCACTAAAGCCTGATGTTGAAAAACTATTTAAGTTAACGAGGTTAGATAAAGTATTTGAAATATGTCCATAGCGGATAATTCAGATTGAAAGGACTAATAAGCTTATGTGCGAAGGAAAAACAAAAGCAGTAGTATTAGATAAAAATGCAGAAATAATTGAAGCTAGTTATAAAGAAATTTGGGACAAAATAGAGGAATTAATATTTGTTATAGAGCTTGATGAAAATTTTGCTCCAAAATACTTTGTAGATTTTAATAATAAGCTTTGCAGTAATTTAGGGTATACAAAAGAGGAACTTGTTGAAACGTTACTTTCAAATATCTTTAACTTAGATGAACTGGATAATCAAATAAAAAGATATAGAGATTTAACTATTAATAAAGATGATAAAATAGAGATGTTAGTCAAATCAAAAGAAGGAAAACACATTTATATTGAAGCAAAGATATCATTATTTAATAAGGATGAGAAAGATTACTTATTGGCAATTGCAACGGATATTACTAAGCATAAGAAATTAGAAAAAGAATTTGCAGGGGTGCTTAATGGTATTCCTGATGTAATCAAAGTTTATAATACTGATCATTCAATATCTTTTTTTAATGAAGCAGGATATGAGTTTTATAATAAAGTCCCCGAAGAAGTAGAGGGGAAAATGTGCTACGAAATTTTAGATAGAAAAGAAAAATGTTTAGATTGTTCTTTTGGTAAAGTTGTGGCATCTAAACAAAAGATTTCGAGAGAGAGATTTATTCCAGAATTAAATAAATTTATGGATGTATGCTATAACCCGGTGCTAGATGAAACAGGAGAGCTATTATTTATTGTTGAAAGACTAAGAGATATTACAGAAAAAAAGATTCTTGATAAAATACTTAAAGATAGTAAGGAAAGATATAAGCAAATTATAACTAATTCCCCTGATGCTGTAGTTATTATAGTAGATAATATAATTGCTTTAGCAAACAATGAGGCCTGTAACTTATTTAGAATAAGTTACAACAACCTTATTGGAAGCAATGTATATAAGCATTTTGATGAAAAATACACAAAAGCTCTGCATAAAAGATTTAAAAATATAATTGCCGAAAAAAGAGTAAAAGATGTACATGATTATGAATTTTATTTCTCTAATAAGTTGATAAACCTTCAAATTTCCTACAGTTACATAACATATGAAGGCAACTCGGCTATTCTAGCAGTTATAAGAGATATTACTGAGATGAAGGAAGAAATAAACAAAGCTGCTGAACTTCAAAGAAAAACTCTGCAAAAAGATTTTCCAGCCAAAGAATTTGTTGATATTGTCAGCACTTATGTTCCAGCAAAAACTATTAGCGGAGACTTTTATAGAATTTTTGAAGTAAGCAAAAATGTGATAATTGGGATCATTGTAGATGTTAGGGGGAAAGGGATATCAGCTGCTTTACAAATTTCAGCTTTTGATATTTTATGTTTTCAAGAGATTGCTAAGACAAATGAACCAATGGAAATAGTAAAAAATTTAAATGAAAAATTAATTAATTATTATGATGAGAATTATATTGCTGTTTGTTGCTTCAGCATGAATTTTAATAAAAACGAGTTGAAGGTTGTGGGTGCAGGAATAAATCAATTTATCTTTCAAAGGAAGGACGAAGATGTAGAGGAAATAATTGTTGAAGGTCCTTTCCTAGGGATGTTTGAAGATAGTGAATTTTGTGAGCAAGTTATTCATTTTAAACAGGGAGACAAAATTTACTTTTTTACTGATGGATTAGATTTTATATTTGATGAAGATAAAATTGTTAAAAGGTATATGAAAAAGGTTAGTATATTAAGATTTAAAGAATATATAGATGTATTTTTAAATGATACTATCTTAGATGTTGGAAAATTAAAAGATGATTGCACTATGATAGCCATGGAAATAAAATAGGATGTGGACAAATGAGTAACAATGTTCCAGTTGACAGTATACGTTGATTGATATAGAATAGACTATACAAGATGAACATTTCTTTGAAAACTGAATATGTTATTAAACCATCTTTAACCTGGGGGCGTTTTGGCTTCGACGGGGGTGGGATGGGTTTATTAAGCGAGTCGAGGGAAGCATGGTGCCTCGTTAATAAAGTATGCATTAAATGTAAACGCAGAAGATAATTTTGCATTAGCAGCTTAGTTTAAAGCTACTCATCAGCCCGGGTTGCCTACGGCTCGGATCACTGGTGTCATTTAAGTAGGAAACGAAGCCTAGCAAAGCTTTGAGCTAGAGGGGTATTTATGAAGCTACCGGAAAGTATAGCCTGTCTAAGGGCGATGCTTTTGGGGAATCTTAAAACTTAGACTGCACTCGGAGAAAGATAAATTCAGCTGCTTTCGGACAGGGGTTCGATACCCCTCGCCTCCACCATGAAAACCCACGACAATTTGTATGTGGCTTGAATAGCTGCTTACAGGTGGTCGTGGTTTTTTATTGTTACGGGTAGCTTTATTAAATATGTATTATACTAAAATTAAAGAATGAGTTGCATATTAATTTATGTTAAATATTATATAGTAACTATTGTTATAGAACTGAAAGTTTTGGATTATAATTATGGTATAAGATCAATAATTTTGATAAAATAATTATATATAGAAGATAAAAGTGAAAATCTAAAAGGATGTGATTAAGTGCCAAAGAAAAAAATTAATGACAATTTTATAATGTCACCTAAAATAGATTTTGTTTTTAAACTTTTATTTGGAGATGAAAAGAATAAAGACTTATTAATAGCCTTCCTAAGTGCAGTGCTAGATTTGCCAGAAAGTGAATTTATAGGTATTGAAATACTAAATACAGAATTATTTCGTGAATTTAAAGAAGATAAAAAAGGAATTCTTGATGTTAGAGCAAAAACTAAAAATGGAAAACAGATAGATATAGAAATTCAAGTACTACCAACAGAATTTATGCCCGAGAGAACTCTATTTTATTGGAGTAAAATGTATACAACTCAAGTTAAACCAGGTGATACTTATGACAAACTAAAAAAGTGTATAACAATAAACATAGTTGATTTTAAATGTACACCTGTAAAGAAGATACATTCAAGTTATCATTTGGTAGAGGATGAAATAAGTTACAAATTAACAGATATACTTGAAGTACATTTTTTAGAAATACCCAAATTATTTGATGAGGATATATTAAAGGATGAAGAAAATCCAATAGTTCAATGGATGGAATTTTTAGATGGAAAGTCAAAGGGGGTTATGGAAATGCTTGCTAAGAAAAATGAAAGTATAAAAAAGGCATATAGTTTATTGCAAATAATAAGTAAAGATGAAAAAGCGAGAATGATATATGAGGCAAGAGAAGCAGAACTTAGAGATCAGTTGACAAGAATTAAATGTGCTGAAGAAAAGGGCGCAAATGAGAAAAGTATAAAGATAGCACAAAATTTATTGAAAATGGGTTTGAGTGTTCAACAAGTAGCAAGTGCAGCAGAAATTGAAATAGATGAAGTAGAAATGATAAAAGAAGAACTAATGAATTAAAAGCATTAATTTTAGAACAAAATAATGAAATGATAAAGAAATATCTATTAATGGGGATATTTTTTGGTCAAGATTGGGATTATGCAATGCCTGAATCTATGGATTTTGAGGAATTCTTATATATATTAAAGAATGCATAATCCGTGTGGATTTTAAGGGTCACGCCTCGCCTCAACCATGAAGCCCACGAAAATCTAAAATTTGGATTTTCGTGGGTCTTTTATTTTATAGGGATGAATTCATTATAAAAATTAAGTTTTTCTTTTAATAGTTTGGCGGAATATCGTCCATTTCAGGAGTTAAAGATTTGTACTCAGCTAATATGAGTTGAGATCTTTTCTTTCTTGTTTAATTATACCCTGATTGAAAAAAACGTTATCAGTTGATATAATGTAGAAGCAATAGTCCAATGGAAGGAAGTATTATATGTTCAGTTATAGTCAAATCAAAAGTCTTAATGATTTAGAAATTTCTGTTTATAATTATATTATGGATAATAAAGATAAGGTTCGATATATGAAAATAAGGGAATTAGCAGTTGAATCTCATGTATCAACTACAACCATATTAAATTTCTGCAAAAAAGTAGGTTGTAGTGGTTATTCAGAGTTTAAATTAAAATTTAAAATATTTATAGAAGAAAAAGAAATTAAAAAAGTAAGTGAAGATAATACAGAGATAATTGATTTTTTTAAGAAAACAAATACTGAAGAATATGATGAAAAGATAGAGGAAATTGTAAAAGCTATATTAAAAGCAAAGAGAACAATTTTTATAGGAAGTAGCATGTCAGGAATTGTAGCAAGATATGGAGCACGATATCTATCAAGTGTTGGACAATTTAGTTTATGCATTGATGATCCGTATTACCCGACTACAGGTAAATTTTATGAAAATTCAGTTGTGATAGTATGTTCTGTGTCTGGAGAATCAAAAGATATTATAGGCCATATAAATAGGTTTAAAAAAGATAATTGCTGTATTGTTAGTATTACTAACACTGAAAATTGCACTATAGCGAAAATGTCTGATTATAATATTCCATATTATGTGCCGTATGTTAAAGTAGGAATATATGATATTACCACTCAAATTCCAATCATCAGTATAATAGAGAGGATCGGAAGAAAATTACAAAATTGTCGAGAAGAATCTATACAAGATGAGTAAATAGCTAGGTATGAAAAGTAAAAGTATTTTACATAGAGCTTTATTAATTTGAGGTTTTTAACTCAAGTTAATAAAGCTTATTTTTATTATTTTCTTGATTGCAAAAAAACATTTTGTTTTTTTGCAATAACAAGTTATTTAAAAACAGACATGTTTTTTATAAAGGTTTACATAGTGACAATATTCGCTTTTTCAATTAACATTAAGATAAATTCAATAGCTATTCGAAAATAATAAATATAAGAGAGGTAATAAAATGGCAAAGGATTATGCATTAATTGCAAAAACGATTGCAAAAAATTTAGGCGGTATCTCAAATATTGAAAGTGTAACTCATTGTATGACTCGTTTAAGAGTTTGTTTAAAGGACGACTCAAAAGTAAATGTAGATGAGATTAAAAAAATTAATGGAGTAATGGGATATGTGAACCAAGGTGGACAACATCAAGTTATTATTGGAAATAATGTATCTTATGTTTATAAGGAAGTTTTAAAATTAGGAAACTTTGGAGATCAAAGTGACATTGCAAAAGGGATAAAAAAAGAAAAGCTAACTATAAAAAAAGTTGGAATTAATATATTGGATGCATTAGTAAGTACAATGTCACCATTGATACCAGCAATTATTGGTGGTTCAATGGTAAAGTTAGTAGTAATGATTTTATCTATGTTAAAAGTACTACCAGCAGAAAGTACTACATATACATTACTGAATGCTATGGGAGATGCAGCGTTTTATTTCCTTCCAATTATGGTGGCAGTATCAGCATCTAAGAAATTTAAAACTAATACTTATTTAGCTGTTGCAATAGCAGGACTTATGGTGCATCCAGATTTTATAAATCTAATGACAAAAGCATCAGAAGGAACTAAAGTAACTTTAGCGTTTATTCCTATTGCATCCGTTAAGTATACGTATACCGTAATACCAGCACTTTGTATGACTTGGATATTATCATATATTGAAAGATTTGTAGATAAGATAACACCAGAAGTAACTAAAAATTTCTTAAAACCAGCGATTATAGTATTGATTGCAGCGCCAATAGCAATTGGATTGATAGGACCTTTAGGTATATGGATTGGTACTGCAATATCAGGTTTAGTTTATTTTGTTCACAGCAAATTAGGATGGGTATCAGTAGCAATAATGGGAGCTTTATGGCCACTACTTGTTATGACTGGCATGCATAGAGTATTTACTCCAACTATATTAACAACTATAGCAGAAACAGGAATGGAAGGAATGGTAATGCCTTCAGAAATAGGTGCGAACCTTTCATTAGGAGGAGCAGCTTTAGCTGTTGCTTTCAAAACTAAAAATAACGAGTTAAGACAAACTGCTATTGCAGCTGCTTCTTCTGCAATCATTGCGGGAATTACAGAACCAGCACTGTATGGAGTAGCATTAAGATTTAAAAGGCCTATGATAGCATCATTAATTTCAGGTGGTGTATGTGGTGCCGTAGCAGGGATAGCAGGACTCGCAAGTAGATCTATGGCTGCACCAGGTTTGTTCACAAGTGTTCAGTTTTTTGATCCACAAAATCCATCAAGCATTATTTGGATAATTGGAATAATGATACTGGCAGTTGTATTATCTTTCGTATTAACTCTAATATTTGGATTTGAAGATATTCCAGCGGAAGATAATATCGAAATAATGGGGGCAGATAATGAGTAAATACAGTTTCCCAGAAGAATTTCTGTGGGGCGGAGCTATTGCAGCAAATCAGGCTGAAGGTGCTTATAGAGAAGATGGAAAAGGTTTAAGCACTGTAGATGTTATACCACATGGAATAAACAGAATGAAAGTAAAATTAGGGTTAGAAGAAGATTTGACTTTGAAAGATAATGAATTTTATCCAAGTCATGAGGCCATTGATTTTTATCATCATTATAAAGAAGATATTGCTCTGATGGCTGAAATGGGATTCAAAGTTTTTAGAACTTCAATCGCATGGACAAGACTATTCCCTAATGGAGATGATAGCAAACCTAATGAAGCAGGAATTAAATTTTATAAAGATTTATTTTTAGAATGTAAAAAATATAATATAGAGCCATTAGTAACATTATGCCACTTTGATGTTCCAATGGAACTGGTTAATAAATATGGATCATGGAAGAGCAGAGAAATGATAGCATTTTTTGAGAGGTATGCAAGATGCTGCTTTAAAGAATTTGATGGCTTGGTTAAATACTGGCTGACATTTAATGAAATAAATATATTGATACATAGTCCTTTCTCGGGAGCCGGTATATATTTCAAAGAAGGTGAAAACAAAGAGCAGGTTAAGTATCAGGCAGCTCATCATATGTTAGTAGCAAGTGCTTTAGTAACTAAAATAGCCCATGAACAAAATCCAGAAAACAAAGTTGGATGTATGCTAGCAGGAGGAGATTTTTATCCGTATTCATGTGATCCAAGAGATGTATGGATGGCTCATACAAAGGATAGAGAAAATTTATTTTTCATAGACGTACAGGCTAGAGGTAAGTATCCATCATATTCAAAGAGGGTATTTGCGGAAAAAGAAGTTAGTATTGCAATGGAAGAAAATGATTTGGATATATTAAAAAATACAGTAGATTTTATATCTTTTAGTTATTATGCTTCTAGATGTGCATCTAAGGATATGGAAAATCAAACCGAAGCTAATGTTGTTAAATCTATAAAAAATCCTCATTTAGAAGTTAGTGAATGGGGATGGGCAATTGATCCATTAGGACTTAGAATAACTATGAATACGCTATATGATAGGTACGAAAAACCTTTATTTATAGTAGAAAATGGACTAGGTGCTAAAGATACAATAGAAGAGGATGGCTCAATAAATGATGATTATAGGATTGATTATCTTAGACAGCATATCATTGAAATGAAAGAAGCCATGGAAGATGGAGTTGAACTATTAGGATATACATCCTGGGGATGTATAGATTTAGTTTCAGCATCCACTGGAGAGATGAGTAAAAGATATGGATTTGTATATGTAGATAAACAAGATGATGGGACTGGAACTTTAGAGAGAAAAAGAAAAAAGTCTTTTTATTGGTATAAAAAAGTAATAGAAACAAACGGTGAATGTTTAATATAAAAAAGTAAGGATTGTTATGTATGAGTAGTCAAGAAATTAGAAAAATTCAGCTTATCCAATGCTAGGCGGGCATATGAAATAATTAAGTTATATATTATGTAAGTATTTTTACAAAGGGGAATCTGAAAATTAATATATTATTTTGGATTCCCTTTTTAGATAAGAAATTTAAGTGGAGGATTAGTTGATTAAAAAATAAGAGTAAAATACAAGGAGTGATATAATGAATATATTTCAAAAATTTATAAATAAAAAGCAAGAAGAAACAATTATAGAAAAAACGGAAAATGGCTTTATTTATGCACCAATGGAAGGCGAAGCAATTACTTTGAAAGAAATTAATGATGGTGTATTTTCAGAAGAAATGCTTGGAAAAGGATGTGGAATGAAGCCGACCGATGGAAAATTATATGCGCCTTTTGATGGAGAAGTTCTTTTGATTACAGAAACAAAACATGCAATTGCATTGAAAAGCTGTGATGGAATAGAGCTGCTAATTCATATAGGAATGGATACAGTTAAAATGAATGGAAAAGGCTTTAATCCATTAGTGAAGGCTGGAGAAAAAATAAAATGTGGGCAATCACTGATGACATTTTCTATATCTGATATTGAAAAGGCAGGATATGTGACTACTACAGCAATAGTTGTAACAAACTCCGATCAATATAGAAATATAGAAGTACTTGCACAAGGTCATATAAAAAAATCAAAAAAGATTATAAAAATTTTATAAGTAAAGTTGTTAATGTGTAATATATTTTTGGATTAAAATAAGATAAGATTTTTTTGGTGGATTTCAAAGGTCACGCTTCGCCTCCACCAATGAAACTCACGAAAATCTATAGCAGTAGAGGTTATTTTTACAACTATATCATCATTTTATATAGTTCCAAAGTTAGTTTTGTTAAAAAAGAAGATTTTATTCAGTGATTTTAGATAATTGATGGACAGTTTCTTTGAATTCTTCATATTTAAATGTAGAGAAGGCAGCTAAAAGTCTTAGATATCCTCAAATATCAGTAGAGGTTCCGAGAGTAAATTGGTTAAAATATTATAAAAGATTAACTCAAATTCCATCAATTTAAGAAAAAAATGAAAGACTTAAGATAAGTGATTATTAATTAGAAATATGTCGAAATTAAGCTTTAAATGAAAAATTTCATTAATATTCTGAATTGACTAAAATATTGCAACAAGGTAAAATTTATAGAATTGGATTTTGTTTATAAAATAGGAGATTTAAATGGAAAATGAGTGCTATAAATCTTGAATTGCAAGAACAAATTAAAAAAGTTACAGTTAAAATTGTAAAACATTACAGAGGTAGAGGGCCAGAATATGTTAAAGTAAAGATTGATTCCCATGATACAATAATTGTAGAGATAAAAGGGATACTTTCAAATCTTAGTGAAATTTTGGTTAATGAAGGTGCGGTCAATGTGGTAGCAGATTATTGGAAGATAATGAAGCCTCATCTTGAAAAAAATTTCCTTCAGGAAGTGAAAGAAATATTAAAAAAAGACTTTACTTATAGCTGGAAAATTTGTAATATAGAAAATGATAATAGAACAGTAGTTATAACAATAAATTTAATAAATTAAGGTTGGATTGAAAAGAAGAATATTAACAATATTTTAGCTTTAAGATAAACCAGTACTTAGGACTATTGGATACAATAGCCCATGTACTGGTTTTTTATTTTTTTAGATAATATTGATTTTATGAGTAGATAATTAAAAGGAGTGTATTAGAATATGGAAAAGAAAGTGTTAACGGTATGTCCTTATTGTGGAAGTGGGTGTAATTTATATCTTGTAGTTAAGGATGGAAAGATTGTAAGAGCGGAACCTGCAAATGGAGATAATAATGAAGGAAAATTATGTTTAAAAGGATATTATGGCTGGGATTTCTTAAATGATCCTCAAATATTAACTTCTAGAATTAAAAAGCCTATGATAAGAAAAAATGGAGAATTAGAGGAAGTTTCATGGGAGGAAGCTATCAAATTCACAGCAGAAAACCTTATGAAGATAAAAGCTAAATATGGACCTGATGCAATTATGGGGACAGGCTCAGCTAGAGGCCCAGGAAATGAACCAAACTATGTAATGCAAAAATTTATGAGAGCAGCTATTGGAACTAACAATATAGATCATTGCGCTAGAGTATGCCATGGGCCATCTGTTGCAGGACTTACTTATTCACTAGGTGATGGTGCAATGTCAAATTCGATTCCAGAAATTGAAGATTCAGATGTTTTATTTATATTTGGATATAATCCAGCAGAAACTCATCCTATAGTAGCAAGAAGAATAGTTAAAGCTAAAGAAAAGAGTGCAAAAATAATTGTGACAGATCCTAGAAAAACAGATGTTGTAAGACTATCTGATTTATGGCTTCAACTAAAGGGTGGAACTAATATGGCTCTAGTTAATGCCTTTGGAAATGTGTTAATAAATGAAAATTTATATGATCATGATTATGTAGAAAAATACACTGAAGACTTTGAAAAGTATAAAGCAGAAGTAGAAAAATATACTCCAGAATATGCTGAAAAAATAACAGGAGTAAAAGCTGACTATATAAGAAAAGCAATGAGGACTTATGCAAAGGCTAAGAATGCCACAATATTATATGGTATGGGTGTTTGTCAATTCTCACAAGCAGTTGATGTAGTAAGGGGTCTCGCATCTATTGCCCTTTTAACAGGAAACTTTGCAAGACCTAATGTAGGAATTGGACCAGTTCGTGGACAAAATAATGTACAAGGAACTTGTGATATGGGGACAATCCCTAATAATTATCCAGGATATCAACTTGTAACAGATAAGAAAGTACAAGAAAAATTTGAAAAGGCTTGGGGCGTTAAACTTTCAGATAAAAACGGATATTTCTTAACTCAAGTGCCTGAGTTAGTCCTTAAGGAAGATAAAATAAAGGCCTACTATATATTTGGAGAAGATCCAGTTCAAAGTGATCCAAATGCAGCAGAACTTAGAGAAGCTTTAAATAAAATTGAATTCATAGTGGTACAAGATATATTTATGAATAAAACAGCTCTTCATGCAGATGTTATTTTACCTTCAACTTCTTGGGGGGAACATGATGGAGTGTATAGTTCAGCTGATAGAGGATTCCAAAGAATAAGAAAAGCAGTAGAGCCTTTAGGGGATGTAAAAACTGATTGGGAAATAATAAGTGCAGTAGCAACAGCTATGGGTTACCCAATGAATTATAAAAATACAGAAGAAATATGGGATGAAATGAGAAGCCTATGTCCTAAATTTGCAGGAGCAAGTTATAAAAAGATTGAAGAACAAGGAATTGTTAGATGGCCTTGTCCTACAGAAGATCATAAAGGAACTTCTTATTTATATGAAGGAAATAAATTTACTACTCCTAGCAGTAAAGGAAGATTATTTGCTTGTGAATGGAGACCACCAGTTGAATTAACAGATGAAGAATATCCTTTAAGTTTATCAACAGTAAGGGAAGTAGGACATTATTCAGTAAGAACAATGTCAGGAAATTGTCGTGCACTTCAAAAGCTTGCAGATGAACCAGGATTTATACAAATGAGTATTGAAGATGCAGAAGAGTTAAATATAAAAGATCAAGAGCTTGTAAGAATAACATCTAGAAGAGGAAGCGTACTATCAAGAGCACTTATTACTGAAAGAGTTAAAAAGGGTTCTACCTTTATGACATATCAATGGTGGATTGGTGCATGTAATGAGTTGACTAATGATAGCCTTGATCCTATTTCAAAAACTCCTGAATTTAAATATTGTGCAGTTAAGGTTGAAAGAATCGAAGATCAAAAGTCAGCTGAGGAATATGTAATAAGCGAATATGAGAATATAAGAAAGAAAATGAGAATAACATCTGAAAAATAATATTTAGAGAGGAAACTGCAATGATTAGTGTAGAAGAAGCTTTAAGAATAATTTTGGAAGAGTCTAAGGCCTTAGAAGGTGAAGAAAAGGATATTTTATCTTGTTTAAATAAGGTACTAGCAGAAGATATATATTCTAGAGATAATCTTCCACCTTTTGATAAATCAGCAATGGATGGATATGCAATAAAAGGTGAGGATACAGATGCATATGAGGACGGAGTCTCAATAAAGCTTGAGATAGTTGATCTTATAAAAGCTGGAGAGTTTAGTGATAAAGAATTAAAAAACGGCCAAGCAATGAAGATAATGACAGGAGCACCGTTGCCTAAAGGTGCAAATGCAGTAATACAAATTGAAAAAGTAGAAGTTCGTAAAGATACTCTTTATATTTCTGAGAAAGTTAAAAATGGACGTAATGTAATAAAACTTGGCGAAGAAATTAAAATAGGAGATATTGCTTTAGGAAAAGGAATACTGATTAGACCAACTGAAATTGGAGTTTTAGCTTCTTTAGGTTATAGCAAAATTAAAGTTCATAGAAATCCAGTAATAGCAATACTTACAACAGGAGATGAACTTGTAGATATAAATGAAACTCCTAAGTTTGGACAAATAAGAAATAGCAATGAATATTCACTAAAAGCATTAATTCAGAATTTAGGATTAGAAGCTTTATGCCTAGGAATTGTTGAAGATAAAAAAGATACTTTAAAGAGTAAAGTTAAAGATGCATTAGAAAAATCAGACATAGTTATTACTTCAGGTGGTGCTTCTGTAGGAGATTTTGATTTTGTAGAACAAGTATTGAAGGAAATAAATGCTGATATAAAATTTCAATCTGTTGCTATAAAGCCGGGAAAGCCAATAAGCTTTGCAGTCATTGATAAAAAACTATTTTTTAGCTTACCAGGTAATCCATTATCTGCAATAACTACCTTTGAAGAATTCGTAAAGCCAGCTTGTGAAAAAATGCTTGGTAAAAACACGAATAGTGATAATACTTTTCCAGTTATACTGGCTGAAGACTTTAAAGAAAAAGAAAGCAGAAGTAAATACATATATGTAAAGATAAAAGCTGAGAACGGAAAGTTATATGCATATAAAGTTGGATCTCAAAGTTCTAACCAGTTAATTACTATGAATAAGGCAAATGGAATAATAATAATGCCCGCAGGAATTGGATATAAAAAGGCAGGAGAAGTTTTAAGTGGAAAATTCATCTTTAAATAAATCAAGTGAAGTTAAAGTAATATCTATAGTTGCAACTAAATCTGGAACAGGGAAGACAACGCTCATAGAAGCATTAATAACTATATTAAAAGAAAAAAATTATAACATAGGAGTCTTAAAGCACGATGCTCATAATTTTGAAATTGATAAAGAGGGAAAAGACAGTTATAGATTTGTAAAAGCTGGAGCAGACAAAATGGTTATTTCGTCAAAAGAAAAAATAGCTATGATAGAAAAAACTAAGGAAGAAAAGGAGCTCAAAGAAATACTAGAACTATTTGCAGGCATGGATTTGGTAATCATAGAGGGATATAAAAATAATGGATATCCTAAAATAGAAGTTCATAGAAAAGAAGTTGATTCAGCACTTCTATGTGAAAATGAGAGTGTAGATAGAATGAAATTTTTAGCAGTAGCTACTGATGAAAAGCTAAATTTAAACATAGAACAATTAGATATCAATGATGTGAATAAGATAGCTGAATTTATTGAAGATAAAGTTATAAAGGAGAAATAGTATAAATGGAAAAAACATTAGAATGTAAAGTTTTTAAAATAGAAGACGGAATTGGTAAGGCTGATGTAGACGAACTTCTAGTTAGAGAATACCCACTAACAATTTTTCTTAATGGAAAAAAATTAGCTACACTTTTATGTAGTCCAGAAAACTTAAAAGCATTGTCAGTTGGTTTTTTAAGAACAGAAGGTTTAATAAATACTAGTGATGATATAATATCTTTTAATTTAAATGAAGAAAAAGGAATTGCAGAGGTTGAGATTAAAAATAAAGATGCTGCTCGCGAAAGCTTTTTCTCTAAGAAAATTGATTTAGAAAGTATAAAGGATCAATCAATTGATGGAATTGATAATTTCTTAGATTCCCTAAACTGCAAGCCTGTTAAAAGTGATGCCAAAATGTATATTGAAAAAATATTTGAATTTATGAGAACAAATTTAGATTATTCAGATGTTTTTAAGAACACAGGGGGAGTTCACTGCGTTGCATTATGTGACAGCGATGAAATGCTGGTAGTATATGAAGATGTAGCTAGACATAATGCCTTGGACAAGGTTATTGGAGAATCACTGATGAAAGGCATATTCCTTAAGGATAAAGCAGTTATACTTAGCGGAAGAGTATCACTTGAAATGATATTAAAGGCGGCCAAGCTAGAAATACCAATAATTATATCTAAATCAGCACCTACAAGTCTTTCTGTGGCGCTTGCCAAAAGATTAAATATTACCTTAGTTGGATTTGTAAGGGGCAATAAAATGAATATATATGCTAATGGATATAGAATTAAGCCTTGATTGTATAAAGGAGTGAAATTAATATGGAAAATTACAATTCTTTTATTGTAGGAGATGCTAATAAGTGTGTGGGATGTAAGGCCTGTGAAATAGCTTGCTTTAAGGCTCATAATGAAGCAGTCACTGTTGGAAATATACAAACGCCAATAATTTCTAGAATACATGTTATTAAAGAGAAGGGGTTTACAGTTCCAGTTCAATGTAGACATTGTGAGAATGCACCTTGCGCAACGGTTTGTCCCATAAATGCAATTAAAAATGAAGATAATGCGATAATAATTGATGAAGAAATTTGTATAGGTTGTAAAGCATGTGCAGTAGCTTGTCCGTTTGGAGCTATTGAAATGGGAACTAAATATAAGGCTGGAAGATCAGTTATGCAAAATGTACAGAAGGAATTATTTGAAGAAGTACTAGAAGAGAAAGAAACAAAGGTTGCATATAAATGCGATTTATGTAAAGAACAAGGTGAACCAGCTTGTGTAAAAGCATGTCCTAAAGACGCTCTTAAATTATTCGATGTCATAGAAGAAAAAAGAATAAGAAATATAAGAGCAGTAAGTAACTTAAACTTATAAGAGAGAGGAATTTAATTTATGGATATTGGTTTAGTTGATATTGATAAAGAGTTATGTACTGGGTGCCATCAATGTGTTGAAGTATGCCCTGTAAATGCAATACAAGGTAAAGAGGGACAACCCCAAGAGATTGATTATGATGTTTGTGTTTCATGTGGACAATGCATACAGGTATGTAATTCCTATGCATTTGAAAATAGAGAAAACAGCCATGTAATAGAAGAGAAAAGAAGAGATAGAGGCTTACTTGAAAGTGTAAAGGAGCCAGTATTTGCAGCTTTTAATAAAGGAAATGCAGCTAAGGTGAAAGAGGCTTTACGTAATGAAGAATTATTTACTATAGTTCAATGTGCGCCAGCTGTAAGAGTTTCTTTAGGTGAAGAATTTGGACTTAAGCCTGGTAGTTTAACAGCTGGTAAAATGGCAGCAGCATTACGAAGATTAGGCTTTAACAGGGTTTACGATACTAACTTTGGTGCGGATTTAACCATAATGGAGGAAGGTAGTGAGCTTATAAAAAGGGTAACAGAAGGTGGAAAATTACCGATGTTTACTTCTTGTTGTCCTGCCTGGGTGAAATTTATGGAACAAAGCTATCCAGAGCTTTTAAGCCATCTTTCAAGCTGTAAATCACCACAACAAATGGCTGGAACAATTTTTAAAACCTATGGTGCTAAAATAGACAAGGTTGATCCTAAGAAAATATATAATGTAGCTATAATGCCATGTACTTGCAAGCAATTTGAATGTGATAGAGAAGAAATGCAGGATAGTGGTTTTAAGGATGTAGATATAGTTATTACTACAAGGGAATTTGCTCAGCTTATAAGAGATAAGGGCATAGATTTTAAAAATTTAAAGGATGAAGAGTTCGATTTACCCCTTGGAAGTTATACTGGAGCTGGTAATATTTTTGGAGTAACTGGTGGTGTAATGGAAGCAGCACTTAGAAGCGGCTACGAGATGCTTACAAAAAAATCTATTCCTAATTTAGAACTTAATTTTATACGAGGCAGTGAAGGCATTAGAGTTGCAGAAGTGAAATTGCCAAAGATAACACTAAAGGTAGCAGTGGTTTCAGGTTTGAAAAATGTAGTTCAAATACTTGAAGATATAAAAGAAGAAAAATGTGATTTTGACTTCATTGAAGTTATGACTTGCCCAGAGGGTTGCGTAAGTGGTGGTGGACAACCTAAGTTTATATTAGATATGGATAGAAGAAATGCCTTAGTAAGCAGAAAAAAAGGTATCTATAAACATGATTCTGAACTTGAAATAAGAAAATCTCATGAGAATCCTTTTATAAAAAAATTATATAAAGAGTTTTTAATAGAACCTCTTGGTGAAAAATCTCATCATCTACTACATACAAAGTTTGTTTCGAGAAAGAAGGAGGAAATATAAATGAATAATTTTGTTATAGCAAATCCAAAAAGATGTATAGGATGTAGAACTTGTGAGGCTGCATGTGTTGTTGCACATTCTGAAGAAAACATACTTATACAAAGTAAGGATAAGGTTAATTTTAATCCTCGTTTAAAAGTTATTAAAACAGCAGATGTAAGTGCTCCAATTCAATGCAGACATTGTGAAAATGCTCCGTGTGCTAATGCATGTCCAAATGGCTCAATTATAAATAAAGATGGAGTAGTGTTAATAAATAAAGATACATGCATAGGTTGCAAATCTTGCGCAATAGTTTGTCCTTTTGGCGCTATTGATATAATAGTTGAACATAAAGCTGGAGAGAAAGTTATTCAAAAGGGGTTAATGTGTGATAAAAACGGAAAGCTAGAACATAAAGAAAGATTAGTTGCAAACAAATGTGATTTATGTATAGGTAGAGAAAATGGTCCTGCTTGCGTAGAGGTATGTCCTACAGAAGCATTAAGGTTAGTTGAATCTAAAATTATAGATGAAGGCATTTTGGAAAAGAGAAAAAATGCTGCAGCTAATTTAGTAAATACATTATAAGTGTATGAATGTGGAAGTTTTTAAAACAGCAGTAATACTTGCAGGTGGAAAAAGTTCACGAATGGGTTTTGATAAGCAGTTTTTAAGAATTAATGAAGTGAGAGTTATGGAAAAATTAATTCATGAACTAAGTAAAGAATTTGAAGACATAATTATTGTTACAAATAAGCCAGAAGAGTATAAAACTGCAGAAGACGGAATAAGAATAATTAGCGATGAAATAAAAGACATTGGTCCTCTATTTGGAATTTATGGTGGGCTTAAAGAAAGTAAGAGCAAATATGTATACTTTATAGCTTGTGATATGCCTAATTTAAACTTAAATTATATTCGTTATATTAAGAAAGTGCTTACTAATAGTAAAGCAAATGCTTGTATTGCTAAAAGAGAGAGTAAGGTTGAGCCGTTTAATGCTTTTTATTCTGTAGATATACTGCCTAAAATTGAAAAACTTATAACACTTAATAGGAGATCCATAGCGGGATTAATTGATATTATAGAGCCTATTTTTATCGAAGAAAATGTTTTGAAAAAATATGATTATTCTTTCGATATGTTTATAAATCTTAACTCAAAAGAAGATTTGGAAGTTTATAATAGAAAGAATAAGCAGGAGGAAAATTATGTTTGATTCGTATGGCAGAAAGATAAATTACTTGAGAATATCAGTTACAGATTTGTGTAATTTAAGATGCAAATATTGCATGCCTGAAAAAGGAATAGATAAGATGTGGCATAAAGAGATTCTAACGTTAGAAGAAATAGAAGACATTACTGAAAGCTTTGTTGAATTAGGAGTGGATAAAGTTAGGATAACTGGGGGAGAGCCTTTAGTAAGAAAAAATATTTTAAAGTTAATTGATGGTATAGGTAAAATAGGCGGAGTTAAGGATTTAGCTATGACTACCAATGGAATTCTCTTAAAGGATTATGCTAAAGATTTAAAAAACGCAGGTCTTAATAGACTTAATATAAGCTTAGATACTTTAAATGAAGAAAAATATTCACAGATAACGAAGGCGGAAAAGCTAAGTGATGTACTTCAAGGTATTGAAGCAGCTAAAAAGAGTGGGCTCACTCCAATTAAATTAAATGTAGTTTTAATAAAGGACTTTAATGAAAATGAAATAGAAGACTTTATAAATTTAACAAAATATGAGGATATAGAAATAAGATTTATAGAACTTATGCCAATAGGAACTCTAAAGCATTGGTCTTTTAATAAATATGTTTCTAATGATACAATTTTAGAAAAGATACCAGAATTAATAGAAATAAAATCAGCAGATATTTCTTCTCCAGCAAGATATTATAAACTTCCAAATGCAAAGGGGAAAGTCGGGCTTATTAATCCTATATCATGTAAGTTTTGCGGAAATTGCAATAGAATAAGATTAACAGCAGATGGAAAACTAAAGTCATGCCTTCACTCAAACGCTGAAGTGGATTTAAAGAAATTGCTTAGAGAGGGTAAAGATATAAAGACAGTGATTACTGATACTATTAAAAGCAAACCAAAAGAACATGAATTGGAGAACGGAAATTATATTAATAGAGAAATGACAGCAATTGGAGGTTGATTTTATGGAATTTACTCATTTTAATGAAAAAGGAAGAGCTCATATGGTAAATGTGAGTGAAAAGGATGAGACAAAGAGAGTTCTATTGCAAGAGGATTAATTAAAATGAAAAAAGAATTAGTAAAGAAAATCGGCGGAAAAAGTGGAGAATACATAAGGGAGATTTAGATAAAATTATGGCTAAAGTATTATCAATAAATATTAGTGAAAAAAAGGGTGTTATAAAAACACCTATAAAAGAAGGAATTTTCATAGAAGAGCATGGCTTAAAAGATGATGCCCATGCTGGAAAGTGGCATAGACAGGTAAGCTTATTAGCTCAGGAAAGCATAGATAAAATGATTAAAATGGGAATAAGCGACTTAGATGCTGGGAAATTTGCAGAAAATATAACAACTGAAGGTATTGTTCTTCATGAATTACCTGTTGGAACAAGATTAAAAATAGGAGAAACAATTCAAGAAGTGACGCAAATAGGCAAAGAGTGCCATAAAGGTTGTGCTATAAAAAATCAAGTTGGCACGTGTATTATGCCAACAGAAGGAATTTTCACAAGAATAATAAAAGGCGGAGTTATTAGACCAGGCGATTCTATAGAAATTTTAGATTAAGTCACATTAAATAAAATAACAAGTTCAAAGTGATTAGCATAGGATCTTCTTTATATGCAGCATAGCTGCTTCGTTCCAATATGTATATTTTTCGTCAGGCCAGTAGCTGAAATTTATATAGAAAATATAAGAGAATTAAAGAAATAACAGAATTACTTCAAATGAATGAAACTCAAAAAAATGATTTATTTTATATTTGCTCACTTATAGGTAGTCGTGGGTTCTTATTGTTACCGACGGCTCAAAACTTATTTTCAGATATTAGCTGGAATGGGTCAGAGATTCTATAAAATTAGTTAAGATGGAGGAGTTTAGTCTGTCTTTATTAATAACATAATAAATATTTCTTTTCGTAAGTAAATTCCCTAGGGAAGGAATTTCACGGTAGGTTAAGTTGCCGTCATTAATCTCTTGTTGGATTGCTAGCTTTGATATAAGTGATATATGTCTCCCCTGCAAAACTATACGTTTTATAGACTCTAAAGAATTTAGTTCTATTTTGCTATTAACTTTTATGCCAGAGTTTTCAAACCATTTTAACGTTATACTCCTAGTACTGGATTTTTCACCATGAAGGATAAAAGAGTTTTTTTCGATTAATTTTGGACTTATGTATTCTTCGGATGCTAAAGGGTGCTTGGTTGAGAAAAATATTACCATTTCTTCTTCAAGTAAAGGGTAACTTATTATATTCGGCAGTTCAAAAGGCTCGCATGATATAACGCCAATATCAATTTCATGCTTTTGAAGCATATTGAGTACAAGAGGAGATGTATTTACTTTTAAAGAAATTGAAAGCTTAGGATTTTTCTCAGTATAATTAAAAAGTACGTGTGGTAATAGGTAGGTTGCTGGTATATAGCTAGCACCTATTTTTATGCTTTCACTTTCTTTAACTACTCTAAACGATTCTTTTGTTAAGGCATTAATTTTAGACGCATAGTGATAAAGTGCTTCTCCAGCTTCTGTTAGAATAAGTTTTCCGGATTTGGCTTCAAATAATTTTACTCCAAAATCTTTTTCCATAGCTTTTAAGTGAAAGGTAATAGTTGGCTGTTTAAGCTTTAATGCTTCAGCTACAGCTGTTACTTTTTTGTGTTTGTAAAGTTCTTCTAGTATTTCAAATTTAATAAGATTTATGTTCATGAGTTCCCTCCTTAGTATGAGTTCAGGTGTATTTTCAATCAGCATTTCAATAAATCAGCTCAGATATTGTTAAGAAAATAATAAGTTAATCTACATGCTTAAATAATCATATTTATAAATGCATTATAGATTAAATCTATACAAAATAATAGTTTTTATAGAAAAATTTAACTGCATATTTACATGAAGATAACAATGAATTAATTAAAGAAGCTTATAGTATAGAAGTAGTTTAAATATATAACTTAAAGCACAAGGAGATTAGTATGGAGTTAAATATACAAGGAATTGGAAAGAAATTTGGTGAACTTCAAGCCTTAAAGTCAGTATGTCTTAATGTAAAGAAAGGTAATTTCACAACTTTACTAGGACCTTCAGGTTGTGGAAAAACAACTTTATTAAGAATTATTGCAGGCTTGGAAGAAGCAGACTGTGGAGAAATTTACATTGGAGATGAATGTTTGTTTTCTGCTGAAAAGAAGATAAATAAATCTATACACCTAAGAAATTTCGGTATGGTATTTCAGGATTTCGCTCTATGGCCTCATATGACAGTATTTGAAAACATAGCCTTTGGCCTAAGAGCTACAGGTAAGAAAAAAGATTTGAAAAAAACAGTAATGGAGGCATTAGAAATTGTAAAACTTGAGGGAATGGAAAAGAGATTTCCTCATGAACTTTCTGGAGGGCAGCAACAAAGAGTTGCCTTTGCTCGTGCGGTAGTTTTAAAGCCCGAGCTGGTGCTATTTGATGAACCACTAAGTGCATTAGATGCAATATTAAGAGAAGATATGAGGCTTGAGATAACAAATTTAGTTCGTAACATAGGAATTACAGCTATTTATGTAACTCATGATCAAAGCGAAGCATTAGCAATGTCAGATGAAATTGTAGTTATGGATAAAGGAGAAATACTTCAGGTAGGTTCTCCAGAACATATTTATAATTTTCCATCTGAAGCTTTTGTAGCAAAGTTTGTTGGTAAGTCTAACTGGATTTTTCCAGAAAAAAAATTAGTAAGACCAGAGAATGTACATTTAGAAGAGATAAAAGAGGAAGAGGTAGAAATTTATGAGGGAACAGTTAAAGCAGTAAGTTATGTTGGGGACAGATATGAAATTCTTGTGGATATTATTAATATCGGAGGCTTTGTTGTGTATGATTCACAAAAAAAGAATCAGGGTGATAAGCTCAAGATGTTTATTAAGAAAAAAGATATATATTCAATATGTTAGGAGTGTTGTAAATGAAATTTAGAAAAATGTTGTCAATATTATTAATCGTATCAATTAGCACATTGGTTTTAGCAGGGTGTGGAAAGAGTGAAAATGATGTAAATTCTAATGCTGATAAAACTCAAAAACTAAGTGGCACACTAGTAGTCTATAGCGCAGGCCCAGATAAATTAGCTAAAAATATTCAGGATGGATTTGAAAAAAAGACTGGAGTGAAAGTTGAATTATTTCAAAGCACTAATGGAAAAATTCTATCAAGATTAGAAGCAGAAAAAGACAACCCAGTAGCAGATGTAGTTGTACTTGCATCACTATCTTCTGCGCAAGGATTAGTGAAGCAGGGGTTAACATTACCTTATAAGGAAGCTAAAAATGCAGATAAATTATTTACCCAGTGGTCAGAAAAAGATGGGAATTATTTCTCGTATAGCTTATCTGCTTTAGGAATTGCTTATAATACAAATTTAGTTAAAACTCCACCTACAAGCTTAACAGATTTAACTAAAGAAGAATGGAAGGACAAAGTTAATATACCAGATCCATCACAGTCAGGCTCAGCAGCAGATTTTATTACAGGTTATATAAGTTCAAATGGTGAAGCTGGTTGGGATTTATTCAAGGAGTATAAAAATAATGGAGTCCTTATGGCTGGGGCTAATCAAGAAGCACTTGACCAAGTGCTTACAGGAGCTAAGAGCATAGTGGTATCAGGCGTAGATTATATGACTTATAGTGCTAAAGCAAAGGGGGAAGCAGTTGATTTAGTATATCCTAAAGAAGGCACTGTAATAAGTGCAAGACCAGCTCTAATATTGAAATCCAGTAAGAATGTTGAAAATGCAAAAGCATTTATAGATTATTTATTATCGGATGAAGCGCAAAAAATGGTTTCGGATGCTTATTTGCTTCCAGGAAGGACAGACATAAAAATAAATGGAAGACCAAGTGCCAGTGAAATCCCTACACTAAAAACAGATTCTGAATGGATGTATGAAAATCAAAAAAATACAATAAGTAAATTTACTGGAATATTTAAAAATTAAAGATGCACATGGAGTTGATAATTTTGAAAAATATTAGAGGGATTTTAAAAGCTCTAATAATATTGCTTTTAATTGTACTACTGGTGATACCTATTTTATGTATATTGTTAACTAGTATATTCCTTAATGGCAAGTTAGATATTAGTGCCCCTTTTTTAATGTTATTCACGAGTGAAGTAGGTAAAGTTTTTGTAAATACTATGGTTCTAGGTATTTTAGTAGTTATAACGACTACTATATTTGCATTACCACTAGCGCTTATTATGACAAAAACATACTTTGTAAAATATAAATGGTTGGAAGTGGTGTTGATGATTCCATTCATGACACCTCCTTATATAGAGTCTATGGGATGGATTTTATTTATGCAGCCTAATGGATATTGGAATCAATTTATAATGTTTCCAATAAAACTTAATCAGCATTTTTTTAATTTATTTGGGATGGTACTTGTAATGAGTCTTCAAGTTTTTCCTTTCTTATATCTTATTTTAAAAAATGCTCTAGTTAAAATTGGGGTGAGTAAAGAAGAAGCTGCTTATGTTCATGGAGGTAAGAAATCTTATGTGTTTTGTAAGATTACCATTCCACTTCTCATTTCTAGTTATTCAATAGGAGCATTATTAGTATTTGTAAAGACCATATCAGAATTTGGTACACCTATAACATTTGGTAAGAGAATAGGCTTTTATGTTTTAACAACCGAAATTCATCAATATGTTTCTACCTGGCCAATTGATTTTTCCAAAGCTACGGCTTTAGCATCAATACTTCTAACTACCTGCTTAGGTTTATGGTACATTAGCTCAATAGTTAATACACGATATTCTTATAATTTAGTAAGTGGAAAAGGTATAGGAGTAAAAATATATAAGTTGACTATTTTAAAAAAAATTATAGCATGGATGTACGTTATTTTACTTTTAGGATTATCAATAGGTATACCATATTTCTCAATTTTAATTGCTTCTGTTATGAAACTAAGAAGCGGAGGCCTTTCAATAAACAATTTGACCTTTGATAACTATATTAAGTTATTTAGTACAAATTCAGATGGTATGAAGGCACTTTTGAACAGCTTTGGAGTAGCTTTTATTGCAACTTCTATTTGTGTGTTTTTAGGTACTGTTTTCGCAATTTTTGTTAAAAGGTCTAAAAAGTTATCAGAAAAGATAATAGACTTTTTTAGCTTATTGCCAAACACTATACCAGGAATAGTTATGGTTGTAGGATTAATATTATTTTGGAATTCGACCTGGATGATAATACCTATCTATAATACTTATGGTATGGTAATGCTGACTTATGTAATATTATTTATACCTTATACTGTACAATATGTTAAGGCAAACTATATTCAAATTGATGAAAGTTTGTTTAATGCAGGCAGAGTTTTTGGAGGAAAAAGCTTTTATATTTTGAGGAGAATTACAATACCATTATTAGTACCAGGAATGCTGGCAGGATGGCTTATGACTTTTATAATTTCCATTAGGGAATTAGTGGCTGCCTTAATGATATTACCACCTTCTATGAAAACTGCTTCAACCTATATATATTCTGAATTTGAACAGGGAAATTTAAATCTTGGTATGGCAATGGCTGTTATTTGTGTAATTATTACTATAATTATGATTATGGTTATAAATAAGTTAGGTGATTTATTAAAACTTGGAGGAACTATTTCATGACATTAAATTTACATGAAGCAGAAGAAATTTTTGAAGAAGCTAGTAGGACAAATTCAGGAGCATGGGTTCAACACTCAAGAAATGTTGCAACAGCAGCAAGGTTTATAGCAAGTAAAGACTTAGAACTTGAAGAAGAAAAGGCGTATATATTTGGATTGTTACATGATATAGGAAGGCGTAAATATTTAAGTGGGATGAATCACATACTGGAAGGATATAATTTTTTGATGGAAAAAGGATGTGAAGAAGAGGCAAGGATTTGTATGACCCATACCTTTGCGTTTAAGGATGTAAATGCTATATATGGACAGTGGGACTCTTCAGAAGCAGATATTGAGATTGTAGAGAAATATATAAATAGTATTCAGTATAATGAATATGACCTATTAATACAACTTTGCGACTCCCTTGCATTACCTAATGGTTTTGCCTTGATAGAAAAAAGATTTGTAGAGACTGCATTAAGGTCAGGAATTAATAGCTTAACTTTATGTAAGTGGAGGGCTGTACTTAATATTAAGAAATATTTTGAAGATAAAATAGGCTGTCCAATTTATGCATTGTTGCCAGATATCGTACAAAATACTTTTGGAAAGTTAGAGGTGTAGAAAATATGCTCATATATATGGCCCAGTAGAAGCAAAAAGATCTATAGGTGTTTTCAATGAACAAAAGTTTTATATTGAAGTTTGGAAGATTAAAACTGAGTCTGGAAACGGTTATGACTATGTTGTAGAAGCTTCCTTCAAGACAGATGATATAAGTGAGGCACAAGAAGGACATGACAAATTGATAGCCTTATTAAAAGAAAAGGGATGGCTATTGCCTAAGGATGAATTAAAAACGCAAATGATATTGGATAGATATTAGAAGGTCGCGTTTTGCCTCCACCATACACCCCACGACAATTTAAGTATTGTCGTGGGGTATTTTAATTTGCAGAAAATTATAAAAGAGTTTGATATTTATAATTACTGTAATATTTTTTCTTCAGAAATTCTTCAGATTTGCTATATATTTTTCTGATATGAATAATTATTTTTCTTTAACTGGTATCCATACTTCAACTTCACAATCTGCTGGATTTCCATTTAGTAGGATTTCTGCAATAGGATTTCCGTTGTATTCATAATTATATTTTTCAGTAAGAATTTCTTTAAAGGCTTGATCTTCGAGCTTATCAAAAGCTAAACGAGATAGTCCACCTTTTCCTTCAATAACTAGATATTTTCCTTCAGGAAATAAAACTTCTTCGCTTTCATCAACTACAGGTTGTGATGAGTTAACACCTGCATAGTAGAAAGTATTGCTTCCATCAGTTGTCACTGCTGCATAACCATAGTTACTTTCAGAAATTGTTCTAAGTAAAGACATCTTTCCACTTTGAACTATACTCTTAAAAAATTCAGTTTTTTGTTCAGAAAATTTTTTTAAGTCATTTTTTTCTGAACCTTCTATTTTTGTTTTAAAACCTACCAATCGAAAAGTTTCTTTTTCTTCAATTTTGAAATTACTCATTTTAAATCTCTCCTTGTAACAATTATTTGAAATCTTGTTTATGTCTATACTTTATCATAGTAATTATGACACAAGTATGTCATAATTATACCCGAGGTGAACTTTTTTATGAAAATAGAACGTCTAATTGCAATCATTATGCTTCTTTTAGAAAGAGAAACAGTACCCACTAGTGAACTGGCTGAAAAGCTTGAAGTCAGCAGGAGGACCATTTTCAGAGATATTGACGCTTTAAATATTGCTGGAATGCCTATTATGGTAACTAGAGGTTCTATGGGTGGAGTAAGTTTGATGAAATCTTACAAAGTTGATAAAAAATTATTTACTCCAAAAGATGTTCAAAGCTTAATAACTGGCTTACAAAGTTATAATCAGCTATTAGAAAATAAGGAAATCGCCAATACGTTGATCAAATTACAGAGCATGACAGATGAAAATGATTTATTAAAGCAAAATAATAATAATCAGAACTTTTTAATAGATTTAGAACTTAATGAGGGAAACCGTTCACTACGAAGTGTATTGAAAACTATAGAAAGAGCAATGAATGAAAAAAGATATCTGTTATTCAGTTACATAGATAAAAATGGTGATCAGACTTCCCGTAAAGTTGAACCTTATAAGGTAGTATTTAAAGAAAGCAAATGGTATTTACAAGCCTTTAGTACTGAACGAAATGATTATAGGATATTTAAGTTAGCTAGAATGAATGAGGTACACGTATCAGAAGTTAATTTTGAGCCAAAAGATTTTGTATCATTGCCTATGGATGGTACAGATTGGATAACAAAAGAAGTGGTACCGGTAATTATTAGAATAGATAAATCTTTAAAAGATAGAGTTGTAGAGAGATTTGGGGTGGAGAACATCATTGCACGAGATGAAGATAATTACATTGCAAAATATCCTATTGTAGATAATGAAGAAGGATATAATGTACTACTTAAGTTTGGGAATAAATGTGAAGTTATTGAACCCACAAGTGTTAGAGAAAAATTTAAAAAATACTTAATTGAGATTATGGATATATATAAATAAGTTTTCAATATAGGCATTAACTTTTTTAAAGTTCAATTTACCATTTCTTCTTATGAGGCAAATCATATATGGTGGGATTTTTATGGGAAAATAATAAGGTGAAGTTTCAGAACATAATATTTATAATAAAAATCTTATCGAAAAATATTTTTATGCAATTAATATTATAGACAAGAGGGATAACATGAATCAGGTGGATGAATTATTATGGAAAAATGAAATAGAAACAAATAAAACAGTATCAAAGGCAATGCGAATTGTTTTGTATTTTTGCTTTACAGCAGGATTTTTAAATTTAATTCACGTATTTGATGTTGTGCAGAATGTAATGATAAAAATGAATATATTACTTATAATTCCTCTTTTGCTGCCAACGATTTTAGTGGATCTATTTGAACTTAAGAAAGCATGGATAAAATACTTTATACTTACCTGTGCTGTAATTTCTACAGGAATATGTTATACATTATTAACCTTTCAAACAGTCTTAATGTTTGTTATTCCAACAATATTAGCTTCTATGTATTTTAGAAAGAAACAGCTTTTAGTAGTAATTATTGAATCAGTATGTAATATATTGATAGCTCATTTATTTAGCTTTTATTTTTTGATGGAACCATGGATTGAACCCTTTACTGGATTGAAAAGTATAATGTTATATGGAGCTATGCCAAGAGTGCTTCAATACTTATGTTGCGGAAGTTTATTTTACATATTGTGTAATCGTACTTCTGGGCTTACCCTGCAGTATCATAAATCTATAAAGGATAAAGAGATTTTTGAACTTGAAAAATCTATTGCTCTGCAGAAGATAAAATATGATGAACGGGAACAAGTAAGCAGAGATATACATAATAGTGTTGGACATACAATAATGGCAGCTATTATGAGTTTGGATGCAGCAGAAGCTGTTTACAATGTGGATTCTAAAAAAGCAATAGAAAAAATAAAATTTGCCAATATACGAATGAGGGAGAGTCTTGAAGCTATTAGAAAAGTAGTACGTGGGATAAACACAAAGGTAAATGGACAAACCGTAGAAGATATGATGAAATTAATAAATGTAAATATTGATAAATTAAAAGAAGATTTTAGTATCAAAATAAGAATTAAAATTGAGTATAGTGAACAGCAGTTGAAAAAGGAAAATATTTGTATCGCAAGGATTGACTTTTTAATAGGAGCATTGAAGGAATTGGTCACAAATAGTGTAAAACATGGGAATGCAACTGCTATTATTGTTATTATAGATGTAGATAGGAACAATATAAATATAGTAGTTCAGGATAATGGAACAGGAATGGAAAGTGTGGGAAATTATGAGGAATTACTAGACTCTGGATTTGGAATAAAAAAATCAGGAACTATTTAATTTCCATAGGTGGAACTTTAAAAATAAAAAATCAAGAAGGAATGCTGGTAAAGTTAAAAATTCCAACAAGAGCAGGTGATAGAAATGAATAAAATTAGTATATTGATAGTAGATGATGAAAATCTTCTTTTAGAAAGTCTTGAATTAATTTTATCCATGAATGAATCCTTTAAAATAGTAGGGGTAGCACAGGATGGGAAAGAAGCCTTAGATATTTTAGAGAGGGAACAAGCAGATATAGTATTGGTAGATTTAAATATGGAGGGAATGCCAGGACAGGAATTGATATTAAAAATAAAAGCAACATATTCTGAAATGAAAATACTTGTTTTAACCACTTTTTATGATGAAGAAAATATTGTAAATGCAGTACGGCATGGAGCAGACGGATATTTATTAAAAGATGCAGGAACAAAAGTTATTGTTCAGGGAATTTTTAATGTTATGAATGGTCAAAGTATACTTGATAGTAAAGTAATGACTGCATTAGCGAATATAATGTCAAAAAGCTCAAATGAAAATACAAATAAAGAAAAATATTCCACGATTGATCTATTAGAAAATCTAACAGAAAGAGAAATTGAAATTTGTCAGCTGCTTTCTGATGGGTATACAAATTCTCAAATAGCAGAATTTTTATATATTTCTGAAGGTACAGTAAAAAATTATATAAGTACTATTTATGATAAAACAGGAATAAAGGATAGGACTATGTTAGCCTTAAAGCTTGCAAAAATATTTCCTTAATAATTAAACATGACCAGAGTCACATCAAAATAATGACTCTGGTTACTTTTTTATGGAGGAAATTTTAGGTATTCTATAGGAAATAAAGAAGAAATGAGGAATAGTACATGAAAAGAAATAAAACTATTAAAATATTTGGAATTATTTTTGTGGTAGCTGCATTACTTATTTTTATTAATTTTATTCCAACTCTTAGCTTAAGGACATCAAATATGCATCTTCTTGAAGGTGAATGGGTAAATGTTTATTATGAAGGGGAAGAAGGGGCAGCTAAGGATGTTTTTCAGTTAGCCAATGCAAGAGCTGGTGAATTAGCTAAGAAATTAGGATTTAGTGAAAAGCAAAATATTAATATCTATATTTATGACCATCAATCTACAATGCAAATGAAGAAATATGGACTAATAGGTCCAATGTTGGGTCTAGACTGGTATTTTGGTGATAATATAGGAACCGATGTTATATTAACATCACCTGCAAATCCAGGGAAGGTTAATGACTATGATATTAATAAGCAAGGTGCTTTACATGAAATGGTCCATGCTTATGTAAGCATAATAAATCCACATATTAGATTATGGTTAACTGAAGGAATGGCTTTATATTTATCTAATGCAGAACCTTTTTACAAAAGATATACCTATAATATGCACATTCCAACTTTTTCAGAAATTAAGACTAGCAATCCAGTTAAATTTTCAAAGATGGGAGGTTACACCTTTGCCAATACCTATATAGAGTATATAGATAAAAAATATGGGTGGGAAAAATTAATGCAGATAATTAAAACAGAAGATTATGAAACGGTATTTGGAAAATCTGATGAAGATATATACAATGAATGGGTGAATTATATTAAAAATTATTATCAATAAAATAACTAATTTTATGTTTTTTATGATTAGCTAAATTATTAACATTAAAAACAGCCTTTATAGTTCTTAAAAAACCTATTCTTGTTATAAATCAACTAAACTCAATAGGAGTAAGTGTTTCTCCTTGATTACAAAGAATTATATTTGTGTACAATTTATTACAAAAAGTACGGTTTTAGTATAAAACCCAGATTATTCACGACACATTAAAAAGCCATGCTTTGCATGGCTAAGATACTGAATTCTATAAATATTGAGCTTTCACTTAAAAAGTGATAAAAAATATAGAAA
>JAJXWH010000053.1 GCA_021781745.1 Bacillota bacterium | reverse complement strand
ATTATAAAATTAAACAAATAAATTTAAAAAATTTATTTGAAAAATTGGGATTCTTTGCGTAAAAAAGCAAGTTCTATATTATGTAAAAAAAGTAAATATTTTTGCCTACATTTCTTTTACAGTAACTAGTAAATAATACTACTATCATATATAAGTTGAAGTATGATATAATGGAAACATTGATAACAATTTTGCAAAAATGTAAAATATAATCAATATTATATTAAAGTAATGGATACTTTCAAATTCTTAGAAAGGAGAATAATGAGTGGAAAAACGGACTGTCAAAAGAAGACGAGCTTCTAAAAGGGCGCCTAATAAGCAAAAGAAGATTATTTTTGGAATTGTTGGACTAGTAGTAATAGGAGCCGTTGTGTTTGCAGTATATTTATTATCAATAAATAAAGTTGTCAAAAGTTGGGATAATAAAATATATCCAGGAGTAACTGTGCAAGGAGTGGATCTTGGAGGTATGACCAAGGAAGAGGCTCAAAATAAGCTTGCAGAATCATTTAATTCCGCTATAGAAAAGAAGAAGTTATCTATATTAATAGGCAACAAACAATATGAACTTATTTATTCAAATATTAATCCTCAATACGATATCAATGGCACAGTAGAACATGCCTATGATTTTGGAAAAGAAAACGGTATTTTAAAAAAGTATATGAATATAAAAAGTGATGGAAGTAAAAAGAATGACATACCATTAGGTTTTTTTTATAATGAAGAAAAATTAAAAGCATATGAAGAAAAGATAAAAAGCGATGCCACCAAGTCAGCTGCTAATGCAACTATTACTATAAAAGGAAATAACTTCTCAATTACGCCAGAGACAGAAGGACAAACTGTTAGTTTGGAAACTTTAGATAAGCAATTGAAGGAAAGCATAAAGGGTACCCTTAATTCTGATGATAAAGTAGAAATTGAAGTTGAAACAACAAAACCTAAGATAACTAAAGAAGATTTATCGAAAATAAAGGGGTTGATGGGAAAATTTTCAACAAATTACAGTACATCTACGCCAGGGAGATGCAATAATATTGAAATAGCGACTTCAGTAGTAAATGGAACGATTGTAATGCCAGGTGAAGTATTTAGCTTCAATGATGTTGTTGGACCAAGAACCGTTGAAAGAGGATATCAAGAAGCAGGAACTTATGTAGGAAATAAGGTTGAACCGGGAATTGGCGGAGGTATATGTCAAGTATCCACAACTCTTTATAGAGCAGCAATGAAAGCAAATTTGAGATCATTAGAAAGAACAAACCATTCCATGGCAGTAGGATATGCACAGCCTGGGCTTGATGCAACAGTCTCATATGGATATATAGACTACAAATTTAAAAATACATATGATTTTCCGATTTATATTCAAGGGATTACATCGGGAAAGGTATTAAGTTACAATATTTATGGAGATCCTAGTGCATTAAATGGAAGAACTTATGATATGGTAAGTGAAATTATAGAAACTATACAACCTGAAACTAAAGTTGTTCCTGATAGCAGTTTACCTGTAGGAAAAGAGGAAAAGGATGGTACAGGGGTAACAGGATATAAGGCAAGGTCGTATCAAGTTACCTATGAGAAGGGTGTGGAGATAAATCGTGAACTTATATCAAATGATACATATGCAAGTGTTGGAGTTGTAATTAGAAAAGGAACTCAAGAAGTTAATGCATCGCATTCAACACAATCTTCGCCTGCAACGCCTCAACTACCTCCACCAGTAGCACAACCAGCACGATAAAATAGAGCGAAAGCAGTTTTCTTTTAATATAAATTTCACTATTAAAAAGAAAATAAGCTTTCATTTTTTTGGAGGGAATAAAATATCAAACTAATGAATAAGCTTTACTTAATAGCTAAGGCACAATCTAAAAATAACAGTGGCATTTTGGAATTGTAATTTTCTTTTGTGTGCCAAGGAAAGCATAAACATGGGTTTGGTGAGCTTGAAATGAATATTTTTGACTTGTTATGAACCATATAGTATAATTTTAAAATAAAAGTAGACTAATCTTTTTGTACCAAAATAGGAGAAGGTGGAATTTTGAATTTAAATATAGTATTATATGAGCCTGAAATACCGCAAAATACTGGAAATATTGCGAGAACTTGCGTTCTTACCAATAGTAAATTGCATTTAATAAAACCTTTAGGCTTTGAAATAAACGAAAAACAAGTAAGAAGAGCGGGATTAGATTATTGGAAGGATTTAGAGTTAGAAATACATGAGAGTTACGAAGATTTCATGAATAAGTATGGGCATAATACAATATACTTATCGACTACTCATGCAGATAAACATTTTGATGAAGTTTCCTTTAAAGAAGGGGATTTTATAATGTTTGGAAGAGAGTCAAGTGGAGTTCCACAAGAAGTTCATCATAGGTATAGTGGATTTAGAGTTCCTATGATAAAGTCAAGTGCTAGAAGTTTAAATTTATCTAATACAGTAGCTATAGTTGCTTATGAGGCTTTAAGGCAGATAGGATTTCCTAATATGAAATAAATGTAGAGGAATGAAGATATATGGAAAAGATAAAAATCATTACTGATAGTACTGCTGATTTATGTAAAGAGATATATGAGAAGTACAATATTGAAGTATTACCATTATTAATAAATTTTGGCGAAGACAGTTACCTAGATGGAGTTGAAATAAGCACCAGTGAAGTTTTTGAAAGAATAAAAAATGAAAATATACTTCCAACTACGGCTCAGGTCACGCCTAATAGATTTATTGAAGCGTATAAGAAATACTTAAATGAAGGATACAAAATTATATCAATTCATATGTCTTCAGTTATGAGTGGAACATATCAATCTGCATTTATTGCCAAAGAAATGATAGAAAGTGAAGATATTATTGTAGTAGATTCATTAAACGTTACAGCAGCACTTGGAATTCTAGTTTTAAAAGCAGCTAAACTTAGAGAAAAAGGATATAATCTGCTAGAAATGCAGGAGGAATTAAATAGAAGTAGAAATAATGTAAAGCTATCAGTCTATTTTGATTCGTTGGAGTATCTTGTAAGAGGCGGAAGAATTTCTAAAACTGCTGGTACAGTTGGTAATATGCTGGGAATTAAGTTGATACTTGAGATAAAAGATGGGATTATGTCTGTTAAAGATAAAATAAGAGGTAATAAAAAAGCAATTAAAAAAATTATTAGTGACTTGGAAAATTCAAATTTAGATGATGAAATGCCGGTGTTATTAATTGATGTAGATAATGCTGAATTGACGGAATTACTTAGAGAATATTTGAAAAATAATAATTTTAATTATCTTGAGTGTCCTGTTGGATCAACAGTATGTATACATTCTGGACCTGGTTGCTGTGGATTGGTATTTTTAACAAAATAGAATAAAATAAAGACATGCTTTTATGCGTATACTTATACTATAAAGCATGTTTTTAAATTTAGTAATTAAATATAAAAATCAACACATAATTATAATACAGAAGAATTTAAGTAGTGTTAAAATGCCATATATATTAAGGAAAAACTTGGAACTCTTTATTGCAGAAGTATAGTGGACTTGCAATATTATGAGTAGACGGAGTATACTATAAAAAAGATTTATTCTTAGGCACAAGCAGTCATAATGAATACGTTTAATTAGGATAAAGTACATAAATTTATGAGGAGGAAAATTATGAATTTGGATTATAACATGAAGATGACCCAGGAACAGAGAATGATATTAACACAAAGTATGCAGCAATCTATAAAACTTTTACAAATGTCTCTTCATGATCTGAGAGAATATATTGATAATGAGTATTCAGAAAATCCAGTTTTAGAAGTTAATGAAGAAATGAGTTCATATGATGATATGCATATGAATGGAGAAATGAGTACAGAAGATAGATATGATCATAAAAAAATAATTGAAGAGTTATACTCCGAGAATTATAGGGATAAATCAGAAATAAATTATTCTAATGAGGACGTTTCGCCATTAAATTTTATTGAAAAAAAAGTATCATTAAAGGATTACTTACAAGAACAGTTAGTAGAGACAAATGAAGATCAGTTTATGCTGAGTATATGTAGATATATTGTTGAGTCATTAGATTACAGAGGATATTTGGAAATTCCAATAGAGGAGCTTTCAGAAGAATTGAAGATACCAGAGGAAGTAGTTGAAAAGGCATTGAAAATAGTCCAGACATTGGAACCCTATGGTATAGGAGCCAGAAATATTAAGGAATGCCTGCTTATTCAGAGTTTAAAATTAAATATTTTAGATAACATAATAGAGAAAATAATTTTAAATCATTTAGAAAATGTTGCGGAAAATAAGTATGAGATAGTTGCCAAAGATTTAAACATTACACCAAGAGAAGCTCAAAGATATGGAGATTTAATAAAGAAATTAGAACCTAAGCCTTCAAGAGGATTTTATACAGGTGAAGAGGTTAACTATATAATACCGGATGCTGAAATTAAAAATGTCGATGGTGAATTTTTTATATTAATGAATGAAAATGTTTTGCCAAGGCTTATGATTAATAAAACTTATAGAGATGTTTTGCAAAATAATCAGGATAGTGAAACAAATGCTTATGTGAAAGATAAAATTAATCAAGCATTATTTTTAATTAAATCCATTGAGCAAAGAAAAAATACATTGTTTAGAGTTTTAGAATGTCTGGTTGATAAACAAAGGGATTTTTTTAAGTTTGGTAAACAACATATAAAACCGCTAACATTAAAAGAAGTTGCGGAAATAATTAATCTTCATGAGTCAACTGTAAGTCGAGCAATTAAAGATAAATATGTATTAACTAGTTTTGGTACAATAAAAATAAAAGATTTGTTTGCAAGTGGCTTATCTTCGAACAATGACGATGATATGGCAACTGTAAAAATAAAAAATGAAATAAAAAAGATAATAGATGAAGAGAATAAAAACAAGCCACTTTCCGATCAAATAATAAGTTCCATGTTAGCTGAGAAAAAAATGAATATTTCACGTAGAACAGTTGCTAAGTATAGAGAAGAGTTAGGAATAAAATCTTCTTCAATGAGAAAAAGATTGTAGTAATATATTAAGCTAAATATTTTCTAATGAAAGATTATAAAGTTTTTATAATTAAATTTCAATTGTCATTATTTAATTGCCATTTCATTTAATAGAATTAATCAGTTTTATGGAAAATGTATGGGTGAGCAAATTATGACAATTGAAATTAATAATTTATGGTATTAGTATTATTATGGAAGCTAAGGTTAAAATTTTTAGATTAAATTTATGATATAAACTGGATTATGCAATAATGTATAGTATTACAAAAAAGTTTACTAATAATTAATTCTGTTAGTGTTTTTTTGTTTTTTTTGAAATATTATAAAAAAAGTTTCGATAAAGACTTTAAAATTTTAAAAAGGTGTTTTATAATAATAAATGTGGGACATAAAGAAATAGTATGGGACACGTAGTGACCAAGGGAGTGTTTGAGTTGCAGGAAATATTAGAATTACAAAAGAAGATAGTTCCTGAGCTTGTAAATACATTAGAGAAAAGGTATAACGTACTCAGAACAATCTTTCATAATCAACCTATTGGGAGAAGAGTCCTAGCCGATATGCTAAATGTTGGTGAAAGAACAGTAAGAACAGAGATAGGTTTTTTAAAGGAGCAAGGTTTAATTGAGATAAATACTTCTGGAATGACAGTTACAAGTGAAGGCGTGGAAATTATACACAAATTAAACGATTTTATTCATGAAATAAAAGGTCTATCAGAAGTAGAAAAGAAAATAGAATCTTTTCTTAACCTAAAAAAAGTAATAATAGTCCCAGGAGACGTAGAAGAAAATCCTTTAGTCTTAAAGGATTTAGGAAAGGCTTGTGCTAATTATGTTAAAGATGTTTTAGAAGATAATTTTATTATAGCTTTAACAGGGGGAAGTACATTAAAAGAAGTTGTAGAAGCATTTCCTAAAATAACAAGTTTATCTCATATACAAGTAGTACCAGCAAGAGGCGGAATGGGTAAAAAAGTTGAAACCCAGGCAAATACATTAGCTGCCACTTTAGCAAAAAAGTTAAATGGTACTTATAAAATGCTTCACATCTCAGAAAATTTAAGCTTGGATATAATAGATACCTTGCTTAAAGAAGAAGCTGTAAAAGTTGTAATAGATACTATTCATAAAGCAGATGTTCTAATTTATGGTATAGGTAACGCTGTACAAATGGCTAGAAAAAGAGGTGTTCCTCAGCAAGAAATAGATAATTTAATAAATAATGGAGCTGTTGGAGAAGCATTTGGATGTTATTTCAATAAAGACTCTAAAATAATCTCAGAAACTACCGCAATTGGAATAAAAATTAATGAAGCAAGAAAAATAAAAACACATATTGCAGTAGCAGGTGGGAAGAATAAAGTTGAGTCTATTATAGCAACTGAATATAATGATTTTGGCGGTGTATTAGTTACAGATGAGGCTGCGGCTGAAGGTATAATTAATATATTAAAGAATCAATTCGGTTATTAAATTTGTTTGTAAAATTTATTTTTATAAAAAAAGAAAAGCATTATTAGGAGGTAATTGTAATGGTAAACGTAGCAATTAATGGTTTTGGAAGAATAGGAAGATTAGCTTTAAGATTAATGATTAACAACCCTGAATTTAATGTGGTTGCAATCAACGATTTAACAGATGCTAAAATGTTAGCTCACCTATTCAAATATGATTCAGCTCAAGGAAAATTCGATGGAGAAATCGAAGTTAAAGAAGGAGCTTTCGTAGTAAACGGAAAGGAAATCAAAGTAACTGCTGATTCTAACCCAGCAAACTTACCTTGGGGAGCATTAAATGTAGACATCGTTTTAGAATGTACTGGATTTTTTGCATCAAAAGCAAAAGCTTCAGCTCATATCGAAGCAGGTGCTAAGAAAGTTGTTATTTCAGCTCCAGCTGGAAATGATCTACCAACAGTAGTTTACAACGTAAACCACAATATATTAAAAGCAGATGATACAGTTATTTCAGGTGCTTCATGTACTACTAACTGTTTAGCTCCATTCGCTAAAGTATTAAGTGATAAATTTGGATTAACAAAAGGTTTCATGACTACAATCCACTCTTACACTAACGATCAAAATACTTTAGATGCTCCACACAGAAATGGTGATTTAAGAAGAGCTAGAGCTGCTGCAGCTTCTATCATTCCTAACTCAACTGGTGCTGCTAAAGCTATCGGTTTAGTTATCCCAGAATTAGCTGGAAAATTAGACGGAGGAGCTCAAAGAGTTCCAACAATCACTGGTTCATTAACTGAATTAGTTTGTACTTTAGATAAGAAAGTAACTGCAGATGAAATCAATGCTGCTATGAAAGAAGCTGCAACTGAATCTTTCGGTTATACTGAAGATCCAATAGTTTCTTGTGATATTATAGGAAGCAGCTTCGGATCATTATTCGATGCTACACAAACTAAAGTTATGGAAGTTAACGGAGAACAATTAGTTAAAGTTGCTTCTTGGTATGATAACGAAATGTCATACACTAACCAATTAATCAGAACTTTAGGATACTTCGCTAACTTAAAGTAATTTAAACCATATTTAAAGCATAAAAGCGCAAATTTATGTTATTAAAGTAAATAAGTCTGGTTTTGTAGTATAAGGCTATAAAGCCAGACTATTTTAAATAAGGAATAAAAATAAGTTTTAGAGGTGAAAATAAATGAATTTCAATAAAAAAACAATTGAAGACATTGAAGTAAGCGGAAAAAAAGTATTAGTAAGATGTGACTTTAACGTTCCATTAAAAGATGGAGTTATAACTGATGAAAATAGATTAGTAGGAGCTCTTCCAACTATCAAATATTTAGTTGAAAAAGGTGCAAAAGTTATCCTTTGTTCACATTTAGGAAAAGATGCTTCAAAATCATTAGCACCAGTTGCTACAAGATTAAGCGAAATGCTTGGAAAAGAAGTAGTTTTTGCTAGAGATGGAGAAGTTGTCGGTGAAAACGCTAAAAAAGCTGTTGCTGATATGAAAGATGGAGATGTTGTATTATTAGAAAATACAAGATGCAGAAAAGAAGAATCTAAGAACATCCCTGAATTCTCAAAAGAATTAGCTTCATTAGCTGATGTATTTGTTAATGATGCATTTGGTACAGCACACAGAGCTCATTGTTCAACAGTTGGTGTAACTGATTATCTTGATACTGCAGTATGTGGATACTTAATTCAAAAAGAATTAAAATTCTTAGGGAATGCAGTTGAAAATCCAGTAAGACCTTTCGTTGCTATATTAGGTGGTGCAAAAGTTTCTGATAAGATTGCTGTTATTAACAATCTTTTAGATAAAGTTAACACTATCATAATTGGTGGTGGAATGGCTTATACATTCTTAAAAGCTCAAGGGTATGAAATCGGAACTTCTTTAGTTGAAGAAGATAGACTTGATTATGCTAAAGAAATGATAGCTAAAGCTGAAGAAAAAGGCGTTAAGTTCTTATTACCAGTAGATCACAGAGTTGCTGCAGAATTTAAAGATGTTGAAGCTACAGTAACTGAAGATCAAAATATTCCTGCTGGAAACATGGGATTAGATATTGGACCAAAGACAGAAGCTATATATGCTGAAGCTATCAAAGATGCTAAGACTGTTATCTGGAACGGACCTATGGGAGTATTCGAATTCGAAAACTACAATAAAGGAACAATTGCAGTAGCTAAAGCTATGGCTGATGCTGATGCAACAACTATAATTGGTGGTGGAGATTCAGCTGCTGCTGTTAATATCTTAGGATTCGGAGATAAGATGACTCACATTTCAACTGGTGGTGGAGCATCATTAGAATTCTTAGAAGGTAAAGTATTACCAGGAATCGCTGCATTAAATGACTAATTTCAAAATAATTAGCCTTAAGTAAGCAATATTTTAAAAAGAAATTTATAAATTTTATTAAATTATAAATTCTTTGAAGAATTAATACTTATATACTGAGAAAAGAATAAATTGATTTTTAGGAGACAAATTCGACGGGATTTGATGAATCTAAGGCCAAGGATTCAGCTTTTAAGAATAAATTTATGAATTTTAACAGATATATACTAAGCTTAAGGGAACTTGATCACTTTCCTTAAGCTTATATTTTGTAGAAGAATTTTTTGTTTAATAATTTTTAAATAAAATTATGAGGTGAATAAGATGAGAAAAGCAATTATCGCAGGAAACTGGAAAATGAATAAAACTGTTGAAGAAGCAGTTAAAATGGTGGAAGAATTAAAACCATTAGTTAAGGATGCAACATGTGATGTAGTTGTATGTCCTACTTTTGTATGTTTAGATGCTGTAAAGAAAGCAGCAGCTGGGTCAAACATTAAGGTTGCAGCACAAAATATGCACTTTGAAGAAAGTGGAGCTTTTACAGGAGAAGTTTCTCCAGGAATGCTAGAAGCTTTAGGAGTTGAATATGTTGTTTTAGGACATAGCGAAAGAAGAGAATACTTCAATGAAACTGATGAAGCATTAAATAAAAAAGTTAAAAAAGCTTTTGAGCATAATATTACTCCAATCCTTTGCTGTGGAGAATCATTAGAACAAAGAGAAAATGGAACTACTAATATAGTTATAGAAGCACAAATAAAGGCTGATATAGCTGGATTAACTAATGAGCAAGTAGAGAAACTTGTTATTGCTTACGAACCAATCTGGGCAATTGGAACAGGTAAAACAGCTACAGATGAACAAGCAAATGATACAATTAAAGCAATAAGAGCTATGGTTGCTGAAATGTACGGATCAGAATCTGCTGAAAAGACTAGAATTCAATATGGCGGATCAGTTAAACCAAACACAATAAAAGCTCAAATGGAAATGTCAGATATAGATGGAGCTTTAGTTGGTGGAGCTAGTTTAGTTCCAGCAGATTTTGCTGCAATAGTTAACTATTAATAAGATTAATTATAGCAAAGGAGACTATAAACACTATGTTTATAGTCTTTTTGTAATAAAGTAGCTTCAAGACTTTATAAGTTGCAATAAGTATAAAAAAATAATATAATTTATATGATTAATAGTATGTAAATTACATTAAATGATAATATTTAATATAGAGAATTCTATTAAAATCGTATATATTAAAAATGATTTAATACTAGAATAATTAGAATAAATATTATGATTTTTAACAAAAGTAAATGGAGGGATAGGACGATGTCAAAAAAACCTGTTATGTTAATGATATTAGATGGTTTTGGAATTGCACCAAAATCAGAAGGAAATGCTGTAAGTCTAGCAAAAAAAACTAATTTAGATAAATTATTTGAAAAATACCCTACTTCAGAGTTACAAGCAAGTGGTTTAGCTGTAGGATTACCAGAAGGTCAAATGGGGAACTCAGAGGTTGGTCACTTGAATATTGGTTCTGGTAGAATTGTATACCAAGAATTAACAAGAATTACTAAAGCAATTTCTGATGGAGACTTTTTTGAAAATGAAGCCCTTAAAAAAGCTATGGATAATGCTAAAAAGAGTGGATCATCTTTACACTTAATGGGATTATTATCAGATGGGGGAGTTCATTCACATATCGAGCACTTAAGAGGACTTTTAGAATTTGCTAAAAAAGAAGGTGTTCAAAATGTTTATATTCATGCATTTATGGATGGAAGAGATGTACCACCTTCATCAGGAAAAGAATTTATAGAAAAAACTGAAAAAATGTTAGCTGAAATAGGCGTAGGAAAAATTGCTACTGTAAGTGGTAGATACTATGCTATGGATAGAGATAATAGATGGGAAAGAGTAGAACTTGCTTATAATGCATTAGTTTTAGGAAAAGGTGAAACTGCAAGTAGTGCAGTAGAAGCTATAGAAAAATCATACCACGATAATAAAACTGATGAATTTGTATTACCTACAGTAGTGACTGAAAATGGTAATCCAATTACAAATATAAAAAATGGGGATTCAGTTATATTCTTTAACTTTAGACCAGATAGAGCAAGAGAAATAACAAGAGCTATTAACGATAAAGTATTTGATGGATTTAAAAGAGAAACATTAGATCTTACATTTGTAACTATGACTCAATATGATAAAACATTAGAGGGAGTAAATGTTGCATATAGTCCTCAAACTTTAAATAATACTCTTGGAGAATATGTAAGCAATAAAGGATTAAATCAATTAAGAATTGCTGAAACTGAAAAATATGCTCATGTTACTTTCTTCTTTAATGGAGGAGTAGAAAAAGAAAATCCAAATGAAGATAGAAAAGTAATTCCTTCACCAAAAGTTGCAACTTATGACTTAAAACCTGAAATGAGTGCTTACGAAGTAACAGAAGAGTTATTGAGCAGATTAGACAGCAATAAATATGATATGATAATCTTAAACTTTGCTAATCCAGATATGGTAGGTCATACAGGAATTGTTGAAGCTGCTGTAAAAGCAATTGAAGCAGTTGATGAATGTGTAGGAAATATTGTAGATAAGGTTTTAGAAAAAGATGGTTGTGTATTCATTACTGCGGACCATGGTAACGCTGAAACTATGATAGATTTCTCTACAGGAAACCCATTTACTGCCCACACTACTCATCCAGTACCATTTATTTGGGTAGCAAATGATACAGCAGGCAAGAAATTAAACGATGGAAAGCTTGCAGATATTGCACCAACAATGTTAGCTCAACTAGGACTTGAAATTCCTGCTGAGATGACTGGCGAAAACTTAATAGTGAATGAATAATTTATCTCATTAACATAAAAACTGCTTAAAACAATTTTATAAATTGCTTTAGGCGGTTTTTTTACTATATTTACAGATAATTAAGATTTACAACATAATATTTTTAAAAGTATATTATTATCTTCTACTTTAAGACAAATTAACTAAAATAAAATTTTTTAGAATTTAGGCTTATATAGAGATATAGAGTATTATTTGAAGAAAATTGCATAAAATAAATCTTAAATTAATATATTAATAAAAAAGATTTAGGATTGATATTATGAAAAAAAGCTTTGCATATTCTGCTGACTTTGATGAAACTACAGAAAAATTATTCAGAGAAGCTAATTATTTAGGTCAAGGGCATAATGGTATAGTATATGAACTGCCAAATAAGAAAGCTATTAAAATTTTTTTAAAGAAAAAGGTTTGTATTGATGAAGGAAGTATTCTTGCTAGAACTAATGGCTCCCAATATTTTCCTAAGCTATACAAGAGAGGCAAGTTTTATGTAGTTAGAGATTTGGTAGAAGGTAAAAGACTTGATAAACATATAAAACAAAGTGGATTAAGTGATAAACTAATAAAAAATATATATGAATTACTTCAGGAACTAAAAAAACTTAAATTTAAAAAATTAGATATTAGGTGTAAGGATATCTATGTATCGCGTAATGAAAAGTTAATGATAATAGATCCTAAAAAAGCATATAGCAGAAAAGTTGACTATCCAAGGCATTTAATGAAAGGATTAAATAAAATAGACGTATTAGAAGAATTTTTTGAAGGAATAAAGAAAATAGATCCTAAGACGGCAGTAACATGGGAATTAAAGTTTAAAAGGTATTGTGAATCCGGGCGTTTTTCATTATTTGAATAATAAAGTAAGGCTTAAGTTATAAATTATGATATTTCTGATTAATAATATATTCTAATGTAGTAAATATTAATAATCTTCATTAATAGATGGCTCTTCTAATTTAAAATTATATAAATAAAGAAGAGCCATTTGTAAATGATGATTATTGCAGAGAACCATCCCCAGATAGGTAATAGCCATCAACTTTAATGTTAACAGCCATTACTCCAGTTTTTGGATTGAAGTAATACCATCTCTGATTAATTTGCTGCCAGCCAGTTAACATAGCTCCTGCATTATCCATGTAATACCACAAACCATCGCTTTGTAACCAGCCTTTATTTGCTTTACCATCTGATTGAAAATAATACCATTTATTATCTATAGAATTTTTAAACCAGCCTTTGACCATTTTTCCGTCGCCGCCAATTCCATAATCACCATCAGCTTCATTTATCCAAACATTTTTTACTAATTTACCATAATCAATATAGTACCCCCATCCTCCATCAGGAAATTTATACCAACCGTGTTCCTTACCAGTTGAAGGTATAGTTTGTCCTAAAAATTTAGAATTATCATTTATATAGTAATCACGATTGTCTGCATAAGCAGCTACATTAGAAACGAATGTTTGAATAGTTACCCCTAATACCATCAGTAAAGGTATAATTTTTTTTGACATTATATAAGCCTCCCTTATTAAAAAATGTAATTTATTTCTAAAGAATATTATTACATTATCTGGAAGTAAAATCAATAATACTATTTAAAGTGGATTCAACTAATAACTTATAACAAATTTCTAATCGTAGTTTAATCAGCATAAAATATAATAAGTCCGTAATTAGAAAAATAATATGAATATTCATAAAAAAATTTACTAATAATATTGTGGTAAGATAAAAAAATGCTTTTAAATTAGTAAATTATGTATTATAATTATATTGATAATAATTCTCAGTATAATTTTAAAATATGAGGAGGTAAGATATAATGAAAGATTATTTAGAAATTGTAGACGTAGTTGCAAGACAAATTATAGATTCAAGATGTTTTCCAACTGTAGAGGTAGAAATATATTTAGAAGATGGAACAATAGGAAGAGCTGCAGTACCATCAGGAGCATCAACAGGTATGTATGAAGCTGTAGAGCTAAGAGATGGAGATAAAAGCAAATTTTCAGGAAAGGGTGTCCTAAATGCTGTAAAAAATGTTAATGAAACTATTGCAGAAGAATTAATTGGTTGTAATGTATTTGAACAAATATATATTGATAAAATGCTTATTGAATTAGATGGAACAAATAATAAGAGCAAATTAGGTGCAAATGCTATTTTAGGTGTATCACTAGCAGTAGCAAATGCAGCTGCAAATGCGTTAGATATGCCTTTATATAGATATATAGGAGGAGTAAATGCAAAAGTTTTACCAGTGCCTATGATGAATATATTAAATGGTGGTTCACATGCAGATAATTCAGTAGACTTACAAGAGTTCATGATTATGCCAGCTGGAGCTCCTACCTTTAGTGAAGCATTAAGAATGTGTGCTGAAGTATATCATACACTAAAGAAAATTTTAAATGATAAAGGTTATGCAACAGGTATTGGCGATGAAGGTGGATTTGCTCCAAACTTAAAATCAAATGCAGAAGCTCTTGATGTTATAATTGAAGCAATAGATAAAGCAGGATACAAAGCAGGTGAAGAAATATTTATTGCAATTGACGCTGCTTCATCAGAATATTATAAAGACGGTAAGTATGTGTTAGAACATGAAGGAAGAACATTAACATCAGCAGAAATGGTTGATTTCTTTGAAGATTGGGTTAACAAATATCCAATTATTTCAATTGAAGATGGTATGGCCGAAGAAGATTGGGACGGTTGGAAGCTTATAACTGAAAGATTAGGAAAGAGAATACAATTAGTTGGTGATGACCTATTTGTTACTAACACTGAAAGACTTGAAAAAGGAATAAACCTTGGAGTAGCTAATTCAATTCTAATTAAATTAAATCAAATAGGAACATTAACTGAAACTCTAAATGCAATAGAAATGGCTAATAGAGCTGGATATACAGCAGTTGTTTCTCATAGATCAGGGGAGACAGAAGATACTACAATAGCCGACTTAGTAGTAGCTGTAAATGCAGGTCAAATAAAAACTGGGGCACCAGCTAGATCTGAAAGAGTTGCGAAATATAATCAACTTTTAAGAATTGAAGAAGAATTAGATGACGTTGCTGAATACAGGGGTAAAAAAGCATTTTTCAATATCAAACAATCTAAATAAATAATTATTTAATAAAATAAATTCAAAAAGATAGTCAATAACATCAAGTGAAAGATTTGATGTTATTGACTATTTTATTATTTTTCAGTTACATAAAGTTGTAATAAGTTAATTAATATGTTATCATTAAAGATAGATGTCATTGATTAGTAATGGAGGTGTTACCTATGCAAAATATATTATTGGGTTTTGAAGTATTCTTAGGAATATGTACTGTTATAGCTATTTACATGCAACCAAGTAAAGCAGATGCCCTAAGTGGATTAATACAAGGTGGTGCAAAAGATACATTCTTTTCAAAAAACAAGTCTAGAACTAAAGAAGTAGTTCTTGTAAGATTAACAGTTTTATTTATGGCACTTTTTGCAATAAATACAATTGTCTTAAATTTAATTAAATAATTAATTTTGGCTGCTTATTGTTTAAGCAGCTTTTATTATTATGTAAATAAATTATCAATTATGTGTCAATACTAATATTAATATAAGATAAAATCTATAATGTAGAATATTATTGTGGTAGTATATAGATATAGAGTAATAATATATAGTAAGTTGTATAATGGAGGTAATTACTATGGGTATTAAACAGATGTTAGCAAGTTTTATGAAAGAACCTGCATACAGACCAATGGATATAGAAGAATTAGTTGCCGTGTTTGATATAAAGAGAAATGAATATAGTGCCTTTAAAAAGACATTAAAAATGATGGAGAATGAAGGCTTTATTATGAGAAATAAGAAAAATAAATATATGATAGTGCAGGGAAATAATCAAGAAGGATTAATTACTGGTACACTTCAAGCCCATGCAAAGGGTTTTGGTTTTCTTATTCCAGATGAAGAAGGGCAAAAGGACGTATTTATCCCAAGCAACTGTATTCATGGAGCTATGAATGGAGATAAGATATCAGTAAAAGTAACTAGGGAAGATTCAAGTACTAAAAAAAGAGAAGGCGAAGTAGTTGAAATTATCGAAAGGAATACAACAAAGATAGTAGGTGTATATGAAGACTCACAAAACTTTGGATTTGTAGTTTCGGAAGACCCTAGAATATCTAAAGATGTTTTCATTTCTAAAAAGGATAGAAACGGTGCGAAAGATGGAGATGTTGTTACAGTTAAAATAACTAAATGGCCTGAAGCAAATAGAAAGGCAGAAGGTGTTGTAACAGAAATTTTAGGAAGAAAAGGCGATAGAGGAATAGATATTCTAATGATTATCAAAAAACTTGGACTTCCAGAAGAGTTTAGTGAAAAAGTATTAAGTTACGCTGAAGGAGTACCTGATGAAATTGATGAAAGAGAGTATAAAGGAAGGAGAGATTTAAGAGACTTAAGGATGGTTACAATAGATGGAGAAGATGCTAAGGATTTAGATGATGCTGTGTCTATTGAGAAATTAAGTAATGGAAATTATAAATTAGGAGTTCATATTGCAGATGTAACTCACTATGTTAAAGAAAGCAATCCTTTAGACAAAGAAGCACTAAAAAGGGCTACATCGGTTTATCTAATTGATAGAGTTATACCAATGCTTCCTAGAAAATTATCCAATGGTATATGTTCATTAAATCCAAAAGTTGATAGATTAACATTAACATGTTTTATGGAAATAGATCGAAAAGGCAAAGTTGTAAATCATGAGATAGTAGAATCAATAATAAAAACTAATGAAAGAATGACATATACAGATGTTACAAAAATCTTAAAAGATCACGATGAAGAATTAATCAAGAAATACGACTATCTTTATGAAGATTTTAAAATGATGGAAGATCTTTGCAATATTCTTAGAGAAAAAAGAACAAAACGAGGAGCTATTGATTTTGAAATAGCAGAAGCTAAAATAATATTAAATGAACTCGGAAAACCAATTGAAATCAAACCTTATGATCGTGAAATAGCTAATAGAGTAATAGAAGAATTTATGTTAGCAGCTAATGAAACAGTGGCTGAGCATATGTTTGGCACTCATTTACCATTTGTATATAGAATACATGAGAATCCGGACGAAGAAAAGTTAGCTAAATTTAAAGAGTTTATTTATAATCTAGGATATGCTATTCAATGGACAGAAGACATCCATCCAAAAACTCTGCAGGATATTTTAGAAAAGGTTAAAGGAAAAAATGAAGAAACTGTTGTAAGTACTTTATTATTGCGTTCTATGATGCAGGCAAGATATGCGCCAGAATGTAGTGGACACTTTGGTCTTGCAGCACAGTATTATTGCCATTTTACTTCTCCAATAAGAAGGTATCCTGATTTACAAATTCATAGAATTATCAAAGAGCACTTGCATGGAGAAATGGATGAGAAGAGAATAAATAAATTAAAAAATATTGTTGGATATGCAGCAAAACAATCTTCAGAAATGGAACGAAAAGCACAAGATGCAGAAAGAGAAGTTGATGATCTTAAAAAAGCTGAGTATATGCAAGACAGAATTGGTGAAGAATTTGAGGGAATCATATCTTCAGTTACTTCTTTTGGAGTATTTGTTGAACTTCCAAATACAATCGAAGGTTTAGTTCATATTACTGACTTAGATGATGATTATTATATATTTGATGAAGCTCACCTAAGTCTTGTTGGTGAAAGAACAAAGAAGTTTTATAAGCTTGGCGATAAAGTAAAAGTAGAATGTATTCATGTAGATATAACAAATAGAGAAGTATTCTTTAAAATTACACAAGAGCCTAAAAGGGAGGAAGCAGCAGAAGAATCCAAAGATCAAGTCCTTGAATTAGTATAATATAAGGCACAATCAAAAAAATAATAGACCAGTATGCTTGCCTGTTTCGCGTCATACTGCGTCAGCAAATTCAGCTAATAGGCCCGCTATGAGCAGAATTTACTTCCTTGTCTGACACGAAATATGCATCGCATCTTTGGTCTATTATTTTTTTTCATGTGCCTAATCTGTTCATCTTAACTTATTGATTTGAAAAGATATATATAATATAATTTTATAATATAAACTGTTAACTGTTAACGGAATAAGGGTGATTAAATGGCAAGAAAAAGAAATGAAAATTCATTGGCTGAAAATAGAAAAGCAAGGCATGACTATTTTGTAGAAGAAGCAATGGAAGCAGGATTAGTTTTAGTAGGAACAGAAGTTAAATCAATAAGAAATGGAAGAGTTAATCTTAAAGATTGCTATGCTGATATATATAACGGTGAGATATTCATAAAAAATATGCACATTTCTCCATATGAACAGGGAAATATTTTTAATGTGGATCCATTAAGAGAACGAAAATTATTACTTCATAGAGATGAAATAAGAAGACTTGATGGATTAGTATCTCAGGATGGATATACCTTAGTACCTTTATCTTTGTATTTAAAAGAGGGTAAAGTTAAAGTTGCACTTGGAGTATGTAGAGGTAAGAAAAATTATGATAAGAGAGATTCTATGTTAGAAAGAGCTCATAAGAGAGATATGGATAGGGCAATAAAAGAAAGAAACAAATTTTAATAAGGCACATGAAATTAAGCTACCAAAAAGTATGAATAATATTTTTGGTAGTTTTTTGTTTGAATGAATTAATTATTATACTGTTTAATAAACTCTTAACAATAATTTAAAAATCATAAATGGGAAAGCTATAGAATTACATTATTGTATGGTATATAATTTATTATAAGTAAATATATGTAAAAATGAATTATTAATTAGGGGGAAATTTATTATGAGGAAAATATTTAAAGTTCATAAAGTTATATCGATTTTAACTAGTCTATTTTTCACCATAACTTTATTTACTACAATTTCAGCAACAGGTTATGCTGCGGAAAGTGATAAAACTTTTGATATCATTGAAATAACTGATTTTCATGGAGCTTTAAATGATGCATCAGGAAAACCAGTAGCTGGAGTTTTATCAGATAGAATAAATAAAATAAAAAGTTCTAATCCTGATAGAACGCTAATTTTAGGAGGAGGAGATTTATATCAAGGCTCTGCAATTTCAAATATTATGAAAGGGATTCCAGTCCAAGAAGTCATGTCTAAGATTGGAATGGAAGTAACAACCCTTGGAAATCATGAATTTGATTGGGGGCTAGATACTCTTACAAATGAAACTATGAAAGGTGCAGCATATTCTATAGTATGCAGCAATCTTTACAATAAAACAACAGGCAAAAGGGTATTTGATCCTTATAAAATAATAACAAAGGGCGGAATAAAGATTGCGATTATAGGCGGAATTACAACTGAGACATCAACAATTGTATCGCCTAAATATGTAAAAGATTATGAATTTAAAGATGTTGCTAGTGAAGTTAATTCTATTGCAAAAGAATTAAAACAAAATAAATCAGCAGATATAATATTAGCTTTAATACATGAAGGGGATAACGGTGATAATGCTACTGGGCCAATATTTGATATTGCAAATAAGCTCCAAAATGTAGATGCAGTATTTGGAGGGCATAGTCATACTAAAACTTCAGCTATAGCTAAAAATACAAATATCCCTGTTTATATTGGAAATTCAGCTGGTAAAGGATTTATAGATGCTAAGTTTAATATTACCTCAGATAAAAAAGTGAAGTTTGATGCTCCAACAATTGAATCAAATTATATTGCGTTGGATAATGAAAATGGATATAAAGCTGTAAAACCTGAAACAGATAAAAATATTGATGATATAGTAAATAAGGCCAATGATGAAATAAAATCAACAACTGATGAGATTATTGGATATAACAGTGAAAATGAGCTTACAAGAAAATTAAATGTTTCTCCTTATGGATCATCAATTTTAGGAAACTGGGCTTCAGATGTTACTAGAGGAGCAGTTAATGCTGATGTTGGTATTCAAAATAATGGGGGATTAAGAATAGATATACCACAAGGTAATATTACAGTAGGTACTATATGGCAGTTTATGCCTTTTGATAATACAATTTACAAGTTAAATATGACAAAAGCAGAGTTAAAAGAAGCTTTAGAACAAGGCGTTGCTGATAATAGTAAAGGAATGCAGGTATCAGGAATTAAGTTTACCTATGATTCAACGCTTCCATCAGGACAAAGAATTAAGAATATTACAAAAGAAAACGGATCAGCTATTAATGATACCGAAAAATTATCTGTAGCAGTCCCAGACTTTGTAGCTCAAGGAGGAGATTCTTTCACTGCATTTAAAAAGTATGGGGGATTGGATGTGGCAAATGATACTCATATTTTAGTAAGAGATGCGCTTATAGATTGGTGCAAGACGAATAAATATAAAAATGGCACAAACACGATTACTAACAAAGTAAATGAAAGAATAATAAATTCATCAACATCAAGTTCAAGTAATGTTTCAAGTACAGCTAATTCTTCGAGCTCTATAACATTATTGGCAACAACTGATGTCCATGGTACTGTCTTAGATTATGATTATGCCATGGGGAAAGCTACAGAAAAAGGTCAGGGGTTAGCAAGGGTTTCATCATATGTAAAAAGTATAAGGCAAAATAATAAAAATGTTATGTTAATTGATAATGGAGATACCATCCAAGGTACTCCTTTATCCTACTATTATGATGTTATGGACAAAAGCGTAGAATATCCTATGGCAAAAGTAATGGGTGCTATGAAATATGATTCATGGACTTTAGGAAACCATGAATTTAATTACGGATTAGATGTACTAAATAGGATTATTAAAGATTATAAAACTGAAGGAATACCAGTACTTGCAGCTAATGTCTACAATGATGATAATACTAATTTTGTACAGCCATATATAATAAAAAGCTTTAATATAAATGGTAAAGAAGTAAAAGTAGCGGTAATAGGATTGGAAAATAAGTGTGTGCCAAGCTGGGAAGATAAAAAGCATTATGATGGATTAAAATTTAATGATCTTGTAGATGAGGCAAAAAAGTGGGTTAAAGAAGTGAAAGATAAAGGGGCAGATATTGTTATAGTTTCAGCTCATAGCGGACAAGAATCAGAAGCAGATGTTCTACCTGAAAATCAAGTTAATGCAATTGCAACTCAAGTAAGTGGTATAGATGCAATTGTTGCAGGGCATACTCACTTAAAAGTTAATGATTTAACTAAAAAAAATCCAGAAGGGAAAGTTGTACCAATAGTTGAATCAGCAAAAGGTGCAACAGGTATAGCAGAATTTGATATGAACATTGATTCAAATGGTAAACTTTCTGGAATATCTACGAAGAATATTACAATAGATAAGAGTATAGCAGAAGATCCAGAAATAGTAAGTTTAATTAAGCCATACCAAGATGTCACTTTAAAGTATGTAGACACAAAAATCGGAACTTCAAGTGGAGAATTTACTGGAAATGGACAAACAACTCAGCCTACAGCAATTATGGAGCTAATTAACAAAGTTCAAAAAGAATCTGCAGGAACTCAATTGTCTATTGCTGCTCCTTTAAGTTCATCAGCTTTTATACCAAAGGGAGATATAACTATTAAGGATATGATGTCAGTTTATACCTTTGAAAATTTCTTATATGGTGTAAAGATGAATGGTAAACAGCTTAAAGATTGGATGGAATATTCAGTTAGATACTATGCTCAAATAGATAGTAGTAATAAAGCTGCAGTTAAAGATTCAGTATTAAATATACCAGATTATAATTTAGATCAATTATATGGTGCAACATATGATATAGATTTAACAGCTCCAGCATGCACAATAGATAAAACAACTGGAAGAGTAATTTCTGGAGATAGAATAAAGAATTTAAAAGTAAATGGAATACCTGTAAAAGATAGTGATGTATTTACTGTAGCTATTAATAATTATAGATTCAATGGCGGTGGTGGTTTTATGAAGGCCGCAGGATTAAGTAATACTGATCCAAGCATTGTAACTTATGATTCGGGTAAAGCTCTAGGAGATGATGGACAAGTTAGAAGTTTAATGACTAATTATATTAAGGAACATGGACAAATTTCACCTGAATGTTCAAATAATTGGGGTGTCATAACAGATAGTATTAATCAAAAGAAAGCAGCTTAAATAGCGGTGGAGAATGTTTTTTAAAATTTATATATAAAAATTAAAAAGTTCTTGCAATATAACCATCAAATATATATAATAATAGTAATCCGAGTATAATACTTTGGATTAAATGGGTGCTATGGTTATTATTTAGAGATTGACAAATGAAAAGAATGTTAATATAATCAGATCAGTAACTAAATTAAATAATCTAATGTCTTATCAAGAGTGGCGGAGGGACTGGCCCTGCGAAGCCCGGCAACCTAAATATTGATATTCACCAATATTTATATGGTGCTAATTCCAGCAGCATTTAGCTGATAGATGAGAGAGTAAATTTGAATGGTGTTTTATGCGCTGGAGATTTATTCTCTGGCGCTTTTGTTTTGAGGTATTAACTAGTTATTTAATTAGAGTACCTTAGTTATCCGGAAACTAGCAAAACAAAATCAAGGGAGGAAATGTGTTTTGATAGAAATTAAAAATGTAGTGAAAAATTTTGGGGAAACACAGGTTATAAAAGATGTATCAATAAGTATTAAAGAAGGCGAAATATATGGGATAATTGGACACAGTGGTGCAGGAAAATCGACATTACTTAGATGTATTAATGGTCTTGAATCATATGATGGAGGATCTGTGAAAGTAATGGGTAAAGAAGTGTCCTCATTAGATGGTACTAGCCTTAGAGAGTTTAGAAAAGATTTGGGAATGATTTTTCAAAACTTCAATCTTATGCAAAGAAAGAATGTTTTTGATAATGTAGCACTTCCACTTGAAGTGTGGGGATATAGTAAAAATGAAATTAAAGACAAGGTATTAAGATTATTAGATTTAGTTGGATTAAAAGATAAAAGACTAAGTAAACCATCAGAACTAAGTGGTGGACAAAAGCAAAGAGTAGCAATAGCAAGAGCATTAGCTTTGGATCCCAAAATATTATTATGTGATGAAGCAACTTCAGCATTAGATCCTAAAATAACAAAAGATATTTTATCACTACTTTCTAAAATCAATAAGGAGTTAGGAATAACTATAGTTATGGTTACCCATCAAATGGAGGTAATAAAAGAAGTATGTGAGAGAGTTGCGTTAATCGATGGAGGAAAAATAAAAGCTGAAGGAAAAGCTGAAGACTTGTTCTTAAAGCCAGGAAAATCTTTGAAGAAATTCTTAGGTGAAGAAGATGATGAATTATTGCCTGAAGAGGGAGTTAACATCAAACTATTTTTCCCGAGTGATTCTTCAGAAAATTCTCTTATAACAAAAATGGCAAGAGAGCTAGAAATAGACTTTTCGATAGTTTGGGGAAAGCTTGAGAAATTTAGAAGTGAAGTATTAGGTGGGCTCGTAATAAATATTAGGGAAGAAGACAAGAATAAGGTTATAGGATACCTTCAAAGCAAAAATATTTTATTGGAGGTGATTGAATAATGAATGAGATAATAATAAAAGCTTTAGTAGAAACATTGGAAATGGTTTTTGCTTCAACTATCGGTTCACTTATTTTAGGATTTATACCTGCAATAATATTAACGGTTACTGCAAAAGATGGGTTAAAGCCCAATAAAGTAGTATATACTGTTTTGGATTTAATTATTAATATATTAAGAAGTTTTCCGGTTATTATATTAATGGTGGCAATTATACCGTTAACTAGATTTATTGCTGGTAAATCCATTGGTACAGAAGCAGCTATAGTTCCATTAACAATTGGAGCTGCGCCATTTGTAGCAAGAATTATAGAGTCAGCATTAAGAGAAGTTGATAAAGGGATAATTGAAGCAGCAAAATCTTTTGGGGCATCAAATACTCAGATTATATTTAAGGTTATGCTTAAAGAAGCCATTCCTTCAATAGCGTCAGGAATTACTCTTACAATAATAAGTATAGTAGGATATTCTGCTATGGCAGGAACAATTGGAGGAGGAGGTCTTGGCCAAGTAGCTATAAGCTATGGGTACCAAAGATTCCAAACAGACTTTATGGTAGTGACATGCTTAGTTTTAATTATAGTAGTACAAGGCCTACAAGTTTTAGGAAATTATTTTTATAATAAGTTATCAAAATAGGGGGAATAAACATGAAAAAGAAATCAATTTTATCAATAGTTTTAGCAGGAGTTCTTACATTTGGACTAGTAGGATGCGGAAATGCATCCAATACAGGAAATGCGGGATCAAAAGAAGATAAGGTAATAAAAATAGGGGTAACACCAAAACCACATGAAGAAATAGTAAATGTGGCTAAGCCATTACTTGAAAAAGAAGGATATAAAGTAGAAATAACAGAATTTAATGATTATAATCAACCTAATACTGCTGTAGAAGAAGGTTCATTAGATGCTAACTTTTTCCAACATACTCCATATTTAAATGAGCAAAATTCGTCAAAAGGATACCACTTGGTTTCAGTAGGTGCTATTCATTTAGAACCAATGGGATTATATTCTAAAAAGGTTAAGAGTTTAGATGAAATCAAAAACGGTGCTACTATTGCAGTTCCTAATGACCCATCAAATGAAGCAAGAGCATTAAAATTATTAGCAGGAAAAGGCTTAATAAAAGTTAAAGATGGTGAATTAATTACACAAAAAGATATTACTGAAAATCCTAAAAAATTAAATTTCACTGAATTAGAAGCAGCAGCAGTTCCAAGAGCAATTGATGATGTTGATGCAGCTGTAATAAACGGAAATTATGCAATTGAAGCTAAATTTAATCCAGCAAAAGATGCTATAATTATTGAAGATAAAGATTCAGAAGCTGCTAAACCTTATGCAAATATCGTTGTTGTAAAAAAAGGTAACGAAGATCAACAAAAAATTAAAGATTTAGTAAAAGCAATGACTTCACCAGAAGTAAAAGCATTTATAGAAAAAGAATATAATGGATCAGTAATTCCAGTATTCTAATATTATATTTTTATAGATGTACAATATTTAAACTAGACTTATGTGGTAACTTACCGAAATAGTAAATATTTTTGTTACGAAAAACTATGAAAATATCGCTGAAGGCTCTAAGTTGCAGGTTGTACTCACTTTAGCATGCTCCCGCTTTCAGCGTGACAAGCTAAAGTGAGACAACCTACAACTAAGAACCCTTAACAGCTCATTTTCAAATGTTTTCTGCACAAAAATATTTATTATTTCTAGTTAAGATATCCAAATGAAGATTTAGTAAATATGTAAGTATATTTATATAATAAGTCCAATTATAATGTTGGATATCTATAATAAATAGCTTGAAGATTATAAAATATATAGGTTGTAAATAGAAGAAGCAGAGAATACATAGAGATATGTATTCTCTTTTTTGTGTAGCTAATATATATATAGTGCACATCTTTTATAATTTATTGGAATAATGTATACTTTTAAGTATATTTAGGAAGAAGATTTAGATATATTTAAATTTTTTGAATGGTGAAAGAATCGTGGTATTTTAGATTTGTTGTTTTCTTTCAGGTGTCTTATATAAATATTTATTTAAAGGGGAATGATATATGAACATATCAGGGGTTAATGTTAAGTTATTAGGGAGCGATTTATTAAGCATTATAAATGAATTTGTTAAAATTGAAGGTTTAAATATTAAAAATGTAGCTATAGATGAAGGTATAATTATAGAAGGTAGTTTTAGAAAAGGAATTAATGTGGACTTTTTTGTTAAGGCTCAATTGATTGGATGTGAAAATAATAAAATTACTGCCAGAATAATTAAAATGAAAATTTTAAATTTGGGCATGCTTAGAATATTAAGAAGTTTCACGCTAAAGCAACTAAGTAAGGCATTTAATAAATATGGAATATGTAGTGATAGAGATAGAATTACAGTAAATGTAAATACTTTGCTCAAAGATGTACCTTTTGTAGAATTTAATATTGATGAGATTTATATGAAGAAGTCTGAAGTATTGGTTGAAGCTAGTGAGGTTAAAATTTCAATAGCTGGTAACTTAATAAAAAACATTGAGGAAGAAAAAGCAACGGAAGAAAAAGATGAAATAGTTGATTTTGAAATAATAAATAAAATAGAAGATAATTATTCTAGAGGAAGAAAAGTGTTAGAAGATAAGCTCCCAGAAAGAGCACAAAAGTATAAGGAATATATTTTTATACTTCCAGATATAGTTTCGCTTATATATAGATTACTTAAGGATAAAAGAGTACCTATAAAAACTAAGATATTGATGGCAGCAGCAATAACATATATAACAATGCCTGCTAATATTATACCAAATAGTATACCATTTATTGGAGTTATTGATGATGTTGGGGTTGCATTTTTTGCAGTGAATAAGATTCTTAACGATGTTCCATTGTCAGTAATAGTAGAAAATTGGCAGGGGAAAAATGACTTACTTTTAGTATTAAAAAATGGATTCGAATATTTAATTAATTTTACAGGAGCCAAAAATGTAGAGAGATTATATGAAGTAATCGAAGATCTCTCTATGCTATAAAAGTAACTATTATATTAGATGTATTATAATAGAATGGAAATTAAAAAGAAGGGATAAAAGTAATGGCAAGAAAAATTTATGCGATACAATATGGATTTGATTTAAAGAATAATAAAAAGATAGAAAATACTATCGTTAATACTTGGGCTGAATGCTTAGCGTATGTCAAAGGGGTAAAGGGTGCTAAGTACAAAAGTTTTGAAAGTATAGATGAGGCCAAAGCATATCTAAATGAAGGAAATAGAATGCTAAAAAAGAGCGATGATAATTATCCTAAAGATTGTCTTCATGCTTATGTTGATGGTAGCTACAATTCCTCTGATGGAAGATATTCTTATGGAGTAGTATGTGTAAATAATAATGTTGTGGAATATATTGAAAGCGGAGCAGAAAAAGATGCATCTGAAAAGAATATTCGACAAATTGCAGGGGAACTGAAGGGCGCTATTAGAGCTGTTGAGTATGCATTAAAGCAGAAACATGTAAAAGTAGTATTATTTCACGATTATGAAGGTATCGCTCATCATGCAACAGGTGCTTGGGAGCGAAAAGAAGAATCATCAATGGAATATTACAAAAAGATGCAAGAACTCATGAAGTCTGGAATTGAAATTATATTTGTTAAAGTAGATAGTCATACGGGAGACTTATTTAATGAACTTGTTGACGAAAAATGTAAAGAATGCCTCGGGATAACTTCTGATAAAACTGTTGAAAAATGGTTGAAGAAAAATAGTGTAGAAGTTTCTAATAATGAAGTGAAAGCAGAGATATTAAGTTTAGCGCCTAACTCAGAGGAAAATATAATTATAAAAAATATTACTTCTGAAATAAGCAAAAATGAAGAAATTAATGAACTTGTTAATCAAAATAAATTTGAACAGATTATAAATTTATATAAAAGTAATGCAAATGAATGCAAAGCAATGATCTCAAAATTATCGAGTGATGAGAAGGAGAATTTTATTTTACACTTATTAAATAATTCTCACAAATATAATTAATAGTAATATTTCGGTAAGCTACCCCGTAAGTATAGTACAACTTTGGGTATCTATAGCATATATAGAAAAAATTAACTTGGATAACTTTTTGCTTATTACATAATCTACTTGTATAAAATAAATTATGTTAAAGAGGTGTTGATTATGGAAAGATTTTCAAAAGGTATGATGGCAGGAATACTAATAGGAGTAGCTGTTGAAATGGCTGTTATGCCATACTATGATAGAAGAACTCAAAGGACAATGAAAAGAGCAGGAAGAAGAATGAGAAATGTGGCTGAATCTACTTATCATGGAATACAAGATTGGATAAGATAATTATATTGGATAATTAATGAAAAAATTTTGCGAAAATAATATTACTAATTAGAAATGAAAGGTATGAAAGTAGTTCATGCCTTTTTATGTTTCTTTATTTTCGTTATAATTTTATCCATAAAAATGGATAATAAAATTAAATTATATAAAAAATGGGGTAGATTTATATTTTTATGCAGTTTTTTATAAATTTATGTTATAATTAAATAAAAATTATAAATTAATTTAAATAATTTGTTGAATAGAGAAGGATTGAAAAGATGGAAATTCTATCATTAGGAGAAAAAATTAAAAGAAGAAGAAAACAATTAAACATGACTTTAAAAGATTTAGCTAAAGACAGAATAACTCCAGGGCAAATAAGTTTGGTCGAATCAGGGCGTTCAAATCCATCAGTTGATTTATTAGAATATTTAGCAGATGCACTTAACACTACAGTCGAATATTTAATGGAGTCAGAAGAGAGCCAAGCTGAAAAGATAAGTCTTTACTATGAGCAAGTAGGAGAATCATGTATATTGCAGGGAGATTACGAAAAGGGCCAGAGATATATTGATAATGCCTTATATTATTGCGAAAAATATAATTTAGAATATCGCAAAGCAATGATATATTTTATAACAGCAAAATCATATATGTATAAAAGAGATTTTCCTATGGCGCAAAAGTTTTTTTTATCTGCCAATGTAATTTTTGTTAAAAATAACAACCATGAGCAAATAATAAAAACTTTTTTAAATTTAGCTAATATAGCTCTAGAATTAAAAGCATATCATTCTTCAAGCAGTTATTTAAAACAGGCAGAAAAAGTTTATGAAGATAACAAAATAGTTGATGATTTCTTAATGGGTGAAATACATTATAACATAGCGAGAACATATTATGATATAGAAGAATTGGATTTAGCTTTAGAATATTCCCATTCGGCGAAAAAAAGATTTGAACAAATATACAATGATGAAGATTATGCAAAAAACTTATTCTGCCTAGCTGAAGATTTTAATAAAAAAGGTGATTTGCTAAATGCTATAAAGTATTCAAAGAAAACTTTAGAAGTTTACAAGAAAATACAATATAATAAGAGTATAGTTAATATAGAGCATAATTTAGGTAAATTGTTTTTTGAACTAGGAGATTTAGATGAATCACTTAAGCACTATGAAATATCTAAAAGTGTTAGTGCTCAGAACCATGTGGGATACATAAATGACATATTAATTGATCTTTGTAAATGCCATCTAAAGTTAAAGAACACTGAACAATGCAGCAAAATATTAAAGGAAATTGAAAGTGGCATTGAAGAAAATGATATTGATAGGAAAATAGAATGCAAATTAATTAAGTATACCATGTTTAATATTGATGATAAATTAGAGCAAGCGGAAAATGTATTAATTGATACATATATATTAGCAAAAAATAGTGGAAGATTAGCAAAAGCAGCGGAACTAGCCATGAGAGTTGGAAAGTACTTTATGGATAAGAAAGAGGAAGAAGAAGCTTCATATTATTTAAATCAAGGAATTAGATTATTTGATGAGGCACAAAATTATTAAAAATAAATATAGTAAATGGGTGATATATTTTGGAAATACTGTCTACTGGAGAAAAAATAAAAAGGGCTAGAATATTTAAAGGTATTACGTTAAAAGAATTATGTGGAAGTAAGATTTCGATCGCAAAAATGAGCTGCATAGAAAATGGAAAAATAAAAGCTGATAAAGAATTATTGAAATATATATCAGAAAAGATTGAAATAGATCTAGATTATTTAGTAGAAGATGTTTATGAACAAATATCTAATAATTTAAAAATGATAAAAATGAATATTTCTTGTGATAGTGAATCAGAAAATAAATTGAAGGATAATTTAAATTATGCAATCAAGTATAAATACTATGATTTAGCGTTTGAATTAATACATATATTATTTTCATATTATGTAGAGGGAAATAAGGGAGAGAATATTCAATTAATTGTTTCTCAATATTATGATTTATATCAAAGAAATAATACAGAAGAAAATACAATTATATATTTTAAGGATATGGCAAGATATCTTTCTCAAAATGGAGAGTATATTGAAGCAATTTCTTATTACAGTAAGCTTAGAGAAATGTTTAAGCAAAAAGAAGATGGTCTTAATAATATTGAATATTGTATGATAGGTTATAACGAAGCATTGTGTTATCAGAATATAAAAAAATCAGAAGAAGCATATAGTATTTTATCAGAAATTATTGAATATGTTGAAAACCTTAAGACAGATGAAAATAAGGGGAAAATATATCATATTTATGCCGCTGTGTGTATTAAGCTGAAAAGGGACTGTGTTGATGAGTATAAGAAGAAAGCTTTTGAATGTCAAAAATACAACCCTATTTCATTAGCATTATCCCATGGAAATTATGGTAAATATTATTTTGAAGTAGGAGAAAAGGAAAAAGCAATTTTAGAAATTGAGGAAGGAATAAAAATATTTCCTCGAGATAATGTAGAAAAGAATGTAGAATTCTTGAATTATTGTACTAAAATATTAATAGATAACTTTGAATATGAAATAGCTTATAAAATTACTGAAGAAGCACTTAATTTAGCAATAATTACTGATAATATAAAGTTAATAGAAAAAGCATATTATTTTAAAGGGACTATCCTTCAAAAATTAAATAGATATGCAGAAGCAGAAAAATATATGAATTTGTCTTTAGATTCATTATTTAAATTTGGGACAAGGGATGAAAGAAAAAAACGATATATAGATATGGGCAAACTATATTACGAGCTTGGAGCCACAGGAGATTCGCTAAAGTATTTTAACCTAGCTTTAGCGGTAGATAAAAAAATTTAATTAATTAATTGTTAAATAGAGGTATAAATATAAAACATGTGTACTTCTATTTTTCTTTAGTTATTAATTAAATATGTATATAAAAAACTGTGAATTTAACTTATACTTTTAAATATATCTCTACTAGAAATGAGTAAAATATTTTTGTGGAATGTTTCGTTAGGAATTTGATGGCTATGATTATTAGACTTAAAGTTGTTCCAAATATGCTAGTTCAAAACTTGTTTTGAGTCTAGCATTTTGGGTACAACTTTTGGTCTTAGAATCATCCATCAAATTCCTTAGAAACTGGAACAAAAATATTTTACTCATTTCGGTGAGCTATATCTAAAGTTAAGTTTTCACGTTGTTTATTTACATCAATTACTCTTCAGTAAGAAAATAGTCTAGTAACTCTTCGATATTAACTACACCTATAATTTTTTCATCTTCCATTACAGGCATAGCTATAATGTTATTCTTTCTTAATCTTTGTGCTACAGTTGTTATATCTTCATCAGATTGTGCAAGTATTACTGATTTAGACATAACCCATTCCACTGGGCAGCTAACATAATGACCTGGATGTATCATAAATCTATATATATCAGCTTTAACAACCATTCCTACGAGGGAATTATCGTCGTTCACTACTGGCATACCATTAATATTAAGGTTGTCCATGAATTCTAGAGCTTTGTCTATAGTATCATTTACATTAATGGTGTGAAAATTTGGTTTAATAATAGAATTTATTTTCATAACATCACCTCTTTTAAAAGTTTTATATTTTCAATGTATAAATATTGTAAGCCAGATAACATTAAAAATGTATATTACCATTTTACTACAAAATAGCTAAATTTAAAATAAATCTTTTCATAATAAAAAGATCAAAAAATATTAAAATAAACTTTGACTTTCTTTGACCTATGTATTATTATATAGTAAAGAGGAATTATTTAGGTTATAAAATAATATTTATCTGGACTCAGTAATTGAAAAGATAAATTATATAAATTTAGGAGGAGTAAGTATGAATATTGATAAAATGACATTAAGAGTTCAACAAGCATTAAATGATGCAAATGTTACAGCAGTAAAATTTAATCATCAGCAAATAGATTTAATTCATTTGTTCTCAGCTCTAGTAGAGCAAGAGGATGGATTAGTCCCTAATATTCTTACTAAAATGGGCATAAATACAAAGATTTTAAAAGATTCAATAAAGAAAGAACTAGATTCAATGCCAAAGGTTTTAGGAGAAGGTGCTCAAAGTGTATATATAACTAGAAAAGTTGAGGAAGTTTTAATTAAAGCTGAAGAGATTTCAAAGCAATTTGAAGATTCTTATATCAGCGTTGAGCACTTGATGCTGGCTATTATGGATGTGGATAGTAATAGCCAGGTTTCAAAGCTAATGAAACAATATAATATAACTAGAGATAGCTTTTTGAAGGTTCTTTCAGAGGTTAGAGGAAGCCAAAGAGTTGAAACTCAAGATCCAGAAGGAACTTATGATGCACTTGCTAAATATGGAACTAATTTAGTTGAGCTTGCAAAGAAGCATAAACTTGATCCGGTTATAGGAAGAGATGAAGAAATAAGAAGAACAATTAGGATTCTTTCTAGAAGAACAAAGAACAATCCTGTATTAATTGGTGAGCCGGGTGTTGGTAAAACAGCAATTATAGAAGGTTTGGCTGAAAGAATAGTAAGAGGAGATGTCCCAGAAGGATTAAAGGATAAAATAATATTTGCACTAGACATGGGATCATTAATTGCAGGAGCTAAATATAGAGGAGAATTTGAGGAAAGATTAAAAGCGGTTTTAAAAGAAGTTCAAAGCAGTGAAGGAAGAATATTATTATTTATAGATGAAATTCATACTATAGTTGGAGCAGGTAAAACTGATGGAGCTATGGACGCGGGGAACTTAATTAAACCACTACTCGCAAGAGGGGAATTACATTGTATTGGAGCTACAACTTTTGATGAATACCGTAAATACATTGAAAAAGATAAAGCCTTAGAAAGAAGATTTCAACCAGTAATTATAGATGAACCTACTGTTGATGATACAATAGCAATACTTAGAGGATTGAAAGAAAGATTTGAAATTCATCATGGTATTAGGATTCACGATTCAGCAATAGTGGCAGCGGCAAAGCTTTCAGACCGATATATCCAAGATAGATATATGCCTGATAAAGCAATTGACTTAATTGATGAGGCTGGAGCCATGATAAGGTCGGAAATTGATTCTCTTCCTACAGAACTTGATGTTATTAGAAGAAAAATATTTAAGTTAGAAATAGAGAAGGAAGCTTTGGCTAAAGAAAAGGATGAAGGATCAAAAAATAGATTAGAAGATCTTGAAAAAGAATTAGCAGAACTAAAAGAAAAAAATGATGAGATGACAGCAAAATATACAAAAGAAAAAGAACAAATTATTGAAATTAAAACACTTAAGAGTGAATTAGATAATGCTAGAGGAGAAATAGAGCTTGCTCAAAGAAACTTTGACTATAATAAAGTTGCTGAAATTCAATATAGTAAAATTCCTTCATTAGAAGAAAAAATTAAACAAAAAGAAATTGAATTAAGAGATAATTATGAAGGTGCATTACTAAAAGAAGAAGTAACTGAACAAGAAGTATCTGCTGTACTTTCTAAGTGGACTGGAATACCAGTGACTAATTTACTTGAAGGAGAAAGAGAAAAACTCTTAAGATTAGAAGAAGATATGGGTACTAGGGTAATAGGTCAAGGAGAAGCAATTGAAGCTGTAACCAATGCTATACTTAGAGCTAGAGCAGGACTAAAAGATATTAATAGACCAATAGGATCATTCATATTTTTAGGACCTACAGGGGTTGGAAAAACAGAACTTGCTAAGACATTAGCCAGAAATTTATTTGACTCTGAAGAAAATATTATTCGTATTGATATGTCTGAATATATGGAGAAGCATTCGGTATCTAGATTAGTTGGAGCGCCTCCGGGATATGTAGGATATGATGAAGGAGGACAATTAACAGAATCCGTGAGAAGAAGCCCATATAGTGTAATCTTATTTGATGAAATTGAAAAGGCACATGAGGACGTATTTAATATTTTCCTTCAAATATTAGATGATGGTAGATTAACTGATAATAAAGGAAAAACTGTAGATTTTAAAAATACTATAATTATTATGACTTCAAATATCGGAAGCGAGTATTTGCTAGAAAATAAAAACGAAGATACAATTGAAGATCATATTAAGATAAGAGTAATGGGGGCTTTAAAATCAAGATTTAAACCAGAATTCTTGAACAGAGTTGATGATACTATAATGTTTAAACCATTATCTGAATCTGGAATTAAGAGAATTATAGATATATTCTTAAGAGAAGTAAATTTAAGATTAAAAGATAAGAATATAGAAATAGAAGTTACAGATGAAGCAAAGACAATAATGGCAAAAGAGGGCTATGATGTGGTTTACGGAGCAAGACCTCTTAAAAGATATATTCAAAACACTTTAGAAAATAGGCTTGCCAGAATGATTATAAAAGGTGAGTTAAGCTATGGATCTAGGGTTGTAATTGATGGAGCTAATGAAGAAATAATTATAAAACCAGTTTAATTAAAATTACTGGACAGTCAAAAATTTTGTTCAATTAACAAGCCTGTAGATCCTCATAAAATGAAGCATCTGCTTGCTTGTTTTTAATTATTTTAGTTATGCTTAAATTCGCATTTTTACACATAATGCGAAAA
>JAJXWH010000011.1 GCA_021781745.1 Bacillota bacterium | reverse complement strand
GATGCGGATTTTTATTATTCAGGAGAAAAGAAAACAGAAGAAGGTTCATATTGGGTTGCTGAAGATGAACCTTTCCCGTTTTAAATTCACAGAACTCACAGTCCCCGCTAGGGGATTTTTTTATTTATCCAATGAAATTAACATATTAATATCAGATTCAAGAAAGGGAGTAAATAAAGGTTTATAAGTATAATACTTAAAATTTATAAACGGGATATAAAAAAATAATATCTAATAAACCTCTTATGCTTATAATAGCAGGATTGCTTTTTGTTCCTGCCTTATATGCATGGATTAATATAATAGCATCTTTGGATTTAAGAGAAATGACACAAGTAGATTTTTCAGCTCTTTGTAAAATTTTGCAGGATGATGATGTAATGTATGCATATGAGGGTGCGTTTAGCATTGAAGAAATACGGCAAGACAAATAGAGTATAATTTTAAAATTTATGTTGTAAAAAATTTTATAATCAAATAACATTTGAGTTGAGAAAAGATTATAAGGAGATTGCAACATTGAATGAATTATATGATATGATTTTTAAAAGAAAGTCATTTAGACGATTTGATGATACATTAACACTTTCAGAAGAAGAATTGCAGTACATAAATGAAAAAATAGAAAGCTTAAATCCGCTTGTTAAGGAAATAGAAATAAAATATAAGATTGTTCCAAGAGAAAATACTACATCTAAGCGTGGAGAATACTGTTTGCTGATTTATAGTGAAGAAAAGGAACACTATTTATTAAACATTGGATATATGTTTGAGCAATTGGATTTATATTTAGCGTTAAAGAACATTGGTGTGTGTTGGTATGGAATGGGAAAAACAAATGAACCTCAATATGATAAATTGAAATATGTAATAATGATGGCTTTTGGGAAAGGGAAGGAAGGTGAGTTTAGGAAGGACTATAAAAAAAGTAAACGAAAAGAAACAAGTGATATATGGAAAGGTGATTTGAGTTTTGAATTAGCTGAGGTTGTTAAATATGCTCCAAGTGCTTGTAATACTCAGCCATGGAGAGTTATTTGTGAAAATAATATCTTGAAAATATATAGAACAACAGAAGTAAAGTCAATTATGCCAAAAGAAAAAGTGCCTTTTTATAATTCAATAGATATGGGGATTTTTTTATATTTTTTAGAGTTAACTTTATCTCGCAATAAACTTTCATTTCAAAGAATTTTAAGTCCTGAAAATAATGATTCTAATTTAGTAACTATCGCAACATATATTTTGGAAAAGAATAATAGGACTTAGATGAAATTCAATTAAATACGGGCAGCACCTTGAAATTTAAGAAGAATTTATAATGTGAGTTGTTTCTAAAATTATAAAATAGGGAGTTAATAATAATTTTACTAATTTCATTAAAAATATTTCTAAATACTAGAGTATTTACAATGTAATGTTAACTTGACATGAAAGTTAAACTAGAATATACTTTTGTGTAAGGTAAACATTACAGGAGTGATTGTTAATGAAAAACAAATTAAAAGAATTTCGTGAAGCTATTGGGTTAACACAGCAACAATTGGGAGAGCTTGTAGGAGTATCAAGGCAAGCGATAAATTCTATTGAAACAGAAAAATATGAGCCATCTATATGGTTAGCTTACGATATTTCACAAATATTTCACTGTTCTATAGAAGAAGTTTTTCTTTTTGAACAAAGTGAAAGAAAATCAAGAGCACAACTAAGTAGGAGGGCAATCTAAATGGCATTAAGGCAAATTAGACTTTTTGGTGATGAAATATTAAGAAAGAGAAGTAGGGAAGTTGAGATTGTAGATGAAAAAATAAGGCAGATTCTAGATGATATGGTAGAAACTATGTATAATGAAGAAAATGGCGGTGGGTTAGCAGCACCACAAATAGGTATACTAAAAAGATTAGTTGTTATAGATATGGGGCAAGGACTTATAAAATTAGTTAATCCAAAGATAATTAGCAAGGAAGGTATTCAAGAAGTTATTGAGGGATGTCTAAGCAATCCTAATGTATTTGGAAAATTATTAAGACCCAAAATAGTAAGAATACAAGCACTTAATGAAAAAGGTGAAGAAATAATATTAACAGGTACAGGAGATTTAGCAAAATGTTTTTGTCATGAAATTGACCATTTAGAAGGCATTCTTTTTACTGATTTTGTTACTGAATATATAAAATTATGATAAATAATAAATATTAAATTTTCAAATACCGTATTATTTAAAGTTGAATCTACGGTATTTTTATTAAATAGATATTGTAGATTTTATGGCATTTAAAAGATGGGAATCTGCGTTATAATCAATTTTTTACTAACTGAGTTACAAAATAATAGTTAATTTTTTATACTACTTTTATAAAAACTAATTACAGTTGCTCCCATATTGTTGGGAGTATCTTTACTTTCAAGAATAGAATATCTAATTGCATTATCTGAATACGTCTTTACCAAGTACAGTACTATTCATTCACATAGATAATCAAAAACCTCCGATAATTTAAAAAAAAGCTGAGGATGATTAGTTAATTGTTCGTACCCATCATTTTGCAGACACCACTTAATTGCAGTCATAACAAGTGCAACATATAACTCTGACAAATAATCTAAAAGGTCAGGAGATTTTAGATCTTTTGTCTTATACTGCTCATAAAAACTTCTCTTTAAAAAATCAGACATATCATTATATAAATGAATGAATTAAAATGGTTTGTATGGTTGTTTCCTTTGCTATTTATTGTACATGATATGGAAGAAATTATTGTGGCGAAATATTGGTGCAAAAAGAATTTAAAACAATATGTCCGTCTGCCTATAATACCTTTTGGAGGCACAAAAAGTACAGCTGGATTTGCAATTGGTGTATATGAAGAGCTGATTTTATGGCTTATAGTTACTATGATTGGCAATATTAGTGGATTTTATGGTTTGTGGTACGGTTTGCTCGTGGCAAATATCGTACATCTAATTTTATTTCATATTATATTATTACCATTGTCCTATCGCCATTATGTTCCAGGTGAAGTGACAGCATGGTTAACGGTTATTCCATGTTGCTATATTTTAAAACTTGCTCAGAATATCTTGGGGTACTCTGTAATTGAAATTTCTATTTGGGTAATAGCAGGAATTGTATTTGCTTTCGTAGATATGAAAATATTGCATAAAAATATTAACAAGTTGTCCAAATTGGTGGAATAATTATAAAAGGCACCTCAAAGTTCTGCTGACTTTAAATCTTGGAGCAGTAAGGGATGATTGGATTCTTGTAATTGACAATCTAAGAGTTTACGCATATACTGATAAGTAGAAGTCTACCTATTTAAGTGAGGATGATTGATATGAGTGAAAGAGAATGGGAATATCCCTATGACTTGTTTATAAAAAGTATGGCTCAAAAGATACGTAACATTAATGATAAGAAATTGAAGGAGTATAATTTGTCTTCGTCTCAGGCTTCATTGCTTGAACTCCTTGAACGAGGAATAAGAAATGATGAAGAAATAACTCGTAAGGTTATGGAAAAAGTCCTTAAACTAAAGGGGCCTTCTATAACGAATCTAATTAATGGACTGAAAAGCAAAGGGTACATAATACGAAGTACTGGGGTTACCGATGCCAGAACCTTTCAAATAGAAATTACTCCAAAAGGTTATCAACTGGTACGGGAAATGGAAGAAGTATTTGAAGAAACAGAGCAGCAGATGCTAAAGGGCATGACTGAAGAGGAGAAAAAGACTTTTCTGAATTTACTTATTAGAGCTTATAAAAATTTGGGTGGAGACTGAGTATTAAATAAAAAAGCATATTGTGCTTTTTTATTTAATACACTAGGTAGAGATCTACATAAATAGCTAGTAGTTTTCCTCTGAAATTATACAAAATGTTTATTGATATGGTATAAGTGTTAGCTTTAGCAGGAGGATAGTTATATAGATAGATTTCTACATATCTATAATCAAATAGGTAGAGTTCTACCTAAGGTTTAAAAATATGATTATTTAGATGAAGCAACTTCAAATGTGGACAGCCGTACTGAACTCATCATTCAATTGCAGGAAATAATTTAACAACCGATGGTTTTACAGCTTAAATATAAGAAAAGGAGACGTAATTATGACAAACTATATAAAAAAATTGAATGAGTTAAATAAAGATTCATTACTTGAGGCAGGAGGCAAAGGCGCTAACCTTGGTGAGCTTATTAATGCGGATCTTCCTGTGCCACCAGGTTTTGTAGTCACAACTAAGGCATATGGCACTCATCTTGAGGCCTCAGGATTAAAGGAAAAGATAGTAAATAAGCTCAAAAATTTGACGATAGATGATATGAAGGGAGCAGAAGAGGCAAGTGAATGTATTTCGTCTTGGATCGAGGAAGCATCCATGCCTGAAATGATTCAAAAAGAGCTAGAAAGTGCTTATGACAGCTTATGCAAGGAAGTTCACAGTGACAAAAAATCATCAGTCGCAGTACGTTCTAGTGCTACGGCAGAGGATTTGCCCACGGCTTCCTTTGCGGGACAGCATGAAACCTATTTAGGGATATACGGAAAAGAAGATGTATTTAAATATGTAAAAAAATGTTGGGCAAGTCTTTGGTCCTCTCAGGCTATAACATACCGAATGAGTATGGATTTTGATCATCTTAAGGTTGATCTAGCAGTAGTAGTTCAGGCTATGATTCCATCAGAGGCTGCAGGAGTAATGTTTACGGCAAACCCAGTAAGCGGAAATAAGCATGAAATATTGATAAGTGCAGGGTATGGTCTTGGAGAAGCTGTTGTAAGTGGATTAATAACTCCGGATTCTTTCATTCTTAATAAAGAAGGGAATGTGAAAGAAAAAAAACTTGGTTCTAAGGAGATTCGTATAAGACTTACAGAAGAGGGTACAGTTACAGAACAGGTGCCTAAGTCAAAACGTGAGATTTATTGCCTTGAGGATAAAGAACTGATGCAACTCAAAACTTTGGCACAGCTTGTTGAAAAACACTATGGCAGCTATCAGGATACAGAATGGGCACTCTCAAAGGGAAAAATTTATCTTTTACAAGCAAGACCTATTACTACAATAATTAATGATACTGAGGCGTGTAATTACGAGAGTTTCGATATACTTGAACCTAATGATAAGATAATCTATCAAGGTAAAAAAGCTCCACTAGCCTTTCAAAGTATAGTAGAACACACTCCATATCCCCATACACCTTTGGATTTTGCCTGTTTCAGCCATTTCTACAGTGGTATGAATGCTTCCTTTGCAGAGTTAGGGCTCAAGCTTCCAAAGGAGAAAAACAAACCTGTTGAAAGAGAAAGCGGTTGTGTGGGTTTAAGTTATAGTGGACCAACAATTTCTGCTGCTACTTTATGGAAAGCACCAACAAACTTGATTAAGAATTTATTTATTAAATCCCAATATTCTGCTGAGGATTTTACAAAAGAGATAGACGCTTGGATTAAAAAAACTGAACTAGAAGTGAACAGAGTAAAGGATGCTGGAAAGCTTGTAAAGTTTATTGAAGAAGCACTTAAGGATTATGAAAGCTTCGTTTATAAAAGATTTTCTATTGTAGACATGCCTAGTGTACTTACTGAATATAAGTTTACAAAACTCATTAAGAAAGCTGTAGGTAAAGAAAGAGTTCAAGAGTTAAAGGAAACCCTTCAAAAGGCTCTGCCTTTTAAAACAGCTCTGCAGAATGAAGCTTTGCTTAAGATAGCTCATGCAGTAGCAGTAAAGGGAAGAGATAGTAAGGCTTATAAGGAAGAATTGAAGAGCTTTTTAGAGGAGTTTGGAGACAGGCCATTTATAGGCATGGGACGTATGTTATCACCAGATACATGGCAGGAAAAACCTGAAATGCTTGATGATATTATTGAGGCATTGCTTTGCGATGTGGCAGACACTGATCCTGAAGAAAGCTTTAAAAATCAGAAAAAAGCATATTTGGATGCAAGAGAAACCATAAAAAAAGGGCTGACACAAACAGATTATAAAAAGTTTGTAGAAATCCTAGATAAGGTAAGAAACGCCACAATCATCAGAGAAGAAAGTGTTTTTTATTTGGAAAAAGTGGCAGGTTGTTTGCATAGAATAGTATTAAAGCTTGGAACTTTTCTTGAAAAAGAAGGAGTTATAGACAAAGCCCAAGATGTATTTTTCATTTTTCTTGAAGAGTTAAATGCAGCAGCTTCAGAGAAAACAAGGATAAGAGAAAATATTGAAAAAAGGAGAACTGCCTTTGAAAAGGTATATGCAGCCCATAATAAAGGTGTACATTGGTTCATATCCACAGGTTCTTTCCCAGTATTTGAAACAAAGCAAAAGAAGGAACATGAAGAGAAGGAAGATTCTAATTCTATAAAGGGAAGTGCTGCAAGTAAAGGCATATACGAAGGACCAGTATGTATTGTAAAAAGTTCAGCTGAATTCAGAAAACTAAGAAAAGGAGATGTACTTGTTTCAACCTATACATCTCCAATATGGACACCGCTTTTCAAAGTTGCAGGTGCAGCGGTTACTGAAATAGGAAGTGCAAGCTCCCATGCAGCTATTGTAGCAAGAGAATATGGTATTCCTGCTGTTGTAGCCATTGAAAATGCCACAAGCTTACTTAAAGATGGACAAAAAATACGAGTAGATGGAACAAAAGGAATCATAACTATGCTGGATTAAATAATAGGGTACACAGCTATAGCTCCGTATTTGTGAAAAAACAAAAGGAAGTAAATGGATAAGTCATGAGTAAGCACGCATGGAAGCTGGTATAACAGGCCTTGAGCAAAATAGTTCTGTTCTTTTGTATATACATTAGAATTTAACTAATTTTTGCTTTGCCAATCAAAATTTGCTTTATGTTCAACATATTCGACTAATGTACCATCAAAATGCTTTACAGTCATATTCATTCCTGAGGGCACTACTTTTAAATCCCTAATAATAGTAGCCCCATTATTTAATAAATATTCCCTAAATTCAATAATAGAATCAACTAAAAATGTTGCTTGAGTATCTCTAAATGGGCTTAATGCTTCATCAGAACCACTTATGATTAAGATGTTTCCTAAGCGTGCTAATTCCAAGTTTGCTTCAGAATATTTAAATCTATTTTTGCATTTTTCATTAAATATTTTTTCATAAAACTTTATAGCGTCCTCCATATTATTTACATAAAAACGATTAAGGCTTTCTTTTATTTTCATTATAATCCTCCTTAATTGACTTGAATTTATAGAATTATTATACTAATAAAGAAGTTATAAACAAGTACGCACTTTTTTGTGCCCGAAAAAGTTAAGGAGAAGCTTAAAAATGAACAGAAAAAATATTTATGACGATAAATGTCCTGTTTTGTATGCTTTAAGCATTATTGGTGGGAAATGGAGATTGTCGATTTTATGGCACTTAAAAGATGGGAATCTGCGTTATAATCAACTAAAAAGAGAACTTAATGGAATTACTAATATTATGCTTACACGCTCACTACAGGATTTAGAGGAATATGGTCTTGTAAAGCGTGTACAGTATTCGGAAATACCTCCTCATGTTGAGTACTTTCTAACAGAAAATGCAAAAAAGCTCATTCCTGTCATCAAAATCATCCAAGAGTGGGGAGTAGAGCAATTACTCATGAATAAGAAAAATTGATTGTCTAAATAAATCTTATCTTTACTAATTATATAATAGATATGTCTACTTATTTCTAGCACTTATCAAAATTAAAGAAGCTTAGAACAATTGAATCAAAAATTTATTTATGTGATTTTGAAAATATAATTTGAAAGGATGTATAAATATGTTAGATAAAGTGCCCACAAGCAAGGAGCTGATTGCTTTAACTGGAAAACAATTATTTGAAGTTTGGACAGCATTATGTGACATGATTGAGCAAAAATATGACATGGAACATTTATGGAATAATGGAGGTAAAGCATGGGAATACGAATATAAATGATTTAGGATTCCATAATTTTTTTCTTGATATATTACTACTAATTTCTGTCATAAAGATACCTCCAATTATTGTTTTAATCAATTATATCACAATAATTACTAAGTTTATCTTATTATCCATACTTTGTAAATTAAATAGAGTAAATTATTTATAGATACTTACAGAAGCGTAGGTATCTTTTTCTATGCTTAGTTAAACAAAATAATCCAATGCTTATAAAATATGTTATAATTTATAAAGATAAATTTTAATTTTTAGAGAAGGTGACATCATGAAGAGATTCTTACGTATGCATCCCAAGAATCGTTTATCCTCTGTACAGCTATGAAATTAATTTTGTACAGAGGAGTGTATATTAAATGAATAGATTAAATAAGCCAGTTATTACAAAAGAAACAATCAAAGCAATGGAAGACATGTCATTTTTTATTCATGCTAAGATTTTTGATGATTTGCTAATCGTTGCACAAAAGGAAACGAACTGTTTTGTATTAAAGTCTAGTGAAGGATTGATAGTTATAGATGCTATTTGGCCGGCAAAAAAAGCTTTTGAGGCAATAGTTGATGCGATTAAAGATGTAGGTTGGAATACTGATGCAATAAAAAAACTGGTTTTGACTCATGGACATGTTGATCATACAGGATGTGGGAGATGGTTGGTTGAGAAATACCATGCTTGCACATACCTTTCTAAAGTAGATGATATTTTTTGGGAGGAGCATCCAACTAAGCCTGATAGACCAGAAACCTGGAAAGATTACAAAATTGATGTTTATGTTCAGGATGGCGATACCATAACATTAGGTGATAAAACAATATATGTTTACGGTACCCCTGGTCATACTCCGGGAGGGTTAAGCTACATATTCCCTGTAAAAGATGATGGAGAAATTCATATGGCAGCACTATGGGGAGAGACGACACCACCATGGACAAATAATGAAGTAATCCAATATCTCAAGTCATTAGATTACTTTATTAGTGAAGCAACGCGTAAAAAGGTAGATGTGGCTTTAAGCAATCATACAGCTATAGATAATGGATTGGAACGTATTATATATTCAAAAAAGAGAATGGACTATATGCCTAATATTTATATTATTGGACAAGATGGATTTCGAAAGTATTGCCAGGTATTTCGTACATTGAGTTATGATATGTTGAAAAAATTACGCAAAAACTAATTACAGTTGCTCCCATATTGTTGGGAGTATCTTTACTTTCAAGAATAGAATATCTAATTGCATTATCTGAATAAATCTTTACCAAATACAGTAATATTCATTCACATAGATAATCAAACACTTCTGATAATTTAAAAAAAGCTGAGGATGATTAGTTAATTGTTCGTATCCATCATTTTGCAGGCACCACTTAATTGCAGTCATAACAAGTGACGCATATAACTCTGATAAATAATCTAATATATTTAATTGTATAAATTTAAATTGTGAAAAATATTATGGGAGAAAGAAATATGAATATATTGGCGATAATTGGCAGCCCTAGAGTAAATGGTAATACTTATAAGACTGTTAGACTAATTGAACAAAGATTAGCAGAAAAGAATAATGAAATTAAATTTGAATATGTGCAATTGAGCAAAACTAATATTAATACCTGCAAAGGTTGCTTTATATGCATTGAAAAAGGCGAAGAAAATTGTCCGTTAAAGGACGATAGAAATAATCTTGAATTAAAAATGAAACAAGCTGATGCTGTGATATTTGGATCGCCAGTAAGATAATTAATACAGACGTTATAAAGCCATCGTTTATTAAACTTTTATCTTTCAAAATGCAGCAAAAAGCATTTTCAAAGGCACCTCAATGTTCTGCTGACTTTAAATTTTGGAGCAGTAAGGGATGGTTGGATAGAAAAGAAAATTATTATTATAAAGTGCATGTAGGAAAAATTAAAAATTGCATTGTTTCTCTTGCTAGCGTAATATTGAATTTCTAGCAATTAATAAAGAAAAAAAGGAATGGATTGTTCTTAAAAGCATAAAATAATTTTTTATAAAATTTTTTGTTAAATTTCATTTTTAACCATATATCCTATATAGATAATTTATTTATGGGAGTGTGTTAAATAATGAGAGAAAGAAAATTTGTAAAAATTAATGTGAATATGTATGATGATACTAAATTTAAAATAATTGACAGGATGGAAAAAAGAGACCTTATCAATTATGTTTGGATCAGACTTGTGGTTTTAGCAGGTAAGGTCAATTTAGAAGGAGAGTTATTTTTATCTAGAAATATACCATATACTATAGAGACCTTCGCTGTAGAATTTAATAGAGAAGTATCAGAAATAGAATTAGCTATAAAAACTTTTATAGATCTAGAAATGGTTGAGATCACCCAAAATAAAATCTATAAAGTAAAAAATTTCACAAAGCATCAGAATATTAAAACGAGCAAAAAAGCTCAAAATCAGGATAATGTAGAAGAGGCTGAAAATAACAAAGAGAAGATAAATGGAAACCAAATAGTTAACGATTCAAATGAAAATACAGATAAAAGTGCTGATAGAATATTAGAAAGCAGTGACTCTAAAAGCGAAGCTATTGTAACTGAAAATAATGAAAAAGAAAAGTTATATGAAGGTTGCGATAATAAAATTAATGAAAATAAAGTTATTGACATAAATACAACAGATGCAAAAAATGCGGCTACTCAAAATTTAAATACAGAAAAGCTAAAAAATGAAGGTGATTCACCCGGTGATATACTAACACCATTAAGTAATAAAAATGTGAAAAATAAAAGCAAGCCTAGGAAAAAAGAGATTATTAATGAAATTAGTGTTACAGATGATAATGAAGAGATAATTGGATTTAGTGAAGGAGCTCCGCCAATAGGTAAAGATGACAAGGTACTTTATACTTTTAGTTTTTAACTTGAATGATGTAAACATTGATCAAAAGAGAAAAGAATTAAGGAAAGAGGATTCAATTAAGAAATTAATGACGGTGAGTGAGTTTTTATGAAAGTTTATAGTGGAATGTTTTTATTAAACCAATTGAAGATAAAAAGTTTACTGGTGTAGTAGTCAGAAGTACTAAAGATTTAATTGGTTGTGGTACCTACAATGAAGATCCCGATATTTTCTGTTCGGAGATTGTAAATTTCGTTGCTGAGTGGAGATGTTTTGTTTGGTGTGGAAAAATATTAGACATTAGAAGATATAGAGGAGATTGGAAAATGCATTTTGATCCTTCGGTAGTTGAAAATGCTGTAGCGCAATTTAAATCTGCACCAAAGGGGTACGCCATAGATTTTGGTTTGACTGATAAGGGCGAAACCTTATTAATTGAAGTTAATGATGGATATTCTTTAGGGTGTTATGGATTATTTGATTTAGACTATGCAAAGCTATTGTCTGCAAGGTGGGCTGAATTAACTAATACGGTTGATGAGTGTAATTTTTAGAATTTTAATTATAGAGTAGGAAATAGTGAAGAAATAAAAAAGAATCTCTATTTGCCAGAAAAGGGCTATAAGAGTTTTTGGTGCAAAGAATATATATTTTATTATTATAAAAGTGAGAAGGAATTAAGAGATGGAAGACAATTTTATTTTTAAAGCCGAAGATGAATTTTACATTAAGGGGCGTGGTACTGTTCTTGCTGGACAGTATAAAGGAACTGGTAGAATTGGCGAAGAATTAGTATCATTAACAGGAGAAAAAATTAAAATTTTAGAAATGGAATTATTTAAACCCTGTTTTACAGACAACATAGACCATATGGGGATACTGATTTCTACAAAAGATTGTAGAAACACAGACTTTAAAGGAAAAATCTTATTTAATGGATATGATACTTGTTTTTTGTTTTGCAGTGATCCACTTAATAAGAGAAAACAAGATATGGATTATGCAGAAGAATATGAAGAAGCAAAAGCTAATGGATTCAATGTGCTTTTATTTAGTTATGAAGATTTACTGGAGTTTGGTAAAGTAAATGTACCATTAAGTGAAGAGATTTGCAGAGTAATTTATAGGGGCTGGATGCTTAAACCTAAAGATTATGAATGCCTTTATAATAACCTTGCAGAAAAGAACTATTATCTTATAAATAAGCCTATGGAATATGTAAATGCTCATTATTTACCTAATTGGTATAAACATTTGGAAGGATTAACACCGAAAACAATATGGAGCAATGGCATTCCAAATGAAAAAGAAATAATAGATATGCTAAAAGAATTTGGAGAAGAATCGGTAATAGTTAAAGATTACGTTAAATCCCGCAAACATGAATGGTATAAAAGCTGTTATATTGAAAATGCTTCAGAAATAGAAAAAGCACTTCAAATAGTTAATAATTTTATTAAAGGTCAGGGAGAAGACTTAAACCAAGGTGTGGTTTTAAGGGAATTTGTTCATTTAGAATCAATTGGATTCCATGAAAAGAGTGGAATGCCAATTTCAAATGAATTGAGATTATTTATATTTAATTACAAAGTTATTTGCACAATAGGCTATTGGGATGGAAAAGGTATAAATGAATACCCTGAGTTTGTAGATGAAGTTTTAGAAAAACTTAAAAATGTAAAAAGTAATTTCTTTACTGTTGATATAGCTAAGAAATGCGATGGAGAGTGGATTGTTATGGAACTTGGAGATGGACAAGTTTCGGGATTGCAGGATTATGAGGTTAAGAGATTTTACAAGGATTTGATTAAATATTTATAAAATAGATTCAGCAGGAGATAAGTTTATGGGAGCATTTATTAGAGGATTTATAGGTAAGAAAGAAATTATAGATGAGCTATCTAAAGAATGGTTAAATAGGAAAGTAGAGTATTTGCCACAAGGTTTTGCAATACTATTTTTAACAGATGAATTTTATGATGATATATTGGAGTTAGCTAATGAATTTGAAAAATCAAAATTTCCATGGAACAATATATCAAGTTTTCTTAATTTATCAATTTTAAATATTTTAGAAAATAAATCTGCCAACCAAAATACTATAGGATATCTGGAATTAGATTTCTTTGGTGGAGTAGGAGCGCAGGTTGCTGTATTATATGAAAATAGGAAGATGGTTATTGAGCCTATGAAAACTGAATTACAGTGGAATCGTGAAGGAATTTTAATAGTTAAAAAGAGTATACCAGAAGGAATTAATGATACAGCAATAAATTTTCTGCTGAAACATATGGGCGTACTGAGAGAAGATGGTAAAGATGAATTTAATAGCCTAGGTTTGGAAAAGATTCGACACATGCCAGAGTAATAATGTTTTGAGAGTTTAAAAAAAGTTTATATTGTAATTTTATTAAGAGTTTACGTAAAGTAAGCTTTTATTTTGTTGTAAAGTGTACTTATAATGTATATGAATAGATGTTCGGTCGAGCAAAAATGAGTGGTATATACACACATAAAGAAAATACAATACTTCCAAAAGGCATATGCGAACTACCACATAGAAGAGAACGCAATGAAAGTATATATGAAATATATCAAAATGAAAATCATGAAAACTGTATTAGAAAATTTTGTTTAAAATTCAAGGAAAATCGAGTAATATCATATAATGTTACTCGATTTTTATTCTGTTTGCCAATAATAATGAATTTGAAGTTTTATTATTATGAAAATAAGTACTATAATGTATAATGTGGCTTATTATGTTAATTTACGTTGAAGAAAGGGGAATAATAATGAGTGTTTTATTAGGAATAATTGTATTTTTTAGCTTTTTAGGTCTTATAGGAATATTGCCAATATTTATTTATTCAAGGATAAAAAAAGACTTTAAATATAAACCAGAAAGCTTATTAAAAATATTAAAAGGATTAATAATTGCTTTCACAATATCAACAATTTTATGTGGTGTTGTAGGAGCACAGGAAAATAAGACTAAAGCTACGCTAGGACAAGTTCAGCAAGAACAAAGTCAAGAAACTAATGTAACTGATAAGTCAATTAATAGTGGAAAATATACAGGGACATTAAAAAATGGGAAAAGAGAAGGAAATGGTACTTTCACCGCTGGCAATGGGGATGTTTATAAAGGTGAATGGAAAGACGATAAAGCGAATGGACAAGGGACTTTGAATTATGCCAATGGGGATGTCTATTCGGGAAATTATGAAAATGGCGTAAGATCTGGAAAAGGAACTTTTACGTGGAAGAGTACTAAGGATCAATACAATGGCGATTGGAGTTCGGATGCAATGAATGGACAAGGAACTTATACTTTTGGATCAGGAACAAATTCAGGAGATAAATATGTTGGCAACTTTGTTAACAATAAGATGGAAGGTCAAGGAACATATACATATAGTAATGGAAAGGTACTAACAGGGATTTGGAAAGATAACAAGTTAGTGCAAGAAAGTAAATAAGGGGTGAGATACATATGGGGAAAATTAATTATCCTAAAATAAACAAAAATATTCAAGACTTTATATATGAAGAAGAGGGGAATATCAGTAGAGATAAGGTGCTGTTTATTGGATCAATGTTAATTATTTTAGCAGCCATGGTACCGTCAAAAGCTTTTGCTGGGCATAGTTCGCATTCATCCCATGCATCGCATTCTTCACATACATCATCGGCTCCACCTCCAGGACATGCATCTCATGAATCACATGCATCACATGCTTCACACACATCCTCAACAGGTGTACAAGATCCTAGTTTAGCTCCAAGTACATCAGGTGCAAGTGATTCAGCTTCAACATCAGGTACACATAGCGCAGCATCAGCGCAAACTAATTCAAATGCTGTATCATCAACTAGCTCAAGTAGTAATACTACAGCTACAACTGAAACAGTTACGCAAACACCAGGTACACCGAAAATACCTGATCCAACACCTAAAATGTAATAGAAAGTAGAGATAATGTATGACAGATATTATAACAAAGGAAAATGAAAATTCTATAAAATTTTATCTTAATAAAGAAATATATAATGTCAAAACAATAATGAAAGCGGCTTATAATTTTATAGAAGAATTTTATATATTACTGAATTATTCTAATGGGGCTATTGAAGTTTCTTTAGAATGTAAGTCGTCAAAAAGCAGTGAGGAAATGAAAAAATATAAAGGTGAATTTTATAATGAATTATTAAGGCAAAATGTTAGATATATAGTAGCACAAGATACTAAAAATATTCGAGAGTTAGTTATGGGAAGAGCATTATATGATACATGTATTGAATATGAGGATAATGTTCAAAATGAAGATGAGGTAAATGAAAAAAACGCTGATTTTAATGATCAATTAGATATATTAGTTAATTGGTTTGATAAAAATGAGGTGTAGTATTATGCAACAAATAGAAATGAACTTTGTGATTTTCAAGAAAGACATAGTACAAAAAGGCTTTAACGAGTTTAAAAATTTGGTTAAAAGTAATTTAGAGATTTATGAGGATAAAGCTATAATTACTTTTTATACTGATGATATATATATTACAAAAGAATTTTCAAATTACGTAATAGCCTTAAGTGCGGCTGGAGCATAGAGATAAATGATTAATAATTTATATATAGTATTTTTAATTTTATGTCTTTTAGTTATAAGTGTTATTACATTCATAACTGATTTTAATCATGGGAAAATATTAAACAAACATTTAAAACTATTCATGAAAATAGGACTTATAATTCAATTTTTGTATAGCTTATATCTTATATTTTATGAGAAGCAAATTCACTTTTTAAGCGGATATTTTATAAATTTTTTAATAGGTACATGTATTTCGATTTGTCTATATTATTTTGATATTTGGGGAGCTGGGGATTCAAAATATGTAATATTAATGCTTTTGATATCTCCAGTTAACATTTTTATGGAGAATGATTCTATTGCAATCCATGGACTAGTGATTTTTATTATTACATTTGCTATTGCGTTTATATACTTATTTGGTGAAAGTTTATATTTTTTTATTAAGGAAGTACCTAGACTTGAGCATGAGAACTTGTTTAATATGACATATGCTAAAGAATTCATTATAAACTGGATAGTATCTTATTCATTTATAACAATTATTTATAAAAGTATTAATTTAATATCAAGGGAATTTCTAACAAGTAACATAATATTCATTAGATTTTCAATAATGCTGATTATGTTTTATTTTTTAGACAAGATAAGGAAAAAAAGCATAGCATTTCTAATAGTAATACTAGCGATTGTAATCACTATATTGGATTATTTCATTAATGGATATAATAGCAGCTTAATAATCGACTATAAAATATTACTATTTATATTAGCAGTAATACTTATAAGAAATTTATGCTCTCGATATAACTATAAAAAAATAAAAACAGATTCTGTAGAAGAAGGAATGATACTCTCGGCAGGGACATTTGTTGGATTTTTTAATTCCAGGGTTAAAGGACTTCCTAAATTTCAATCTGAGTCAATTCATTCAAAGATAACTTCTGAGGAAGCTGAAAGTGTCAGAAGATGGGCAAAGAGTAAATATGGACAAGAATATATTTATATTGTTAGGCAAATTCCCTTTGCTCCATTTATATCACTAGGAGCTATAGGAAGTATCTTATATTTTATCTTTTTATAAGGAGCACATTAAATGAAATTGATTGGAAAAGTTACATATGATAATACAGATCTAAAAGAAAATTCAATATTAGTTATTAAAGATAATGATTATGAAGCATTTAAAGAGGGCTTTTTAGGATATATATTTGAAGGAAATTTACTTCCAGAGAAATTAAAAAATTGTTTAGTAGAAAAGAAAATTCATTTTGTTTCTGGAATGAACATAAATAGGATAGAATCTGGGGATATAGTAAATTTAGACTCAGATAAAGACTCATTGAAAGTCTTGTATAAAGGGAATTCTGCAGAACAAATAATCTTAACAACTAATCAATGCAATAATAATTGTATAATGTGTCCTGATTCTGATGGGATTAGAAAAACACGGCATAACGCAGATACAAATGCGTTAATTACGGCAATTAAACTAATGGATAATAACACTAAATTTATATGCATTACCGGGGGAGAGCCAACTTTATTAAAGCAGGGCTTATTTGAAATCTTAGATGCATGTACTAACAGCTTTAACAAAGCTGAGTTTATAATACTAACCAATGGAAGGACTTTTTATTATGAAAGTTATACTAGGGAATTTATAAAACATAGCCCCAATAACATGATTATTGGCATTCCACTTCACTCACATAAAAAGGAAATGCACGATAACATAACAAGAGCAAATGGCAGTTATGTTCAAACTGTAAGCGGAATAAAAAATCTATTAAAGCATAAACAGCTTGTTGAAATAAGAGTTGTAATAAATAAATTGAATTATTTAGATTTAGCCAATATAGCAGAAATGATTAGTACGGAGTTTCCGAATTGCCACAGAGTAAATTTTATGGCTATGGAAATACTGGGAAATGCATATATGAACCTTGATGAAGTCTGGGTTGATTTTGAAGATTTTAAAGAACAATTAGAAAAGGCATGTATGATTTTGTTATTTAAAGGGATTCGTTCATATATTTATAATATTCCATTATGTTATATTGATAAAAAGTTTTGGAGTATAACTAAACGAAGCATCACTGAATATAAAGTTAGATATGGAGAAGAATGTGAGGTATGCAAGGTAAAAGAAAAGTGTGGAGGCTTCTTTTTTTCCACTAAGAAATTTAAAAACTTAAAGGGAATAGGTATTGTGTAATGAAAAGTTTAACAAAAGCAGATTATAAGCTTAATTATTTTAATTTTGAAAATACAAATGATAAGTACCTAATTACTAACGATTTAGGCAGATTTTTATTTATTGATAAAAATGATATGAAGAATATTATTGAACACAATTTTAATATTTCTGAAGATTTACTTAAATTATTAGAAGATAACTACTTTATATATAAAGATCGAGATGATTTTATTGAAAAAGCGTCAAATGAGTTAAGAAAGATGAAAAATTACCTTAACAGTGGAACTCAATTACACATATTTGTTCTTACTACATTTTGTAATCTAAGCTGTATATATTGCCAAGCATCCGCTAAAAACAATGTAGCAAACTGTGAAGCTAATCATAAGTTTATGAATAAAGAAATAGCAAAAAAAGCAGTTGATATAGCACTTCAATCTCCATCTATGAGTTTAACCTTTGAATTTCAAGGAGGAGAGCCGCTGGCAAACTTTGAAGTATTAAAATACATTGTAAATTATTCTAAGGAAAGAAATAAAGAATTAAAAAAGAATATATGTTATTCTATGGTTTCAAATTTAACACTATTAAATGAAGAAATGATAGATTTCATTCTTGAAAATAATATCGGATTATCTACATCAATTGATGGTCCTGAGGACGTACATAATGTAAATAGAAAATATGATAAAGGAAATAGCTTAGAAATAACCAAAAGCAAAATGAAACAAATTAATAATAAAGCTAATTCATCAAATATAGTCCAAGCGATACAGACAACAAGTAAATTTAGTCTTGATAATCCCAAAGAGATAGTTGATGAATATGTTTCATTAGGATTAAAAACAATATTTGTGCGACCGTTAACACCAATGGGATATGCTGCAAAGTATTGGGGTGAGTTTGGCTATACTGCAGATGAATATTTGAATTTTTATGAGAAAACTTTAGATTACATAATTGAACTTGCTTCAAAAGGAATAAATATTTCAGAAGCTAATGCCGTAATACTTTTAAAGAAAATCCTAAATAATGATCCAATTAACTATATGGAATTAAGATCACCATGTGGAGGTGCTATTGGACAACTTGCTTATAATTATGATGGAAATATCTATACATGTGATGAAGGAAGAATGTTAGCCGAAATGGGTGATGAAAGCTTTAAACTGGGAAATGTATTTGAAAATAACCTTAAAGATTTGATAAAAAGCCCAGTATGTAAGACTGTAGCAGTTTCATCATGCTTAGAAGCAATTCCAGGATGTGAGCAATGTGTTTATAGTCCATATTGTGGAGTATGCCCTGTATGCAATTATGCTAAGTATGGTAATTTGTTTGCTCCTAATATTAATTCTTATAGGTGTAGGATTTATAAGGGGATTTTGGAAATATTTTTTAAGAAAATTAATCAAAATGATGAGAAGGTTATTGGGATTTTTCATAGATGGGTGGAGTAAAATGATCGCAAAATTTATATAGGCATTATTTCTATAATGGGAAGTTAAGGTGATAATAGAATGTTAAGTAAATCGGATTTTGATAAACTAGATGAAAGATTAAAAAATATAACATCACAATCAGTTGAGCAAATTGAAGTGAATTCTGATTTGCCTCCTACTCTTGAACAATTAGAAGATAATAATAAAACATATTCTATTATGGCAGCAATTCTTTTTATAGATATAAGAAAATCTACGTATTTAACAGAGAATAGCCAAGCTAAGAGTATGGTCAAAATTTATCGCTCTTTTATGAGGATGGCAGTGGAGTGTGTTAGAAAGAATAGTGGTGTAACTAGACAATTTCTTGGGGATAGGATTATGGGCGTATTTATCGATTCTTTAGGAGATGATGGAACTGTAATCGAAAAAGCAGTAGATAAAGCAATTAATGCAGCAAGAAGTTTATTAACAGTTACTAATTTTAGTTTAAATAAGCATTTAAAAAATAATGTGAATGGAAAAATTATTGAATGTGGCATAGGTATAGATTATGGTAAAGTTCTAGTAACTCAGGTGGGAATGTATGGTGTTGAAGGTGACGATAACAAAGAAAATGAAGTGAATTGCGTATGGGTAGGTAACACTACTAATTATGCAAGTAAATATTCAGATATTGCTTCTGGTGGAGAGATATTTATTTCTAGTAATGTATATAAAACATTATCAGAAGATTATAAAAGTACATGGACTGAATCAGCTAAATATAAAGGGAAAAAGTTATATCAAGGATATGTTGTAACAGATTACTATTTAGATTTTGTGGAAGAGTTAGGAAATCCAATTAAAATAGAGGAGGATAATGCTGTAAATTTGGATACATCAGAGCAGTTAGCAGATGGAATAAAAGAAATACAAAAATTACAGGATAAATTAATTCAAAAAGAAAAAGAATTAGCAGTACTAGAAGATAGGTTAAAAAGAGAAAATCAAGATTTAAGAAATCAGTGTGCAATTGCTAAAAAAGAGAAAAGTATTGCGGATTCAAATGCAAAAGATGCAATAGAGATATTAAAGCAAGAAAGGATTAAATTTTATGATTATTTGTTTTCTATAATTAAGGCTAATTATTTAAATGATGATTATATATCAAAATTAGGTAAAGAACTATGGGGCATGATTATAAATGAGTATTTTGCTATTGGAAAAAAATTAGAATATTCAAATGATGAAATAACTAGAAGAGCAGATTGTTACTTGATTAATATATATAATGTATTGGGTATGTATGAAAAGGCTTATAGTATTATGCTAATAATGGCACGGATAAATATGTATTGGGTAAATATGGAGGATAAAACATTACAATGGGCAAAAACACAATATCGGTTGGGTGAAGTAGAGAACGAAATAAATAAGCACTTAGTAAATTATACTATTGCTTATGACAGAAGAAAGGATTTTGAAGGATATATTGATAAGATAAAAAAAATTAGAGGATTTTAGATTAATGAAGATTTTATTGTTCGCACGAAAAAGGAATTTTGGAAATTCGAATTAGAAGATGCAATTAATAAGGAAAATTTAATTAGTAAAAGTGAAATATAAATTAATATGAATCAATGTTATATGTTAGTAAAAATATATGAGAAACTTTAAATGTGGGAGGAATGTTATGGGGTCCTTAATACACAAACGAAATATTTTCCATGGAGATATACTTTTACTATAAAAAAATATACAAAATCCAAAATTTGGACAAGAATAAAAACGATAATAGAAATAAGATTGCAAACTGCCTTGTCAAAATATTAGATGGGAATTAATACAAGATTTAGACTTTAAAAAAAGGAGGAATTATTAAAATGGATCAACAAAATAATTTATATAGAATAAAAAAGGAAGATGCTTTAGATATTTTGGACAGAACTATAAGATTTGTTAATAGTTGCGATAGTAAGGCTTCGGTTGTGATTGGAATTTCTGGTGTTTTATTGACAATACTTTCTTCTAATGAAAGGGTTACAGAAATTAAAAGTATAATCAAATTAGCAATAGGCTCAGGTAGATGGTATGGAGTGTTATACTTAGGAATTCTAGTTTGTGCTGTTATTGTATGTGTTTTTGGTATAGTTAAGTTATTGGAGGTATTATTTCCTAAAACAAATTGTGATGATCTTAATCAAGAAGGAATAGAATTAAATTCACATATATTTTTTGGTGGTATTTGTAAAAATCCAACATATAACCAATATAAAGAAAAAGTAATGAATTACAATGAGGATGAGTATTTAAATGATATTATTTCGCAGATATATTTAAATTCAATTATTTGCGAGAGAAAGTTTAAAAATTTCAAGGTCGGAGTTGCTGCTACTTTTTTAGGCTTTTTAAGTTTTTTTGTGGTACTTATGATCGGAAAAATATTGTATTAGAGAGACGGTGATGTTTATGGCAAATTATGATTATAAAGCAGGAAAAAAACGAATAAAAGATATTTTAGATAATAAATTAGAAGTTATAGAAAAAAGCAAAGTGCCATTAGAGGATGAGTTTACATTTAATAATGGATATTATAGCTGGGTAACGGGACTGTTTGTAGATATTAGAGATTCATCATCTCTTTTCTCAGATGAAGATAAAGAGAAGGTTTCAAAAATAATTAGATGCTTTACTTCAGAAATAATTGAAATTTTACGTGATAATGATAATTTAAGAGAAATAGGTATTCGAGGTGATTGTGTATATGCAATATATACTACACCAAGTATAGCTGATGAATATGAGATTGCAGATATGTCATTTTATATTAATACTTACATGAAAATGTTAAATAAGTTATTAATAGATAAGAAATTTCCAACTGTTTCAGTGGGGATTGGTGTGGCAACTGCACAAGAACTTGTAGTGAAAGCTGGGAGAAAAGATGTTGGAATTAATAGCAAGGTTTGGATTGGGGATGCAGTTACAAAGGCTTCAAATCTTTCATCATTAGGTAACAAAAATGGTTTAAAATCAATAGTTTTCTCAAGTTCTAGTTACAATAACTTTATTGATAAATTACTTGAAAAGGATGGCGATGAAGCAAAGGGGTGGTTTACAAAGCATACAAATACAGAATATGGCACTTATTATGATGCAGATATTATTAAGAGTGATTTTAATGACTGGATTAATAATGGTATGAGATAATAAGTTTTATTCTGCATTGAAATTAAATACATATTCTATTTGTTTGTTGATTTGATTATGTATATATGAAAAGATTGATATTTTAAAGGAGAAATATAATGAATTTAAGCAATTTAATTAACGATATAAATCCATATGTGGGCGTAATTGGATCTATAATTACAATAGCCTTACTTATTGGCTCAATAAGTAAATTTGTATTTAATCATGTTAAGATCAAAAAAGAGTTTGATAAAATTAACAATAAATATAGTAACCTGATTAAAAAAATTGATTTATATGGTAAAGAATTTTATTGTTCTTTTAGTAAAAAATCTGAGATTGATAAAAGAGTTGAAACTATTATAGAAGAGATAGATGTACAAGGATGCTCAATCTATATAAAATATCCATACGATAAAAGTTGGCATATTTTTTTATCTCAAATAACTGAAGGTAAATCAGATAGTAATTTAAGTAGGATTCCATTTCGGTTATCAAGTACATCGGCAGGACAATGCTTTTTAAGTAAAAAACCACAGATCACAAATAATGTAAGTCAGAGTAAAACGTTCAATAATGCAGCAGACAAAAAAATTGGATTTAATACAAAACGATTGCTTGATTATCCAATAATTCATAATAATGAAGTTATAGCAGTGTTGCAACTTGTAAATAAGAAAAATGATTTCATAAATGATGATTTAAATTATATAAAAGCAACTTGTGAAGATGAACTAAAACAGATGATTCTTGATTTCCTTAATGTACCTAATTACATAGATACATTGGATATTCATAGAGATATACTAAACACAAATAGAATAATTGTGGCTATTGATATTTCGAGTTCTCAAAACATATTTAAATGCTCTGAAAGTGATATTACGGCTATCATGATTATTAAGGAATATTATAATCTTGTTTCTAGAATAACTCGTGAGCATGGTGGATATATAGATAACTATCTAGGTGATGGAGTTCTTATTTCCTTTAATTATTCAAATGATAATATTAAAGAAATAAAAGAGTTAATAAAATCTATAATAGCTATAAAAACTGAATTCGATAAGCTTAAGGAAACATGGGTAAAATCATTTAATGAAAAAGATATTGAAAATGTATTTATTAGATTAGGTGTTACAATTGGAGAGGTAAAAGTAGTATCAATAGATAGTGGGTATCAAAACAAGATGACAATTATGGGCAAGAATGTTAACTTAGCTTTTAATATGTGTAATGAATTACTAAGAACTAAAAGTATAATTGCAATTGATCATGCTAGTTATAATAAAATATCTTCTGTAATATCTGTTGAATCAATTGAATTGAAAGATATGAAAAAAACTGAAAAGCTTACAAATGAAATATTTGAAATAACTAATGTATTGGTAAATTAAATGCTAATTTTAACTAGTAGTAAGTAATTTTTGGAATAAAAAATAGTATTTTCATTAACAAGAAAAATTCTAACTACCCATATACTTATTAAGCTAATAATCGAAAGCAATATTTTGAGAGCAGACTGGCTAAAACGGTAGATTAACTTAGAATGTGATACTCTGAATCATATCTTAATAACTATTATTCTAAGTAGAGTTTGATAAAAGGGTTATCTATCATCTAACTTTAAATCAAGCGCATTTGAGCTTAAGCACTTTAAAAGTTATCGGTTTAAATAGTAACAGATAACAGAATCACAAGTAAATAGGGAAATCAGTTCGTAAGTGAAATGTAACAAGGCTTCTGGGATGCGCCTGCTTTTTAATATTATAAGGCATATATATAAGAAATAAATTTGATAGAGGATTATACAGTTTGAGACGTTATTATACCTGAATAGTAAGTCGATAACCTATTTCTTTCACTTGTTCTCAAATGCTTTACAGGTTTGTTATAATAAGAATTAACTGATATTATTTTAATGTTTAATGCGAATGTAGAGGCACTAAACTATTAGTATAGGAAATCTTGGAGATAGAAGAAATGATGATAAAAGAGTATTTAAAATATTCAATGGATGAAAAGATATCCTTGGAAATAGAAAGCGTAAAAGGCAGAAAGTTTGAGGTTGATGTTCTACGATACAATTCAGATAAGGTTTTTTATAAGTTTTTACGTAATGGTGAAGAAGGTCAAATAAAATTTGAAAATATTAAAAATTGTAAGTTCAAAGACAAGGAAATCCAAAAGGATTTTTATTCTCAAATAAATAAACAATATAACCGAACGGATATAAAATCTGTTATTGAAAATTTTGAACAATACTATTTGGAAATATTAGTATTGTTGCAACAAAGAGAAAAAGAGTGTACAGTTGAGTATGACTACTACAATCGTAAAAAGGATATTTATCAAATGATTTTTACAAATTTACATACCCAAAAGGATAACCTTCTATTTTCGTATTTTACAGGAGAAAAAATTATTTATAAGGAGTTAAACGAAAGTAAGTTCCCCAATGACCCAATTATATTACTTCAGCAGTCTAATTTATCACAGAAGAAATCAATAGAAGCAGCTCTCAATAATGAAATTTCTATTATTGAGGGGCCGCCGGGTACAGGGAAAACGACTACCATTCTTAGCATTATCGCTAATCTAGTATATGAAAATAAAAAAGTAGTAGTAGTGTCAAAGAACAATTCTGCTATCGATAATGTTGTAGAAGAATTAGAAAAAATGCCTATTCCAGATTTTTTTATTCGCTTTGGGAAGAAAGAAGTTATGAATGAGCTAGGTGTTATACTAGAAGATAAAATATCGACATATGAGCAACAACTGAAAGATATCCCCCTTGCAACAATAGAAGCTGAAATGGAAAGAATCAATATATTATGCAATCAATTAACGTATATGGAAGAGCAGTTAAACGAGTTGATTTTGCTTAAAAATCAGCTGAGTGAATTTAAAAACCAGTATAAACACCTAATAAAACGCAGAGAAGCATATAATTTCACTGAGTATGAGCATCTTGCAAGAAAAATAAATCGGAAGAATAGTAGTTCGACAACCGTAAAACATGAACTAGATCGATTAGCAGAGCTATTAGTGAAGATGGCAGATGGACAAAAGATAGGCTTTGTTAAAAGAATTTTGACGTACTTTAGGTGGAGAATGCCGTTAGCCAATTTGAAAAGTGAGGGAATTGTGCTTCAAAGTCTTTTGGAAGAAAAGTTCTTGAAGATCGAGATAGAAGATTTAGAGAAGAAGTTGGAAAATGAGAATTTATGGCAGCTACAAAAGAAGATTAGCAAAATATATAAAGATGAATATATAGAGTTATCTAAGAAGTTGTTATTAGCAAGTTTGAAAAAGAAATATGATAGCTGCGTTTATCAAAATATTTATTCGAAAATAAAAGAGAATGACAATGAGACAATCATAAAAAGATGTAAAGACGATATAATAGGTTTATATCCCGTTATTTTGACTACAGTGGATGCGGTTCTATCCAATTTCTATTCTTTTTTTAAAGATGGTGCAAAGATTGACTGTATCATTATTGATGAGGCTTCACAATGTGATATTTTATCAGCTTTGCCCATTCTATATTTAGCTAAGCAGATAATAGTAGTTGGAGATAATAAGCAGTTACCAGCAATTATTAATCTCTCCTCAAATGGGATTAGCAATAAAGTGCAGGATGGATATGATTATACAAATGAAAGTTTTTTAAGTACTATTTCAAAAACGATTAAACCAGTTTCTAATTTGTTATTAGAGCATTATCGATGTGATTACAAGATAATAAATTACTGTAACCGTTATTTTTATGATAATCAACTGATCATATACAAAGACGCAAGTGACGATGCAATGATTTTGATAGATGATGATAAAGGTAAATATGCTGAATTTGAGAGTGGCTCGTTTGTAAATTTACGAGAGATTGTAACTATTGATGATTCAATATCTTCAAACATTGAAGGAAAATTTATTATTACACCATTTCGCAAACAGGCTGATGAGTTGGTGGAAAAATACAATAAGAAACAATGTGGCACAATCCATACTTTTCAAGGAAAAGGAGAGAATGAAGTTTACTTCTGTACTGTTTTAAACAATATTGATAAGGCTATAAATCATTTGACAGGAAGAAATAATTTGTTTACAAAAGAATTGATAAATGTAGCTGTTTCAAGGGCTAAGACGAAATTTGTTTTGGTAACAGATGTTAAGTTTTTTAAAGAGTATGATGTAAATACTAGAAACTTAATTGAGTACATAGAAGCATATGGTGAAGTAATACCAGATAAGACAGTATGCCTTTTTGATTATTTATATCAACAGATGAAGACCTATACGGTAGTAGAAAATTGTGATAATATTTTCGAGAAAACAGTTAAAGAATATCTTGATAGGTATACCCAACAACATCCCGAATATCATGTGGCGGTGAAACTCCCATTAGCTAGTGTTGTAACAGATAAGAAGTTTTTGGAGGTTAATTCTGCAGTTAAACGGTTTATTATGAATAATGCGCATTTAGATTTTACCATCTACGATAATCGTATTGGTAAACCTATTGCGGTAATCGAACTTGATGGAAAGTTTCATAAAACTCCTGAACAAATAGACAGAGATAAAAAGAAGAATTTTGCGCTTGAACATATGAGCATTAAGTTATGGAGATTAAAATCTAAGGAAGCGGTAACGAAAGAACAATTTGATATGCATTTAAATGAACTGTTAAGTAATTAAATCTAAAGTGTATCAAAGAGACCTTAGAAGAAAAGCAACTTGTAAATTACTATGTTGTACTTAAGAGCTCTTGTATGATAAACAAGACGTCAAAGTTATTTATTTATCAGAAATTCGGAAGGCGTAAGTGCCAATCTGTAAACTTATCTGAGAGATCAGTGTTCAGTAGTAAATATATATTGTTAAAACGGGTTTTATTACTTGCTTTTGTGACAGTAAAACGTATCATATGTAATGAAAGGTTGTTGATTATATGTTTATATGACATTAAAATAATACTAAAATATATTCTTAGATAAAAAATAATTAATTGGGTCAACAGAAAAGTGAGAATGGCACAGGCAGAGCTGTAATTATAAATCTAGCAACTATTAGGAATTTCTATGGTATATTGAAAACTATAAGGTATAACATAGAAATTTTTTTATAATTATAGTATTAAAAATGGTGGTGAAATCGTGAAACAAGGAATTTATGAGCAAGTTATTAATAATGAAATAATAACTGAATTAGAAGCTTTAGATATAAATAAACTTTTAATATCAAAAGAAGATATAGATAACGAAGAAGCAAAGGTGATTTTATCTCAGTATATCGAAGGTGTAATAAGAAAATCTCTAAATTACATAAGGGATAAAGAAAAAGAAGATAATGATAAACTTTTAAAGCAAATTGAAGTATGTAATAAGATAATTAATATTTTAGCCAAGGAAGCTAATGAAGATGATATTAAAAAATATAAGATTGATGAAAGTGGAGAGCTTTTAACTTCCCTTTATTTGAAGATAAATAATAAAAGAGCTTTAAGTAACGGAAAAGCTGTAAGGCCTATGACTTCTATTTCTCAAAGTTCCTTATTTACAGGCTCTATTATGGAGCCTAATATGCTTAGTGAGTTAAATAGAGAGATTCTTTCTTGTGATTCAATAGATTTACTTATATCTTTTGTTAAATGGAGTGGGCTTAGATGTATTATTGATAGCTTAAGGGAAGCAACCAACAATGATAAAAAGCTAAGAATAATAACTACATCTTATATGGGTGCAACGGATGCTAAAGCTATTTATGAATTAAGCAAACTTCCTAATACTGAAATTAAAATATCTTATGATACTGAAAGAACTAGGCTTCATGCAAAGGCTTATATGTTTAAGAGGGAAACAGGGTTTACTACTGCTTACATAGGGTCATCTAATCTTTCAAATGCTGCTTTAACTTCTGGGCTTGAATGGAATATAAAAGTTACAGAAAGAGATTCTTTTGATATTATTAAGAAATTTGAAGCTACTTTTGAAAGTTACTGGAATGATTCAGAATTTATAAGCTACTTAGGAACTGATAGTGACAAGGAAGTTTTATCTAAATCCTTAATGAAAGAAAAATATGTTGATGAAACTGAGTTTAATTTTGTTTTTGATATAAAGCCTTATTCTTATCAAAAAGAAATCCTAGAAAAACTTAAAGTTGAAAGAGAAATATTTAAGAAGTATAGAAATTTAATAATTGCAGCTACAGGTGTTGGAAAGACTGTAATTTCAGCTTTTGATTATAAAGATTTTTGCAAGGAAAACAAGATGAGTAGTAATAAATTATTATTTGTAGCTCATAGAGAGGAAATCTTAAAACAAAGCAGAGATACTTTTAGAGCTATACTCAAAGATAATAATTTTGGAGATTTAATGGTTGGAAATAATATTCCTACTTCTTTGGAGCATTTATTTGTTTCTATTCAAAGCTTAAATAGTAAAAATTTATGTGAAGTCACTTCAAGTGATTATTATGATTTTATTATTGTAGATGAATTTCACCATGCAGCAGCTCCATCGTATCAGAGATTATTAGAGTATTATAAACCTAAAATTTTACTAGGACTTACAGCAACTCCTGAAAGAGCAGATGGAGGAGATGTTTTTAAATATTTTGATGATAGAATTAGTGCGGAAATTAGGCTAAATGAAGCTATTAACAGAAAGTTATTAAGTCCATTTCAATATTTTGTTGTTACTGACACTATTGATTTATCTAAGCTTAAGTGGGGTAGAAGAGGTTATGATATTACAGAATTAAGTAACCTTTATACTGGAAATGATCTTAGAGTAAAACAAATAGTACAAAGTCTTAAAAATTATGTTACAGCTTTAGATGAAATAATTGGACTTGGATTTTGTGTTAGTGTTGAACATGCTAAGTTTATGGCAAAAAGCTTTAATGAAAATAATATACCGTCACTAGCTTTACATAGCAATAGTGAAGATAATGAAAGAGCTGATGCTAAAAGAAAATTAGTAAGTGGCGAAATAAAGTTTATTTTTGTAGTAGATTTATATAATGAAGGTGTTGATATACCTGAAATTAATACAGTTTTGTTCTTAAGACCAACTGAAAGCTTAACAGTGTTTTTGCAGCAATTAGGAAGAGGTTTAAGATTAAGTGAAGGTAAAGAATGTCTAACAGTATTAGATTTTGTGGGCCAAGCACATAAGAATTATAACTTTGAGGAAAAGTTTAGAGCACTTATAGGTAAAACGAATCATCCAATTAAAGACTATATAGAAAATGGATTTTTAACTTTACCTAAGGGCTGTTATATTCAACTTGAAAAACAAGCAAAAGAATATATTTTAAGAAATGTGAAATCCTCAGCTAATAATAAAGCAAATTTAATAGTCAAATTAAAGAACTTTATATTGGAAACTAATATTGAATTGAATCTAGAAAACTTTTTAAACTATTATCACTTATCCTTAGTAGATTTCTTTGGAAAATCAGGTGATAGAAGCTTTAGCAGAATGCTTGTGATAGCAGGATTAAAAGAAGAGTTTTATGAAGAGCAAGAGAAAGAAATAACAAAAAAATTAAAGAATTTATTCAATATTAATTCTAGAAGACTTATAAATTTTATATTAAATATATTTAACAATAATGATATCTATAATAATGATTTAAATGAAGAAGAAGTTCTTATGCTAAATATGTTATATTATACATTTTATAATGAGTCACCAGAAAAACAAGGTTTTAAATCAACAAAGGAAGGAATTGTTAGCTTATTAAAAAATGAAAATATGATTAAGGAAGCCATAAGCATATTATCCTATAATTATAACAATATCGATTTTATTGATGAGACAGTAGAGCTTGGTTTTCCTTGTCCTTTAGATTTACATTGTGAATATTCAAGAGATCAAGTTATGGCAGCACTTGGATATTTTAATGAAAATAAAAAGCCGGCTTTTAGAGAAGGTGTAAAATATTTTAAAGATAAAGCTTTAGACATATTCTTTATTACCTTAAATAAAAGCGATAAAGATTTCTCGCCATCAACGCTCTACGAAGATTATGCTATTAATGAAAACTTATTTCATTGGCAAAGTCAAAGCACGACTTCTGTAGAAAGCATTACTGGAAAGAGATATATAAATCATAAAGCTTTAAATAGTAAAGTAGCTTTATTTGTTAGGGAAAATAAAGAAAGAGATGGAATAACTGCGACCTTTACTTATTTAGGTTTATGTGAGTACGTTAGCCATACTGGAAATAAACCAATAAGTTTTGTTTGGAAGCTTGAGAAAGAAATACCAGCTAAAATTATAAATAAGGCTAATAAGAGTATTGTGATTTAAGAAGATGTATTAATCCATAATTATCTAATGGTATATAGAAGTAAATGTTGGAAAAATCCTCAATGAAAGAATAAACTAATTTAGTGATAAATTGTATTTAGAGCAAGAAAAATGCCCCTTTTTATGGTAAAATATAATTAAGTTGTAAATTAGTGAATAAGATCAAAATTTGAGATACAATAACTTATCATAAATGAGGTGAATCCAATGAGTAACTTTACATTCCTAAAAGAAAAATGGCCAATCCTAGAAAATCTAGGAAGACTTGCAGAAAGAAATCTTTACATAGATTCAAATACTACATTTATTAAATGTGGTATGTTTGGTGAAATTGTAGTTTAATACATGTTTTCTATAGAAGAAAAAGAAGCTAATTTTTACAAAACCTCAAGAAAATTGGTTGAGTAAAATAGAAAAAGTAATGTTAAAAGAGGTAGTTATATTAAGTAATTTAATTATAGGATATACTATAAAAAGTAGACATAATCAAATCTTTGATTATGTCTAATATGTATATGGAATGGAAGTGATAATATGGAATTTAAACCATTACCAATAGGTATAGATAATTTTGAAAAATTAATAACAAGAGATTATTATTATGTAGATAAGACATTGCTTATAAAAAATTTGTTAGATAATAAAGCCGATGTAAATTTGTTTACAAGGCCAAGAAGGTTCGGAAAGACATTGAATATGAGTATGCTTCAGTATTTTTTTGAAGATAGAGGAAAAGATAATTCCTATTTATTTAATAATTTAAAGATAATGAATGCAGGAGAAAAGTATTTATCTCATATGGGAAAATATCCTGTAATAAATCTATCCTTAAAGTCTGCAAAGCAAGCAACATTTCAAATGGCTTATGAATGTTTGATTGATGAAATCAGTAAGGAATATGCAAGACATGTTTATATATTGGATAGTCAAAACTTACTTGATAGTGAAAAAGAGAATTTTTTAAATATCTTAAATAAGAAAGCTAAGGATTCTGATTATGCAAAGGCATTACAATTTTTATCCAGCTGCTTAGAAAAGTACCATGAAAAGAAAGTAATAATTCTTATAGATGAATATGATGTTCCACTTGAAAATGCTTTCTTTGAAGGCTTTTATGATAAAATGATTTCTTTTATAAGGTCACTTTTTGAATCTGCATTGAAAACCAACAGTTCCTTAGAATTTTCGGTTATAACAGGATGTCTTAGGATTTCAAAGGAAAGTATATTTACAGGTTTAAATAACTTAGATATTATCTCAATATTAAATGAATATTATGATGAGTACTTTGGATTTACTCAAAAAGAAGTTAGTAAACTCCTTGATGATTACGATTTAGGGGAAAAAGAAGAACTAACAAAAAGCTGGTATAATGGATATATTTTTGGGCAAGCGCAGGTATATAATCCATGGAGTGTTGTAAAGTTTGTGAAAGATTTATATAAGAATAAAAATATCTTTCCTTCATCATATTGGGCAAATACAAGTTCTAACAGTATAGTTAAAAGTCTGATAGAAAGAGCAGATTCTAAAACTAAACAGGAAATAGAATTATTAATTGAGGGGAAAACAATAGAAAAACCAGTTCATGAAGATATTACGTACGATGAAATATATGATACAATGGACAATCTATGGAATTTTATGTTTTTCACAGGATACTTCAAAAAAATCAATGAAAGAATTGATGAAACAAATCAAAAATATTTAGAGCTTAAAATACCTAATGAAGAGGTTAAATATATTTTTAGAACTAAAATATTAAAGTGGTTTGAAGATAAGATAAAAGTAAAAGACTTGAGTAAATTATATACTGCAATTTTTGATAAAGATACTAATACATTTCAAAAGGAATTAAATAAACTTTTAAGAGAAACTATAAGTTTTAATGATGCGTATGAGAATTTTTATCATGGCTTTGTAGTTGGAGTTCTTGCAAACATGCATGACCACATTGTGAAATCAAATAGAGAAACAGGAGATGGAAGATGTGATATTTATATAAAATCACCATCAATATTTGATCCAGCAGTAATACTGGAACTTAAGATATGTAAAGAACCAAAAGATATTTATAAAATGTGTGATGAAGCTTTAAAACAAATAGAAAAGAACAAATATGATGAAGAACTTAAGCAGGAAGGCTATGAAAAAATAATTAAATATGGTATTTCTTTTTATAAGAAGGATTGTATTATTAAATTAAGCGAAGATTAACTAATACGTTGAAGTGTTTGGAAGATATTAACATTGTAGATGAAGTAGATAAAAACTCTAATAATAGACTATTTAATGTGGATATGAGTTTTAGCGAAGAAGATATAAGCACTATGTTAAATAATTATGCTCAAGAAAACAATTTATTATTAGATATAAGAGCAATCAGTAACTTAATATATAAATTTACCTCAGGATATCCATTTTTAGTATCAAGAATATGCCAAATTATTGATGAAGATTTATTATCAGAAGTCAAAAGAGAATGGACAATTTCAGATATACAAAAAGCTGTAAAATTATTGTTAGAGGATAAAAATACTCTATTTGATGATTTAATCAAAAATCTAGAAAATAACTTAAAGTTGTATGAGTGTTTGTATAATATATTAATTTGTGGTTTGCCAATATCATACAATATAAACAATCCAACCATTGATTTAGGACATATGTTTGGATATTTAATAAAAGACGAAAATAACAATATTGCTGTATCAAATCAAATTTTTAAGGAAGTTATTTATAATTATATGATATCCAAAGCAGATACTGTAGCAATGTCTAGATATAATTTTAAAGATAATTTTATAATGGAAGACAATACTATTAATATGGAGCGGGTGCTCCTTAGATTTCAACAGTTTATGAAAGAAAATTATAGCACAAGAGATATGGAATTTTTAGAAAGACAAGGAGTTCTTTTATTCTTAGCTTTCATGAAGCCAATTATTCTTTACAAGAGGTACGACAGATAAAGATAATACGAAAGAAGTATGGTTTTACGATTTAAGAACAAACATGCAAAACTTTGGTAAGACAAATCAATTAAAGGAATCACATTTTAATGATTTTGTAAAAGCATATACTGCTGAAAATAGAGAAGAAGTTCAAGACGAAAGATGGAACAAATTCACTAGGGAAGAAATCAAAGAAAAGAATAACAATTTAGATTTAGGACTTATAAAAGATGATTCAATTTTAGATTACAAAGACCTTCCAGATCCAATAGAAAGTGCAGAAGAAGCAGTAGCAAAACTTGAAGAAGCAACTGACTTACTTATGAGCGTCATTAAAGAATTAAGAAGCTTAGAGAAGTAAGGGGATGGTGAAAAAAATGGAAAAGAGTACTATGACATTGGAGAAAAAACTTGGAGAGGCTATTATTGAAGATGGGCCTTATGGTGTGCCGAAAAATTGGTTATGGGTTAAATCATTAAATTTAATTGATGTAATTTATGGAAAGAATCTTTCAACAAAAAAACTTTTAGAGAAAGGATATCCAGTATTTGGGGCTAATGGTTATATAGGATTTTATGACAGGTATTTATATGATAAGGAAAAAGTATTAATCAGTTGTAGGGGAGCATATTCAGGAAGCGTCAATATAGCTGCTCCTTATAGTTTTATTACTAATAATTCATTAATATTATCTCAAAAAGATGCAAGGATAACAAATGAATTTTTAAAATATCTACTTATTTCATCTAATAGAGATATGTTAGTGTCGGGAACAGCACAGCCACAAGTTACGGTAAAAGCATTTGAAGAATTTTATTTACCACTTCCACCATTAAAAGAGCAACAAAGAATTGTTAATAGAATAGATAGTCTTTTTGAAAAGTTAAATAAGGCTAAAGAATTAATAGAAGAGGCTAGAGAGGGATTTGAGAAGAGGAAGAGCGCTGTTTTAGAGATAGCTTTTAGTGGTAATTTAACAGAAAAATTAATAGGATGAAAATTATTTGATTTTTTCCATTGTTAACAATGGATTAACATTTGCCGAAAATATTAAAAGTGTTATATCGTTGAATTATGATACAGAATGTGAATATATAAATTGGGCTATGCAAAAATCTAATACAACTAGAGAAACAAAATCTGAAGGACCGGGAGGTCTTGGATTATATTTATTATTGGATTTGGTTAAAGATTGCAATGGAAAAATAATTATTGTATCCGGCAAAGGATTCTATAGAGCTGATGGCGACAAGGATATTCCATATGAATTAAATGATTTGGATTGTGAATTTCCTGGAACTGCAGTTACTGTGAAAGTTCCGATAAAGGATATAAAAATTAATAATGAATTTAATTATAATAATGAATTTAATATTTCTGATTTGCTAAAGGAGGAGTTTTTATAATATGTGTATTATTTGCTTTTTAAAAGAAGGTTATCAATGTACATTAAGAAGAAGTGCACAAATGAGAAGTGATCGATTTGAGCATACACTTTATAGATATAAAAACTCATTTTTAACTGAATTTGAAGAAAATCTGAATCTTCTATGTGATGGTCATGATAATAAGAAGAATAAAATCATTGTCAATGCTTTAAAGGAAATTGATGTTAAAGAAATAGACACTTTTATTAATAAATTACTAAATATATATGCAATGTGGATAAATGCAGAAATATCAGATTCTATATCCGAATTTAAAAATATATTGACTGACTATGGAATTTTAACCTTCGATGAAACTATTGATAATTCCATATTATTTAGAGGAAGGAACAGCAAGGAATTTATCTCCCACTGGGATATGTTTCATATACCATTTAATAAACGATTCTTTATTGGAAACCAAAGATATTCTTTAGTAGGACAGCCGTTACTATATTTAGCAACGAGTCCATATTGTGTTTATAGAGAACTTGAAAAAAGTGAAGACTTAAGGATCTCTTCATTTAGATTTAAGGAGAAATATAATCTGAAAATATTTAATAATAGTAATCTTTTCTATAGATACATAAAAAATAACAATGATAATACTTCTATGAATGTTGCCTATAATATGATTGAAGATGATACTGAGACTATTAATTTTGAAAAGTATGATTTTAAGAAACTTTTATTTCTAATGATTCTATCATCTTGTTGTAGTTTTCAAAGAAGAAATGAGTTGAAGAATACAAGTTTTTGTGAAGAATATGTTTTGCCTCAAATGTTTGCTCAAATTTTAAAAAATGAAAATTTTGATGGGATAATGTATACATCTACCAAGGCATATTACGATGAAAATACTATGGAAAATGAAATATTAATAAATGAAATATATAAAAATATATGCGTGTTCACTAATTATGATAAAGACAAAATAAAGGATGTAACATATGTTTATGATAGGAATTTATATGAAAAGCTGTTATTATCTGCTCCCATAATATTTGAACAGAGTATAAATGAACAATACTATAATCCTAAAAAATCGCTAGAGATATTAAATTCAATCTTAAATAAGTCAGAAATTCAAGGAAAAGTTAATATGGATATATTATATAATATAAATAGTATTTTAATTTTATATAATGATATCATACCCGAAAACAATAATAACGGAGAAAAATTGTTTATGAAAGCTATTAACTTGCATTGTTTACTATTAAGAAATATAATATTAAATATAAAAGAAGAATTAAAGGAGGATGAGCTGAATGGAAAATGAAATAAAATTATTTGATGTAATATCCTCTAATAATGCCGAAACACCAACTCAAGGTGATTTGGCTTATAATGAAATCTTGCCAATTATAAGAGACTTTTTAGTTAAGGAAAAACGATTTTATATTAATTTTGAAAATATTAATAATATTACAACTGCGTTTTTAAATAACTCAATTGGAAAGTTATTCTTTGAATTAGATGGAAAGAAATTAGAAGAACTTATGGCATTCAGGGGCTTTGTTAATCAATCACAAGTAAAAACATTGAGGCATTCGATTGCTAATGCAATATCATTATCAAGAGTGAATTATAAGAAAGTTAGCAATTAAATATATAGTATAACTAAAGCCTAACCTAGGGAACTTATTAAAGTTAATTTAGGTTAGGTTGTTTTTTTGAAGATTATTGATAATTAATAAAGAAATTGATTTGAGAAAAGGTTTTAACTATTAATAATTATGAAACATGTGAAATATTAAAAAAGCTTGTAAGAAAAGTTGCTCTTGATCAAATGAGGCTAACTAGAGAAGAATTTAGAATTAAATATCCAGGTGACTTATTTAAAACTGACAATGATTTAATGAAGATAATAAAATTTCTAAGTTTGAAGAAAGAAATAAAGGCAGATTATTTAAAATAGAAAAGAATTTAGAGTTCCTGCAGTAGTTCCAATTGTATTATATAATGCTACAAGAAAGTGGAATGTACTAAGATATTTTAAGGATATAATAAATCAAAATGAATTATTTGGAGATAATATAGTGAACTTCAAGTATGAGTTATTTGATGTAAATCATCAATATACTAAGGAGGAGCTTAGTAAAAATAATAATATTACTTCGGCTATATTTCTATTAGATCAGAAGGTAGAACCATTAGAATTTTTTGAGAGATTAAAGGCTGTGGCACTAAAATTTAATAAATTAACAAGTAGAGAAAGAGAAATATTAAAGCATTGGCTTAGAAATACTGTTGATGAAACCGTAAGAGAGAATGTTGTTAATATACTAGAAGCTAATAGAGAAGGAGTGGAGAATATGGTAGCTAATAATGCATATATGATTATAGAAATGAAAGAGAAAGTCGAGAAAGAAGGAATTGAAAAAGGGAGAGAAAAAGAAAGAGAAAGTTCTAGATTAAAGGATATAGGAAGAGTTAAAAATTTACTTATTAAAAAATTTGGAGATATAAATAATGATTATAATAAAAAAATAGAAAATTTAGATAGTGATAGGTTAAATTTAATCATTGAAGATATTTTAGATATTAAAAACTTAGAAGATATAAAAAAATATTTTGAATAGATAGTTAGTAAAATATAAAAAATAAAAGGTAAAACCCCCGACACTAGTCGAGGGTTTTATGTAGCTTCCATACCTGGTATTTTAAATATAACAATTTTGATTCGTTTGAATTTACATATACTACAGTTAAAGTAGATTTTTGGATTTTAACTTATTGATGCTTTGCTTGACCAAAGAAATTGCTTCGGACTCACTTTGTCCCTTATGCTTTATTTCAGTATTACCTATTTTTGCAATTGCCTTATATGGGTATTGATTTTCATTATTCTGTATTACGATGATTTCATGATCCCTATATTTTTCCATAAAGCATACCACCTTTATATATTTTATAATATTATAACATACTCTAAATATTTTGAATATTCTATCTATTAAGATTTTATCTAAAAAATAATAATTAGGCACATGAAAATAAATAACAAGTCCAAAGTTGCCATGGATATTTTTCATCAGACAAGGAGGCAAGTTGCCCTCATAGCGGGCCTATTAGGTCAATTTGCCGACGCAGCATGGTGGAAAATAGGCTGGCAAATGGACTTGTTATTTTTTTGATTGTGCCTTATAGCGCAAAGTTGAATATATATATTGAATTTAAAGGCTTCAGCTTCAATTTTTTTATGGAAATAATATGCTATAATAAACTGAAAATACTCAAAACTAAGTAAGAAAGAAATATTAAAATACGGTCACATTGGGTATAATTAAATAATTGCAATATTTGTAAGGAGTAGTGTAAAGATGAATAAGTTTTACCTTTTTTCATATGGAACATTAATGGATATAGAAATACAAAAAATATTATTTAGTAGGGAAATAAATATGATTGATGCGACGTTGGAAAATCACTCAGTATATGCAGATTCAGATGGATATTATTATGTAAAAGAGAAAGCTGGTCAATCTATACAAGGTAAAGTCTTAGAATTAACACAAGAAGAAATTTGGATTGCCGATCAGTGGGAAGAAATTCCTAAATATCTGAGAGAAAATATTAAAATTAGACTGAATGATGGGAGTTATAAAGAAGTATTTATATATATAAAAACAAATGTTAAATCAGAAATACAGGTCAAACCTAATGAGGTATCTAATTATTCAATTGATGAGGTTATACAAATAGCTGGTGATTTTAAGAAACAATTAAAAATACATATGTTATTCTCTAAGATTTAAAGTTGATGATAATTATATATCCAAATTTGAAATACAAACTGTGGGTAAGAACTATCATCAAGAATTATGGATACTAGCAGAGGGATTAGAAAACTTTAATAAATTTATCATAGGCAAAATTGAGATTGTTAAAGTATTTGAATAGTGTTACTTTAAAATTTGGAGGATTAATCTATATTATTGTTAAAGCCAATAGGAGCAAGTGCAGAATGGAAGCAGGATCAAAAAGGCTGGTGGTATTCAGAGGGAAGTTCCTAGCAGTGTAACAATTATTGGAGATGAGGCATTTGACGGATGTAAGAATTTAAGCAGCATAACAATTCCCAATAATTTAACTATCATAAAAGCTGGAGCATTTAGTGGGTGTGAGAATACTATGTTTAAAGTAAAGAGTGAAGCAGTGAAACAACTTTTAATTAATATTTCATTTATATTAAGAATGCCATACCATAGTATTTAATCATATATTGAAACCCTGAGTTTATTTAGCTATAATGTTGTTAACAATCAAAACAAAAGATAAAATATGGTATATGAAGGAAAAGCAATAGCGTTTTTATGCGAATATTGAGTATGAGAAATAAGAATTAAATTTATAAATTAAAGGAAATAAAACAATGCCTAATAAGTGGCGTTAGTTAAAGGTGAAATATAAGTTTGTAATATTATATTAAATTTAGCATAAAGGCAAGAGGGGGGATATAAGATGAAAATAGAAAAAATCAAATTTAATAATCATGAAATATTTGATAATTTAGAGATAGATTTTAAAGATAATAATGGAAATATATTAGATACCATTATTGTTATTGGTGAAAATGGTTCTGGTAAAACTACTTTATTAAAGTGCATTTATGATTCTTTTGATATAGATGAGCGTGGGTATGAAGAAGTAGGGGATAATAAAGTGGAGTTAACTCCTGCTTTGTATACAGCTACTGTGAAATTAGAAGATAATGAAATCGGAATGTTACATCCAGACGCACGTATTACACTTATTGATTATGATTTAAATGACCCTAAAGTTGTATATATGCCAACGGAAATCAATTTCGAGAAGATTAATAAAGTGGATAATACATTAAATTTCACACCATATTTTCAAAACATAGTGGATCAAAAGATGACTCAAAATATACCATCATTTATAGCTACAAAAATTAATAAAGAAATATTTAAAAATAGAAATAAAACTATAGGTGAAGTTATAGATAAAGTTTGTGATGATATAAATAGTATATTTTCTATTATGAATTTAGATATTAAATTGGTAGGTTTATCTGAAACAAGTGAGACAAAACCCATATTTAGAAATGGCCTAGGTAAAGAATTTGATATTACTGGTTTATCATCAGGGGAAAAACAATTATTCTTAAGAGCTTTGTCACTAAAGTTTTTAGAGGTAAATAATTCAATAATATTAATTGATGAGCCAGAAATATCGCTTCATCCTGAGTGGCAAAGAAAGATAATTGATGTATATAAAAGCATTGGCAATAATAATCAATTAATTATAGCAACTCACTCACCTCATGTAATTGGAAATATAACATCTAATGAATTAAGAGTAATGACAAAAGATGAAAATGGTATTAAGTTAATTGATAATGATAAATTAAGCGAAACTTATGGAAAAAGTATAGGAGATATCCTAAGTACAACTATGAAACTAGATAGCTTAAGAAATGCAGATATCACTGAGAAGTTAAATAAAGTATATGAACTTTTAAATAAAAACTTATATGACACAGAAGAATTCAAAAATATATTTGACTACTTAAGAGCGTATTTAGGGGATTTAGATAAAGATATCATGAGAATAAGATTAGATATATCAGTTAGGAACAAAAATAATGTTAAAGGTTAATAAAGAACAAGAACCCGACTTTTTATTAGAATATAAGAAAAAACATAATCCTAAATCGTGGGTAGATTATAACAGGGATGATATTAGAAATAAAATCAAAGAAAATATATTAACTGTTGAGCAGGAAGAATATTGTCCTTATTGTGAAAAAAGAATATATACAAATGAAGATGGTCATATAGAACATATAAAGCCCAGAGATTTGTTCCCAAAAGAATTTCAATCTTATGATAATATTTTAGTTTCTTGTAATGAAAAGAGTAACTGTGGAATTTATAAAAAAAATAATTATGATGATAAATTTATAAATCCAGTTTTAGATAATCCAAGTGACTATTTTTATTATAGTATTGCTAATGGTGAGATAATACCTAAAAGTAGTGATAAAAATAGTATGGAATATTTAAGAGCAAATTATACAATAGATATTTTAAACCTAAATAGCTATGAATTAAGAGAAGCAAGAAAAGCTTTAATAGATATATTAGAAATTTATAGAGAAAATTATGAAGAATATAATGAGTATTTACAGTTCTTTTTAAATGATGGTCATAATTTTCCAAGCTTGATTAAGTTGTATATGGAACTGTAAGTTTATTGAAATAGGGAGAGCAATATCGGATACATATATTATAAATACCAACAAAAAATACGATACTCATTGGTAGGCTGAGATTTTCTTATATCTCGAATTAAGTTATAATGTTGACAAGTTTGAATTTTATTGCTATTATACAATAAATATACAAATTCTATGAAGAGAATAGTAGATATTATCTTAGTATCTTAAGCGAGTAGAGGATAGTGGAAGCTCTATGAGAAAAGTTTTATTGAAGACATCTCGGAGAAGCTTATCTGAAAATAACAGTAAGATAAGACGGATTCCTCCGTTAAAGGGATTTAAGATGGCTTAAGTTATATACTTAGTCAAAGTAGAATGGTACCGTGAAGTATAGCTTTCACTTCTATAATGAAGTGGAAGCTTTTTATATTTCAATTTAAAATGAATTAAGGCCTGTTCATTTTATGTATTATTTGAATTTTAACTATGTATATTATTTATGCTAATTAGGGTGGCACCGCGGATTTTTCGCCCCTTCAGTTAAGTTTTAGCTGGAGGGGATTTTTTATAGACAATTATTATAATAACTACAGCTTAGGCTGATTTTTACTTAAAGGATTTAAATAAAATTTTGTCCTTATTATCGTATACCAATATTTTGAGGAGTGAAGAAAATGCAAAGAACAATGATAAATGAATTAAATAATAATATAAATGAGAATGTAGAAATTAAAGGATGGGTTCATAAGCTTAGAAAATTAAAAGCTATAACTTTTATAATATTAAGAGATAGAACTGGTCTTGTGCAGTGCGTCGTAGAAAATACAAAAATAAAAGATATTGACATTAATCTAGAATCTGTCGTGAGTATAATTGGAAGAGTTATAGAAAACAATAATAAATTAAATTCCTTTGAACTGAATATTGAAGGTATAAAGGTGATTTCAAGTTGCTATGAACAGCTTCCTATAGAAATTAATAAGGAAAATCTCGATGTTAATTTAGATATTATGCTAAATAATAGAATGCTTAGTTTGAGGCATGAAAAAGTTAACTCTATATTTAAAATACAAAATATTATAGTAGATGGTTTTAGAAAGTTTTTAGTGGAGGAAGGTTTTACAGAAATATCGACTCCTAAGCTTGTAGAAGAAGGAGCAGAAGGAGGTACAGAAGTATTTAAGGTTCAGTATTTTGAAAAACAGGCATATCTAGCACAAAGTCCTCAGCTTTATAAACAAATGATGGTAGGCGCTGGCTTTGAAAGGGTTTTTGAAATTGGTCATGTATATAGGGCTGAAGAGCATAATACTACAAGGCATTTAAATGAATATGTCAGCATGGATTTAGAAATGGGATTTATTGAGGATGAGAAGGATATAATGAGTTTAGAAGAAGAATTATTAAAATTTATTTTGAATAAGGTAAGCTCTGAAGGCGATAAATATCTTAAGTTACTAGATGCAAAAATTCCAGCTATAGAAAATAGTATTCCTAAAATTAAATTCAGTGAGGCTATAGAGATTTTAAAAACTAAATATAATAAAACAGACTTAGAGGGTGACTTAGACCCAGAAGGTGAAAAATTAATATGCAAATATGCAAAAGAAGCCTTTGGCAGTGATTTTATATTTTTAACCCATTATCCAAGGAAAAAGAGACCAATGTACACAATGCCTTGTGGAGAAAATGAAACTCATAGTTTTGACTTATTATTTAGAGGAGTTGAAATAACTACAGGAGGCCAAAGAATTCATCAATATAATGAATTGGTAGAAAATATAAAGTACAAAGGTTTAAAGCCATCAAATTATGAAAGTTATATTGATAATTTTAAATATGGAATGCCTCCCCATGGAGGACTCGCAATAGGGCTTGAAAGGATAACTGCATTATTGCTTGATATAGATAATGTAAGAAAAACGACACTTATTCCAAGGGATAGAACAAGACTAGTGCCATAGTTTCTATATATTTAGAATATTTTGAATATAATGATTTTGCTAGAGTTTGAAATAAAAATATGATAGAATAATTGATAGAAATTATTAAATAATATGAATAATCTATATTTAAAAATTGAATTTAGGAGAGATACGCGATGAAAACTGATTTATTAGAAAAAGGAGCAATAGTACAAAGGGATAAGGAAACATATGCAATTGCTCCACATTTAACTGCTGGAATTGTAACTCCAGATATTTTAAGAAATATTGCAGATGTAGCTGAAAAATATAATGCAGCAGCTATTAAAGTTACAGGAGCTCAAAGAATTGCATTAGTTGGATTAAAGGAAGAAGATTTAGATAATGCTTGGCAGGATCTAGGGATGGACCCAGGTGCTGCAGTAGGTTTATGTGTAAGAAGCATAAAAGTATGCCCAGGAACTACTTTTTGTAAAAGAGGCCTTCAAGATTCAGTAACAGTTGGATCAAAATTGGATAGCTTATATCATGGAATGGAATTACCTAATAAGTTAAAAATAGGTGTAAGTGGCTGTCCTCATAGTTGTGCAGATAGTGCAATTAAGGATATAGGATTAATAGGAAGTGGAAAAGGATGGATGCTTTATGTTGGCGGAAAAGGTGGAGTTAAGCCAAGATTAGCAGACAGAATAGCACTTTGTGTTTCAGAAGAAAAGATATATGATTTAGTAGAAAAAGTTATTGAAATATATAGAGAAAATGCAACTAACAGGGAAAGATTAGGAGATTACATAGATAGAGTAGGATTAGAGGAGTTCAAAGAACAAATAAATCTTAATAGTTATCTATAAATGGAAAGGAATTGCTAACTTAAAGCAATTCTTTTTATAGCACAAGAAGAGAACATATAACTATGGAAGTATGTTCCTTTAAATATATCTTCATAGTTATATGTGTTTAAAGAAAAGTATTTATAAATGTATATATTTCCCTATTTGTATTTGAAAATATAAATATATATATTAAGTGATTATAAAATATCCCAGTAAGGCATTTTAAGCTTTACTGGGATATTTTGTTTTGTGTCATAAAAAGCATGAAAAAAGTGGATTTTTATGTGAGATTTATACAATTAGTAATGATTAATATGCTATTTAGGCATAAAGAGGAATAGCCTTAAATAAATATATAATATTAAATATTGGAATATAAATAATCAGATGATTGGAGTTACTATGATTACTAATTATAAAAACATAGAGTTTCAGCTTTATGGATATTTAATTCAATTGCAGGAATTGTTTAAGATTAATAATATAGATGAATTAGAAATAAAAAAAATAAGTGAAAGTATTAAGTTAATTGAAAATAGAAACTTTAATGTTGCTGTTATGGGGGAATTTAAAAGGGGAAAAAGTTCTTTAATAAATGCATTACTTGGAATGAAGATTTTACCATCAGATGTTACGCCGGCAACTGCAACAATTAATAGGATAACTTATGGTACTGAACCTTCTATGAGAATATTTTACCTAGAAGGAAAAACAGAAGTTGCAGATATAAATAATATAGCTGACTATGTAACCATGCTTACTGAAGAAGGAATAAAAAACCAAGGGCAAATTCGTGAAGTTGTAATTCAATATCCGACAGTTTTATGTCAAAATCATGTTGATATTATAGACACCCCTGGCTTAAATGATAATATAGAAATGACAAAAATTACAATAAATATGCTTCATGACATTGATGCTGTTATTGTTGTTATTTCAGCGTTGTCACCGTTTTCAGAGAAAGAAAGTGAATTTGTCTGTCAGTTAATAAAAACCGATAATATTGAGAATGTAATTTTTGTTGTAACTTTTATTGATGAAATTGATGAAGATGAGCAAGACAAATTTATATCCTATATTCATAATCGAATATGTAAAAATGTTTTGGAGCGTGTAGGAAAAGAAAATAATTCAGAAGAAATTTTAATAAAAGCTAAGAGGATCTTAGATAACTCAAAGATTTTTGGAGTTTCATCATTATTAGCATTAAAGTCATTTATTACGGGTAATAGGGAATTCTTGAAAAAGAGTAGGATTGAAAAATTTAAGACCGAATTATATGAAATTTTAACATCACAACAAGGATTAAATATGATAATGAAAGCAATAAAAGTTATACGAAATGCAGGCAATCAATTTGAGAGAATATGCAATGATAGAATTTTAGAACTTGAAAATGATTTGCAGATAATAAATGAGAATGAAAAAGTCATTAATAATTATTGTAATGAATACATGAATAAATTTGAATCAATCTTCAAAATTAATGAAAAATACTTTAATGATATATTAAACAACATTTTAGAATTGCAAGTTATTTTTGTAAGTAATCTTAAAAGCTCTTTAAATAAAACTAAAGAACAAGATAAAATTGCTAATACTATATCATCAGAATCAGTTAAATGTTGGAACATTGCAAATGAAGAACTTACAGAAAAACTTAAAACTCAGATTTTTGATATATTTAGTGCTTCAAGTAAAGATTATTGTAAAATAAGAAATTCTGAATTAATAGAACCTATTCATGAATTAAACAAGTTATGTGATTTAAGTTGGAAGTCATTAGATTCTTTTGACAAGAATATCACTGATATAATGACTTCTTTTGGATTTCCAAGGTTTAACTGGCAGTCACCCATCATACTTAAAAATCAGAATTTACACGATTATAATATGCTAATTAGAAATATTGAGTATGCAGTGAATGTATCAGTAGAAAAGTTTTATGAACATTGGAGGATTTATATTTATGAGGCAAAGAAGTGGTGGATCAAACAAGCTTATAATGAAGCATTATCAGCGGCAGATATATTAAACAATTCACTTAATGTGATTAGGGAGAAGAAAAGAAATCAATTGTTTTTATTGAAAAATGAATTTAGTCAACGAAAGATCACAATACAGGAAATACAAAAGAATACTAATTTAATTTTTGATGAGATTTATATATGAACAAAAAATAATAAAGTAATATTCCTTAAGGATAGTAATTTTATTTGATGTTAATTAATACTTTATCTATGTAAAATATAAATATTTATGGAGGGAATATAATGTTATTTTGTAGTAAATGCGGAAATAGTATTAATGAAGGAACTTTATTTTGTCCAAACTGTGGAGCATATATTGGAGAGAAGACAAATCAAAATATAAATGTTAGACCTCCTCAATTTGAAGAGAAGGAAAAGCCATTAAATTATCACATTCAACAAAATTACCAGTCTCAGTTTACAAGTCAGAATAAACCAAACATTGATACAACTGGACTAATTATTTGGACTGTTATCAATTTAATCTTTTTTTGGCCTTTAGCTATTTATAGTTTTATAGTAATCAGTAGAGTTAAAAAGGCAGAGTCGCAGCAGGAAGCTCAAAGTATTTATGAGAAAGCTAAAAAAATATGTGCTATTAATAGTGGAATTGCTGTCTTGTTAATAATCATAGGAATAGCAGTAAGTTGATTACTTAAGCGAATATAGAAATTATATTATTTATATATGAGTGTAAAAGGAAATAATGTGAGAGGTGTTAAAAATGAGTGAAAGTGCTCAGTTTAATAGTTTTGTAAGGTATAGGCAATTAATTATTGACCTTACTACGGACTTAAAGAAGTTAAAAGAATACGGAGAGTATTTGAAGCTTGAAAATGGTAATACATTAATTGATGAGGTATTAAAAAGGATTGCAAATGATTCCTTTAATATAGCAATTGTAGGGGAATTTAAAAGAGGAAAGAGTACACTAATTAACGCCCTCTTAGGAAAAGATATTCTGCCTACAGATATTTTGCCATGTTCAGCTACTTTAAATAGAATCACATACAATGTATCCCCTCTTGTAAAAATTGAATACAAGGATGGAAAGGTTGAAGAGATATCCATAGATAATTTACCGAATTATGTTACTAAACTTACAGATGAATCTACTAAAATATCTGAAAAAGTAAAAGAAGCAACAGTATATTATCCAATTAATTATTGCAAAAATAATGTTGATATTATAGATACCCCAGGATTAAATGATGATAATGCTATGACGGATGTTACATTATCAGTTTTACCGCAGGTGGATGCTGCTATATTAGTTATTATGGCACAATCACCGTTCTCTGAATATGAGAGAGATTTTCTTGAAAATAAGCTTCTAACAAATGATCTAGGTCGAATCTTGTTTGTAGTAACGGGTATTGATAGATGTGATGAAGATGAAGTTGATAGAGTCTTAAAATCTATATCAGATAGAATTGAAAAGTATGTATTAAAGAAAGCAGTAAAAACTTTAGGGGAAAATTCAGAAGAATTTGCAGTATATAGAAGAAAACTTGGAAAACCAAAAGTATTTGGAATATCAGCGAAGCAAGCTTTAAAAGCAAAAATTAAAGGTGATGATGCATTATTAGAAAAGAGCTGCTTTCCTAAGTTTGAAAAACAATTAGAACTGTTTTTAACTGAAGATAGAGGGGCAGTTGTGCTTCAAGTACCTGTAAATAGAATTTTATCTGCTTCAGCAGAAATACTTAAAAATATTGAAATGCAGGAAAATGCCCTTTCCATGGAAAAAGAAGAATTTCAGAAAAAATATGCTGAGGCTTTGGAAGAAATCAAAACTCTAAGACAAAAGAAAAAAGAGGAATTAGTAAAAATTAATACATCTGCAACAGAGGCGTTTAATAATTTACAACCACTTCTTAATGAATTTTGGCCAACAGTTGAAAAAGAAGCAATGAAAATAATTGATAATGTTGAGATTAGCAAAGAGGATATTAAAAAGGATAATATTGAAAGTACTCAAGAGAGAATATTATCTCAAATAAGTGATTGTTCAAAGAGCATTGGTCAAAACTATTCAGAAAGAATTCAAATAGAAATAGAAAAGGCTCTTGATAAAGAAGCAGAGAGACTTCAAAGCTATGGTGATGAAATGTTAACTTCTCTAGATAAAATCCATAATATTTTTGTGAATTCAAATAATTCTTCTGATCTAATGGTAGAAGGCATTGTTAGTTCAACTATATGTAGTTTCTTAGCACCAGGCTTTGCTGGAATTTGGACAGGCTATCGTATTGCAGGTATGAAAGGTGCTTTAGTCGGTGGAATTAGCGGCTTTGGTGGTGCAGTTGGAGCAGGAATGATAATTGCATTTCTCGGAATCCCTTTTGCATGGCCAGCACTTTTAGCCATGAGTGTAGCGTCTGTATTTACTGGCAACTGGATTACAAAGAAAATATTTGCAAAGGATGAAATTGAGAAGTTTAGAACAAGTATAAAAGAAGCCGTAGCTAGTCAATTTAGTGAGATGAAAGAAAAAAATGACTTTACAAAAACAGTACGTGATCAAGTAAATACTGCATTTAATGCATTAAAAGAAAAAATAGAAAATGAAACAGAAACTGTATTAAACGATACAGAGAATACTTTAGATGAATTAAAAACAAAAATAGAAAGAGAGAATATTATGACGGAAAAGGAAAAGGAAGAATTAAAAGAAATTGCTGTTTCAGTAGCTAAGATTATGGATAATGCAAATAAGATAAATAATATGCTTATTTCAATATTAGATAAATAAGAGAGTGGTGAAATTAACATGGAATATAATCCTACGGAGGAAATTGATATAAGTTTTAAGAACTATGTAAATGCTAGAAAAAGAGAATTTTCAGCACATATTATAAATGGAGTGCCTGATTACTCTTTTTCAATGGATTATGATCTAAGACAAAAGATCAATTCAGTGCCTGGTATATTCAAACTATTTAAGGCAATTACAAATTATATAGTTCCATATCAAAGACAAAAGTTTAATATGGAATTTGTTGCAGTTGGACCCAATCAATATCCGGAGATATATGGCTTAGGAGAGGAATGCGCTAAAAGGCTTGGTATAGGTGTACCCCAAATTTTTGTACAATATGATGTTCAAATGAATGCTTATACGTATTCAACAGAGGATGCAGCTCCTGTAATAGTAGTAACATCAGCAGTAGTTGAAAATATGACCAAAGGAGAATTAAAAACTGTAATAGGTCATGAATGTGGCCATATACACAATAATCATACTATTTATAATGTGGCTGCAAATATTATTACAGGAACCTTAACTGATGGATTAAACCTGATTCCAGGATTGAAGCAAATTATTGGAGTGTTATCTTTAGGTGCAAAATTTCTTATTTTAAATTGGTCTAGGTGCGCAGAAATAACTGCTGATAGAGCTGGATTAATATGCGCAGATAGTATTGAGGATGCTATTAAAACTGAAGCTAAACTTGGTTTTGGTGGTGTGAAAGCTTTAGAACATATGAATATTGAAGAATATATAAAGCAGATTGAACAAATGCAGGCAACACCAGTACGTTTTTTAGAATTGGAAAATTCACATCCCTTAACTCCAAAAAGAATTCTTGCTCATAAGATTTTTGGCGAATGCGAAATTCTTTATAAATGGAGACCGGATTGGAAAAGTGGACAAGATAATTTAATTTCTAAACAAGAGGCAGATAAGCGGTGTGAAAGTTTTATATCAGTCATATCTAAAAAAATGAATGTTTAAGGGGGCCTTTCTTTATGGAAGATATTATTGATGAGGCATTAAGAGAGAGGATGATATTGGATTTTCAAAAAGTTAACGAAAACATTCATGCTATTTTAGATGAATTTTTTCAGTTTAGAATGGATAAAGGAATAAGGGAAGCAGTAGGACTTGAATGTGTTGAAAAAATACAGGAGTTTGAACTTAGTATTAAGAAAAGATTAGAAGATAATTTTTCTATCGTTATAATTGGTGATTTTAAACGAGGAAAATCTACTCTTGTTAATGCCTTTCTTTGTGAAAAAGTTGTTACTACAAATGTTACTCCTGAAACAGTTACTATTAACCGTATTTCCTATGCTGAGAAAAATAGTGTTGAAGCTGTTTTAGAAAATGGAAGACGTATAATGCTTGATATAAGCGAACTTAATAGAGGCAAACTGGATGTAATTATATCAAAGCTTCCATGTCCTATTGAATATATAGATATTAAAATGCCAATAGATACATTAAAAGGTATAAGAATAATAGATACCCCTGGTGTTGGAGATATATTGAATAGATTTGATGATAAGATTAAAAATTACATGACTTATGCAGATGCAGTAATATATGTGGTATCAGCTCTTTCTCCATTATCTGAAACAGAGCAGACTTTTCTTTGTGCATCAATACTGCCTCAAAATTTTTCGAAATTATTTGTGGTACTAAACATGATGGATTGCTTAGAAAACTTTGAGGAAATTGAAAAAATAAAAGCTTTAATTAATGGTAAATTAACAAACATTTTTCCAAATAGCTATGTATATACAGTCAGTGCTCTAGATGAATATTGCAGAAGACAAAAACTTAAACGGCCAAATCCAGATTTAAATGAAATATTAGAAAAAGCCTTTGATGAAATGCGAAGCACTCTTCAAAAAGATGTTGTTATGAAGAAGGAGATTATTCAAACAGAACGCTGCGTTAATTTGGTTAAAATTATGATAAGGGAAGTTGAAGGGAGAATAACTTTAATTGATAACATGCTACTTTTAAGTAAAACTAAGCTTAAAGATTTAATTGATCAATATGAGAATGAAAACTCGATTTTATTGAAAGGTATTGAAAAGCATAAGGAAGTTGTAAAACTTGAAATAAGGGAAATGTATAGTGAAGCAAAAAAATGGCTGGAAAATTTTTTAGAACGATTAAAAAAGGAAATTACTTCAGCTAAAGAAACCCCTCTAGAATTATTAGAGAAGCATCTACATTTTTATATGATTGATATGATTCGTTCAGCAATAATTGAATGCACAAATGTTCATCTTAAAAATATAGCCAAGCTGTTAAAGGATGCTTCAGAGAATTTTGCTAATGAGTTTTCTAATTTAGCCTTATCAGCCTCCTCTACAAAAATTGCAAGTTCAATGGAAGATATCTCATGGACAAACTTAGATGGAGCAGCTGTAGCCCTTCAGTTTATTCCAGGGTTGGGGGCATTAACACTATTGGGTCAAGCCATAATTGGATTTGCTAAACAAGATAATACAACGGAGCAGCAAGAAAAATATATAAATAATATTTTAAGTAATTATGCCCAGATTAAAGATAGTATTTTTTCAGAGCTTAGAAAGGTTTATGAAAGTATTGTACAATTCGCTGAAACAGAGCTGGATAAAATATATGAAAATCAAATAAGTTCATCTTTAACTGCTATAAAGCAAGTACAGGATATATCAATGAGAGAAGCTACAGAAAAAGACTATATAACGCTAGGACTTCAAGCGGCAAAGGATATTGTTGAGACAGCAAAATTAAAGCTTAGTAAACTTGAAGATATTGCTTGTAATTCTAATATATAAAAATATGAAAGGGAGGTTATTATTATGGCTTTTTGTACGAAATGTGGTAATCAGTTAGATGATTCTTCGTTTTTTTGTCCAGTTTGCGGAACTCGCGTAGATAAGCCTATAAAGGAACAAAACAGTATTAGTTCATCCGTAGTTTTTAAATATAAGAAAAATCCTATATTTTTGCTGCTTACAGAACCTTTGAATGTAACATTAGATGAACAATTAAACTTTAAGGTAAGAGAAGGACAGCAAGTTAGCTGTAATGTGCAGCCAGGTAATCATACATTTGTTGCTTGTGTGCCATATTTGGGTAATACTAAATATGGTAAAACTACTAAGACCTTTTATATTGGCGCAAATGAAACCTTAGAAATAGAATATAAACCACCAGCAGCAGTGTTTATGTCAGGGAATATTACAATAAGAAAAATGAATAATTAAGTAATATAAAAAAGAAAATATCAAATGTTTTAAAATCAAAATTTGAAAGTTAAAATTTTAGGTTTATGGGGGATATAGTATGGTAATTCAAAGCGATAAGGAATTATTAGTACCTATTATTATTGGAATTACAGGACATAGAGATATAGCCAAAGAAAATTATAAAATATTAGAAAATAAAATTAAGGAAATAGTAATGGAAATCAAAAGCTTATGTACTAATTCTCCTATTGTATTATTATCACCACTAGCTGAAGGTGCAGATCGTATTGCTGCTAGGGCAGCTCTAGAAATTGGAATTGATTTAGTTGCACCGTTACCTATGAAAAGAGAAGAATATGAGGCGACTTTTTTAGAGGAATCAAAGGTAGAATTTAGAGAGCTTATATCAAAAGCGAAAAGATATTTTAAAGTACCAATGAATGATAGTTTTACTAATATGGAAAATGATGTGTATTATGAAAATTTAGGGGTATTTATCGCTCAAAATGCTCATATATTAATTGCACTATGGAATGGCATAGAAAATGGGAAAAAGGGAGGAACATCTCAGGTGGTTAATTATAAATTGTTTGGAATACCAAATAATTATAGAAAGAATAATGATATATTAAATTTTAATGATAGTGGTTCAGTATATCATATCGTAACACCTAGAATGGAGAGGGATGACGTAATTGGTGAGAAATTTTCAATAAATAGAAAATTTCCTGGAATAAGAGAAGATGCTTATAGTATGGATGTTTATAATGAGAAAAATAAAAAAGCAAAAATTGTCTACGATAAAGTTATCCAACAGATCGATGAATTCAATAAGGATATTAAAAATCACTTATATAAGAATATAAATCTGATGAAAAAGAACATAGGATATATTATTGATGAAGAGAAATTAAAACAAGCTGATTACGAAACTCAAGTAATGGTTAGAAGCTATGGATGCGCAGATGTACTTTCATTATATTATCAAAATATAAGTACAAAAGCACAAAAAAGCTTGTTTATACTTGGAGTAATAGCAGTACTTTTTTTTGAATTATATGCACATATGTTTTCATATAATTTAGTACTCTTACTATACCCAGTAACCATTATACTTGCAGGTTTTTTTTATTATATTGCAAACAAAAATAATATACACAATAAGTATATAGATTATAGGGCCATAGCAGAAGGTTTTAGAGTTCAAATTTATTGGAAGCTAATGGAGATAAATTATGAAGTAGCTGATTATTATTTAAAAAAACAAAAAACAGAATTAGAATGGGTACGGTATGTATTAAGAATGCACAATATTTATAAAGTCAATGATACCATTAATAAATCTGTAGGATCTATAGAAAGTGCAAAATATGTAATGAGTCATTGGGTAGAAGACCAATTTAAATATTATTATAAAAAAAGCAGACAGCATAAGAGAAATTTTGAAAGTCAGGAAAGAAAGATTAACTTATTCTTTTTCGGAGGTATTGCTACTGCAATAGTGCTATTTTTAATGGAATTATTTGAGTTTGAAATTCCAAACAACCTGCATCATTTATTAATAATAATCATGGGACTGGCACCAGCTATTGCAGCTGCAATTGGAGGATATACTAACAAAATGGCTTTCTCAGAGCAACAAAAAAGGTATAAAAGAATGGAAGAAATTTTTGAGTGTGCTAAAAATTATTTAGATTTATACATTAATAAAGAAAATATTATGCAAGTTGATGAAATCATATTTGAAATAGGTAAAGATGCATTGCTCGAAAATGGTGACTGGGTGATTTTGTATAGAGAAAAACCAATGGCATTACCGAAAGGTTAGTAATTTATAAAATTAATATTTAGGTGGTATCTTAATGGGAAAGAAAAAATTAAAGATTTTCATATCGTCACCTGGAGATGTAGGTCATGAAAGAGTTACTGCGATAAGAGTAATAGAAAAACTTCAAGGGGAATTCATGGATTATGTAGAACTAGAGCCTATATTGTGGGAGTTTGAGCCACTTAGGGCTACAGCTCATTTTCAAGAGCAGATAGTTTATCCATCTTCCACAGATATAGTTATATGTATTCTTTGGGCAAGACTTGGCACTAAACTTCCTAAAAGTTTTAAGAAAGATGATGGATCAGATTATTCCTCTGGAACAGAGTGGGAATTTGAAGACGCAGTTAAAGCCAATAGGACTAAAGGAATACCAGATATTCTCGTGTATAAAAAGACAATAGAACCAATTGTGAAGGAGAAGAATAGGACCTTCTTTTCAGGAGAACAAAAAAAAGCTCTAAATTCATTTCTAGATAAATGGTTTGGAAATCCTGAAAATGATTTTAATGTAGGCTTATATTCTTTTGAAGAAATAGATGAATTTGAGGATGATTTAGAAGGACAGCTTAGAGAACTTATAAAAGAAAAAATTCCTGAGTATATAGGCGAAGATAAACTACCAATAACATGGTATAAAGGGTCACCTTATAGAGGTCTTCAATACTTTGATGAGAGTTACTCTAAAATTTTTTATGGCAGAGCAAAGGATATTGGAAAAATAAAAGATGCATTTCTTTTTCAAGAAACGACAGGCTGTAATTTTGTTATGGTTTTTGGAAGCAGCGGATGTGGAAAATCTTCATTAGCTAGAGCAGGAGTGCTGCCGGTAATAACACAATATGGTGTAATAGATGGCATTGATGTATGGATTAAGGTAATCATAACTCCAGGAGAGAGCCCAAAGGATTTGATACATGGGCTGCTATATAAATTGGGTGAAGATTTTTTGAAATTAGAACCGGATTTTAAAAGTGATTTAAACAAAGGGTTAAAAAGATTAAAGGATGTATTGGAGTTAAAGGCTTATGAGGAAAAGGATAAAAATAATTATACAAGAATTCCTAAAATAAAAATATTTATTGTAATAGATCAAATGGAAGAATTATTTACTAATCTACATATTACTACGCAGCATAGGGATAGTTTCGTTAGCTTCTTGCATTCGCTTTGCTGCAGTGGAGATGTTTGGATTTTAGCTAATATGAGAAGTGATTTTTATTGCAAGGTTACAGAAATATCAGAACTTATGGAAATGAAAAAAGAAACTGGTCAGTATGATTTGATGCCTCTAGGTATTTCTGAGATTAGGCAAATAATAATAAACCCTGCAAAAGCAGCAGGTTTACTTTTTGAAGCAGAAAGTGGAACTGGAAATAGCCTTTATGATGTAATTCAGGAAGAAGCCTCAAAGAATAATAATAGTCTTCCTTTACTTGAATTTACTCTAAACGAATTGTATAAAAGAAAGACTGACAATAATGTATTGACCTTTTCATATTATAGGGAAATAGGAGGAATTAATGGAGCTATCTCAACAGTGGCAGAAGGCGTATTAGCTTCTTTGCCAAAGGAAGTATCTGTTCAGCTGCCTACAGTATTTAGAGATTTAGTATCTGTAAACCCGTATGCCGAAAATGGGATTTCGTCAAAAAGAGCACAGGAAAGGATTTTATGTAACACTGCTGAAAAAAGAAAACTGGTAGAAGCATTTATAGATGCTAGATTACTCGTAGCGGATAAAGATAATGAAGGAAATAGGGTTATATTGGTAGCCCATGAGGCACTCCTCACTCATTGGAATAGGATAAGAGAACTTATAGAGGAGGATAAGAATTTTTTAAAAACAAGAGAAGAACTTTTATTTTCCATGTATCAATGGACAGTAGAAGATAAAAAAGAAGATTTTCTTATTCCTTTAGGAAAACAGCTTAATTTAGCAGCTAAAATACTGCAAAGTAGAAGAGAAGATTTAAATGAAGAATTAATAAATTATATTGAAATTTCCAAAAGTCGTGGTAGGAAAAAACGTAGAAAAACAATTGGAATATTATTATTTGCATCAATATTTCTTATTGTATTTTCAATAATTGGTTTTAATCAGTGGAAAAAGGCTGTAAGCCAAAATGAGGAAGCCAAAATGACAGAATCTAGGAAGCTTACAAGCTTGGCACAGGAGCAGCTAAAAAAGGAAAACAGGCTTGGAGCGATGAAAAATAGTCTTTTAGCATTACCTAAAAACATTGACAAGCCTGATAAACCTTTTTTAAAAGAAGGAGAAGATGTCCTTTATAATAGTATGTTTATGCCAAGTGAAAATAGCTATATTAGGGGTTTATTAACCACAAATAGTTCAATTACGGATTATACCTTCAATAACAAAGGAGATGAACTCTTAGTAAGTTGTTCAGATGGAACTATTGCCTTATATTCTACAAAATCCTTAGACAAAATAAAGGAATTCGTCCTTGGAAATAATCTTATCGCATATGGAGCTGTTTTCAGTAAGGATGATAGTAAGATAATTGTAGCTGTAAAAAATAGTAATCTGGCAATGGATAATAGTGAAAATATAATTATTTTTAATGCTACTTCTTTGGAAAAAATAAAAGAAATACCAACAGAAAAAATGGATATCAACATGGCAATATTAGAGGGAGACTCTTTCCTTTATGCGGATAGCAGGCTTAAGGGGGCAAAGGGGATATTTTTACTTGATATTAATAAAGGTGACTATATAAATTGTACAAATCCTTTTGATACTAGTAGTAATATATTTACTACCACTATTTGTATGAATGAAAAATATATTGCTGCTGCTTTCAAATTGCCTTCAAACCCAGTTGGAGGTCTAGTTATATATGACAGGAGTAATGGAAAGCAATTAAAAAGTTATTCATTTCAGTTTGTAGTTAATGCATCACAATTTATTGAGGAAAATAAATTAAGGGTTCTATATAGTGATGGAAGAATATTTGATTTAGACATAAGTGCAGAAGAGCTTAAGGAAGATCTATATTTGGATTTGGGAGTAAGGGATGCTTTTGAAGTTAAGAGTAATAAGGATATGTCTAAAGTTTCTGTAGTAGGCAGCAATGGAATTTTTATTGGAGATGTAAAGGATAAAAGGCTGATTTATAAAGAGGATTATAATGATGTAAAAAATTCAACTCTAACTCCTGACGGGAAGTACTTTATAATAATAACCAAAAAAAATGGGATGAAATTTATATTAAATCTTGAAAAAATGTCATTGGTTGACCCAAAAGGCATAGATAATACACTTAATGAAGACGGAGAATATGATTGTGGCCTTAGATACAATATGAACGGGCAATATTTTATTAATAAGATAGATGATAAGGTATTGCAATTAATACAGGATGACGAAAAAATAGGGCAGAATCTTCCTATAAAGGTTAACAGGCTGACAACTCAATTTAGTTATACAAATAGATATATTGTAGATATCTTAAAGGGTGATCTCATTGGGGACAAGCTTGTTATTATAGATACAAAAAATAAAAATCAAAAGAAAGCTCTTTTTCTACCAAAGGATTCATCAATTGAAATAAGTACTAATAAAAATTATTGCTATGTTACTACTAATAACAATGAAATATGGGTCATTGATCTTGAAACAGGTAGTGTCTTGAATATACTTAAAGGGCGCTATATACTTGCAGAGGGTCATAAAAACGGTATCATAGCAGTATCAATTGATGATGAAAATATAGCTTTTTATGATTTGAATAATAAAAAAGAATATAGAATAAAAATTGATTTTATAAAGGGCGATTTTATTGATGGATCTACCTTTGATTATAACGATACAACCTTTGCTATGCAGATATCAAGAAAGGATGAGGAGAATTTTGAAGTACAGCTTTGGGATTATAAAAATGAACTTTGTAAAAATTCATTTTTTACAAAGGAAATAAGTAAAGAAGAAAGCATGGATTCCTTTGCTTTTAGTTTGGATGGAAAGATGATTTCTATAGGTACAAATTTTAGTGAACGAAGACTTCTTTATGATGTTAATACCTCAGAAGTTATTGAAGAATCAAAGGAACCTTTTAATCATGTATATTATAAAAATGATAAAGAGGGAGAAATGTTTTTAAGATGGGGTGGACTCTTAAATAAAAAGAATAATGGATTTGAAATAACCAAAGTTTTTTATGAGAGTATAAAATCTAAAGGTAATATTAGAGATTTTTTTGTGAGTCCATCTAAAACAAAGCTTGTAGTATTATATGATGATTCAAGTTTAGTAGTATATGACCTATCGGAGGAAAAAGAGATAAGGAAAATTTATAGTGTTCCCAATTTAGTTAATGTGGCTTTTTCAGATAATGAGGATAGCTTAATTGTGATATTTGATACTGAAAGTGGCTCAAAAATTCAGGAGCTTCCATTTCTTTCTTCACAAGAAATTATAGATAAGGCTAGAAGCGAAATTTATCAGTAGGTGGTGTAAATGTGAATAAAACAAAACTTAAAGTTTTTATTTCTGCTCCATCTGATGTGGGACAAGAAAGAGTAATAATGAAAAGAGTTTTAAATAGGCTTCAAGATGAATTTGATGCTTACATTGAGCTTGAAGATACAGATAAGTCCTTTTCAGCTGATATTGCACTATATATTTTGTGGTGCAAATTAGGTGATAAAATAGGTTTCAAAGAGGCTGCTGAAGCATATGTTGAAAAAGGCTTTCCGGATCTCATAGTTTATAAAAAGACCGCAGAGGCATCAATGGAAGAGACTTCAAAAGAACTGATAGAATTTTTGGATGAATGGTTTGGTAATCCATCAAGCGGTTTTAAGGCCGCTTTTCATACTTTCGATGATTTAAATGAGTTTGAAGTGAGACTAGAAGCCCATTTAAGAAAACTCATATTGCCAAAAATTACCCATTATAATAAGGAAGAAAGTCATCCCATTACCTGGAATAAAGGCTCACCATTTAGAGGACTAGAATATTTTAATGAAGAGTATTCAAAAGTGTTTTATGGAAGAACAAGAGATATAGGGGAAATTAAGGAGAAATTTTTGTATCAAGATGCTATAGGTAATCCTTTTTTATTAGTTTTAGGTATGAGTGGTTGCGGAAAATCATCTTTAGCAAGAGCTGGAGTACTTCCATTGATTACAGAATTAGGTGTTATTGAAGGAGTAGATTTATGGGAAAAAGCAATATTTACTCCTTCAGAAAGTCCCAAGGATTTAATACATGGATTATTAAAGTCTCTTGGACAGGAATATTTATCACTTGAAGAAGATTTTAAAAGGGATTTAGAACTGGGAATAAGCAGAATGAAACATATGGTGAAGATAAAAAGTTATAAAGAAAAAACAAATAAGCCTTATACATGGTTACCTAATATCAAAATATTTCTATTAATTGATCAGTTAGAAGACTTATTTATAAATTCACAAATATTAGAGGAAGATAGGAATATCTTTTTTAGGCTATTATATAAATTAGTTCATAGCGGATTTATATGGATTTTAGCAAATATGAGAAGTGATTTTTATAATAGGATATTAGAGTATGAGGAATTAGTTGAAATTAAAGAGGGAAAAGGACAGTATGACTTAACACCACCAGGTTTTCCAGAAATGTCGCAAATAATCATAAAACCTGCAAAGGCCGCTGGGCTTACTTTTGAGATAGATACTGATAAAGGAGTAAGTCTTAAGGATGTAATACTTGAAGAAGCTTTTAGTAGTACAAATAATCTACCTCTTTTGCAATTTACTTTAAATGAACTTTATAAAAGAAAAACTGATAACAATGTATTAACCTTTGAAGCTTATAATGAGCTTGGAGGTTTAAAAGGTTCTATTGCTACAATTGCAGAAGATATATTAGCTTATTTAAGTGAGGAGATTTCTAGGGAACTTGAAGGTATATTTAGAGAGCTGATATCAATAAATCCTTATGAAGAGGATACTGTGTGGTCTAAAAGAGTTTCTGAGGAAGTATTTTGTAATACAAAAGAGAAAAGAAAACTAGTAGATAAGTTCATTGCTGCAAGGCTTTTAGTGGTTGATAGTGATGGTGAAGGAAGAGGGATTGTTACAACTGCCCATAATGCACTTTTGACTAATTGGCCAAGAATTCAAAGTCTTATTGAAGAGGACAAGGAATTTTTTAAACAGAGGGAAAAACTGACGTTATTTAGAAATAAGTGGGATATGGAAAAAAAGCAAAAGGATTATTTAATACAAAAGGGAACGCAACTTGATAATGCAGCAAAAATGTTGAGTTTAAGAAGAAAAGATATAAGTGAAGAATTAAGGGTATATATAGAGCTTTCAATTGAAAAAGCTAAAAGAGATAGAAGAAGGAAAGTAGGAGCAGGAGTATTTACTACTATAGTAACAATCGCTATATGTATATTCATTTTCTTGCAATTAAGCAATCAGATAAAAAGCAGGGAGGCAGCTAAAAGACAGGAAGCCTTAAAAAAAATTGATTTAGCAAATTCGGAATTTAAGCAAGTGGATAGACTAGGTTCAATTAAAAGCAGCCTTTCAGTGTTAACTAGTGACATAAGCAAAGATGAAACAGCCATTTTAAAGGAAGGAGAGGATCTTCTTTATAATGGATTATTTCTTCCAATGGGACAAGATAATGTAAAAGGCTTGATTACAGAAGATAATAATATAGTAGATTTAGCTTTTAATAGCAATGGCGATAAATTCATTGTTAGTTCTTCAGATGGAACTTTAAGCTTATATTCAACTAAAAGTTTAAATAAATTGAATCAAGTAAAGACAGATATTTGGAATCAAATAAGCTTTTTAAAAAATGATAATAAAATAATAGTATCTTCCACTAATAAAATTTCCGTATTTGACGAAAGTACATTAAAGCAGACAAAAACTATGACTATAGACAAGCTGATGGGTTTTAAACTTTTTCATGATAGGGAAAATATTATCTGTTTAACTAATCCAGAGGGAACACAGATAATGAATATTCATTTAGTTAGCCTGGATGAAGAAAAAGTAGTAACTACATGTAAACTGCCTTTTGATGATGAAAATAATCCTTTTTATAGAGCAGTAGAGATGAATGAAAATTACATTATAGCTTCATATGATGAGTACTCTAAAGATAGAACTGCAATAGTTTTATTTGATAAAAAAACTGGTTTACCATATAAATGCTATTATATGCCTAAAACCTTTCAAGATATGAAACTTATACAAGAAAATATTCTTAGAGTAGTATTTAATGATGGTACCATAGTGGATTATGAATTTGGAGATGATAAGTTAATTGAAAAGAATAAGCTAATATATAGTGATTTAATTAAAGATTTTAAAAATGGTGAAAGTAAAATAACAATAAGCAAGGATTTTACAACACTAGCAGTATTAAATAAGAGTGAATGCTGTGTAATTGATATTAATAAAAGGAAATTAGTAATGAATCAGGGGATGCAAGGTGTAAAAGATTTTAAATTAAGTGATGATGGAAGGTATTTAATGTTATTAACTAATGATAACAATTTTATTATGTTAAATGTTTCAGAAGGAAAAATTTTAAGATCAGCATTCAAAATAACTGATGATAAAATCAATTATGCAGTACCTAAATTTATATATAATGCTGAAGAAAAATGTCTTATAACTCTTTTAAATTCAAAACAACTGCAGGTTGTAATGGATGAAGAAACAGTTGGAAAGAGTATCTTAGAGGGGGATTCTTTAGGAGAATCTAATTTAGAAGCAAGCTATCTGAATGAATATATAGTAAAAAAAGAATATAGCAAATTAGATATTATTGATACTAATGATGATAAGAATGAAAAAAGTTTTGATATTCCTGAAGGAGGAACTTTTACAACAAGTATAAATAATGACTATGGTTATCTTAATACTTTTAAAGGGGAAATTTGGGTAATAGAATTAAAAACTGGCAATGTGCTTAGAAAATTGAATGGAGATAATATACTTGCAGAAAGTAATAGCGGAAATATATTAGCTGTAAGAGAAAATAATAATACTATAATTTTTTATAATATAAATGAGGAAAATGAATATAAAATAGATTTACAACAATGTGATTCATTTGAGAAATGTGCATTTAATAATAAAGAAGACAGGTTTGCTATTTCAAGAAGAAATGGGGATGATACCTCAGTAGAATTTTGGGATTTTAAGAATAACAAACTACAAAAGGTTTTGCAAATTAAATATCAAGAAGACTGCAGTTATTTAGCATTTTCAATTGATGATACAAAGCTTCATTTTACAACCTGGAAGAGTGCAATAACTTTGTTTTATGATATTGAAAGTGGAAAGCTTTTAGATGAAACTACTGAAGATTACAAGCATTTATTTATGATAAATGAAAAGGAAGGAGAAATTCGTTCCTATTGGAATGGTAAGAACTTTAAAATAAGTGTGGACCTTTATAATAAGATAAAAAGTGAAGGGGTAATTAAGTATTATATTATAAGCCAATCTAAAACTAAGGTTGCTGTAATTTTCGACGATTTGTCTTTAAAAGTTTACAGTTTATCCGAAGGAAAAGAGATAAGAAAACTCTTATATGTTCCAGATACCTGTAGAATCAGTTTTAATGAAAAAGAAAATGGATTAAGGATTTTATATTCAGATGCTTTTGGAATACGGAAAGTAGAGTTTCCATTCTTAGTAACTAAAGAGATAATTGAACTTGGGAAAAAGCAAATAGAAGAAGAAGAGTAAAACAAGTATTTTCAAATACAAAAAAAGAAGGTAGTAGATTTGTTTTACACAAATCCACTACCTTACCTTGTTTACACAAATCTAACTACATTATCAAACTTAGAGAATCTCAGCTTTTCTATAACTATAAATGATTAAATGCCTAAAGTAACTTAATAAGCACTTCAAGCTCTTCACATAAAGTTTTTGCACATTCAAAATCAGTGTTTCTGAGTGATATGGCTGTTTCAAGGGCCATTTGTGCATATGTATCTAAATGGCTTGCTGGTTCATCAAGAAGCAGCATATTTGCTTTGCTTGCAGAAATTTTGGCTAACTGAAGTATATATTTTTCTCAACCAGATAAAGATTCTATTTTTTGATTAATAAGTTCCTCCTCAAAATCATAATTTGAAATGTAGGTTTCAACCTCGTCAAATGACGCTATGGCAATAGGTGCTATCAAAGGGATTCAAAAATATGGATATAACGCAGGAGGTACCTCTAAATATATTCCAGTTGTCGGAATTGATGCTTTACCAGAAGCTAAAGAGTTAATTAATCAAGGCATTATGACAGGTACCGTGGCGCAAGATCCACGTGAACATGCAAATGCAATTTATTCTATAGGAATGAATTTAGTTTCAGGTGCACCGCCTCTTAGAGGTACAAATTATAAAGTTGATGAAACAGGCATTGCAATTCAGTTGCCTTATTATAAATATGTTAAATAAATATAAATATTTAACTATATGAATCAACTCGCTACTGTTTATACAATAGAGCTGTCACATATTTCCCCTTGATTCTGTGATAAATAAGCTGAGATTTTCTTATATTTAGAAAATCTCAGCTTTAATTATTTATTATTTTTCTATGACTTTTTTAAGTACCATTTGCCAATAGGTATCTAAATGACTTGTCGGCTCATGGAGAAGTAACATGTTTGATTTACTAAAAGAATCCAAAAATGACATTTGAGCCTTAGAAATGTATATTTTAGAAACTTCATGTTGCTAAGCTTTATTATTTACATTATTATATTTATAATACATATATGGAAGTTGATGTATATGGAGCTAAAAATAATGTAATAGCCCTTGCACGACCAAAAATTAGGAGGAATAGAAATGAATGAAATGAATCGATTTAGTGAGTATTTGGAAGTAGAATGTTCAAAAAAAAATAAGATGAAGATTGGAGAATAAATATGGATATTTATGAAAAATGCCCTGTATTAGAAAATGATAATTTTATAGTAAGATTAATTGAGGAAAACGATGTAGATGATTTATTCAGTGTATATAGTGACAAGTATGCGTTACCATATTTCAATAGTGATAATTGTAATGGTGATAATTTCTATTGTTCAAAAAGAGAGTACATGCAGAATGCTATAAAATTTTGGTTAATAGAGTACTATGAGAATAGGAGCTTTGTGCGTTTTTCAATAGTTGATAAGAAAGACGACAAAGTAATAGGAACAATTGAAATGTTCAGGAGAGAATCTGAAGATTACTATAACAATTGTGGGTTATTGAGATTAGATGTAAGAAGTGACTATGAAAATACTCAGTCCCTTTATGAAATTCTGTCATTAATTGTAGTTCCATTCTATAATTGGTTTGGTTGCTCTAATATTATAACAAAGGCTGCAGTTTATGCAATAGATAGAATAGAAGCACTAAAGAAAATGAATTTCATAAAATCTCTAGAACCACTAGTAGGTAAGAATATGAGATACTATGACTATTGGATAAGAATAAATTGAAAAATAATATAATAGCCTTTGCACGACCAGAAATAAATTGGAGGCAAATTAAATGAAAAAATTATCAAAACGTCCAATAATACTTTTAGTAGTATTTCTAGTAATACTACTTACTTTAACATTTGGAAATAAAGTGAAATCTGTCTTTAATTTAATAAATTCAACGGGAAAGATTGATTCTGATTATTCTACAATTAGTGCAGATGAAAAAGAAAAGGCAACCACATTGGTTAATGATTATAATAAAGGGATAACAAGTGTTCAATATGCAATGATGGATAATGGTAAGCTTGTGGTATCAGGAAGCAGTGGAGTATACAGTAAAAATAGCGATATACCTATAACTAGTGATACAATGTACGGTATTGGTTCAGTATCTAAGACTTTTACTGCTGCTGCTATAATGAAATTAGTGGATATGAAAAAAATTGATTTAGACAAGCCTGTTGTAGATTATATTCCGGATTTTACAATGGAAGATGAGCGATATAAAAAAATAACAACAAGAATGTTGCTTAACCATTCATCAGGAATTATGCAAACTGCAGGTCCAAAAGCAGAGTTATTCGAGGATAATGAAACAACTGCTCATGATAAATTATTAGAACAACTAAAATCAGAGAGATTAAATGCTGAGCCTGGTAAATTTTCTGTGTACTGCAATGATGGTTTTATACTTGCAGAAATATTGGTTGAAAAAGTTAGTGGGCAGAGTTTTACAGAATTCATTCATGAAAATATAACAACACCATTAGGAATGAATAATACAAAAACTTCACAAGATGATTTTGATAGAAATAAGCTCGCAAAAACTTATAGTTCAATAGCACCTAAAATAGAAACACCGCCAGAGAATGTAAATGTAATTGGCACAGGTGGTATATATTCAACAGCACAGGAGTTATGTGAATTTGGAAATATATTCACAAAGAAGGGCAAATTACTTTCTGTAAACTCTGTTAATGAAATGAGAAGTGAAGAATACAAAAATGGGTTATGGTTAGATAACATAGAGAATACTGATACTACAATTAATTATGGACTTGGTTTTGATGGAACAAATATATTTCCATTTAATCAATATGGTATAAAGGCTATTTCAAAAGGTGGAGATACAATATTTTATCACAGTTCTATTGTTATACTACCTGAATATAATATGACGGCAGCAGTTACTTCATCAGGTGGAAGTAATACGTATGATGAAATATTAGCTTGTAATATGCTGCTTGAGGCTTTAAAGGAGAAAGGCATCATTCAAGAAATTAAAGCTGACAAATCCTTTGGAACACCAACTAAAACTTTAATAGGTGAGGATATTAAAAAATATGAAGGAACATATGGAGCATCACAACAAATTTTTAAGGTTCAAATGAATGAAAGTGGTGCAATGACAATTTTAGGTACGTCGTTATATTTCCCAAGAACTAAAAGTATGATGTATATTTACAATGGTGAAGGAATATTTTTAAATCAAGATGGTAGTGAAAAAATAACTTTTGAAGAAAAGGATAATAAGGTTTATTTGAGATCGGATTTATATATTAATTTGCCAGGGGTGGGACAAACAGCTCTTGCTCAATATTGGGGGCAAAAATTAGAAGAAAATAGATTGACACCAGAAGTAAATAAAGCTTGGGAAAATAGAAAAAACAAAAAATATTTTGATTTAACAGATAAGTATAACAGTGAACTAAAGAGTGCAGCATCAACTTTTAGGGTTGTTAAATTAGATAATGGTTATCAATTGTCTAATAAAATTATAGATGAAAATAAGTCCATTAATGTTGTTGAGGTTCCCGTAGAAGCTGGAAGAGATACTTTTGACTATACTTTCTTTAAGAAAGATAACATTGAATATATGAAAGCAGCCGAAAATATATTAATTAGTGAAGATGGTCTAAAAGAAATACCAGAAGGGAAGAGTGTTTGCACTATAGAAGATAATGGCTACAATATATGGTATAAGGTTAATGATAATTTACAAGGAAAAAAAATCACAGTAGAATTACCTAAAAATAGTGGTTTTTTAGTATATACAAAAGAAGGAGTGTGTACAGAGCAAAGTGCATTAACTAAAAATAATTCTGCGACATTATCAGGTGGTGGTTATATAATGCTTGGTGGTGAAAAAGGTGCAGAAATTAACATTACTATAGAATAAGACATATTAAAGCAGCTGAGTAATTTTTTTCATATGAATTGAAGTTTAATCGATTGGGTAGGATAGGACTTAATGACCTATTTATAAAATCAATATATATAAGAGGCGTGGCAATAGTTATTGAATTTAAATTTGTTTTTTTTGTAAGAATTTAGGCACAATCAAAAATAATAGATTATTTGATTGTGCCTTATTCTCATTTATGGATACTATTTTATGTGGTAAAATACTTATAAATTTACCGATTAGCTTTACTTACAATTTTAGTTCGATAATGTCCTAAGTAAAACAATATAAGCTTTAAAGTGATTTAATCAGAGCTTCAAGCTCTTCACATAAAGCTTTTGCACGTTCAAAATCAGTGTTTCTGAGGGATATGGCTATTTTCATTTCCAAATCCATTTTCTTTTGTTCAATTTCTAAATAATCTTTATCAAAGTATTTAGCGTAAATCATTCTTTTGAACTTTTTCATGTTCATTTTTCTGATTGTTTTATCCTCAATAAGAAAAACATAATCTACACAGTTTACTATAGAATAGTAATCATGTGATACCATTAAAATTGCACCGTTATATTTTTTTATGGCTGTTTCAAGGGCCATTTGTGCATATGTATCTAAATGGCTTGTTGGCTCATCTAAAAGCAGCATATTCGCTTTGCTTGCAGAAATTTTGGCTAATTGAAGTATATTTTTTTCTCCACCAGATAAAGATTCTATTTTTTGGTTAAGTAGCTCTTCCTCAAAATCATAATTTGAAATGTAGGTGGTAGCCTCGTCATAGGTTTTAAAGCCTGCATCTAGGAATTCTTCAAGTACTGTGTTAGACTCATTTAATATTTCGCCTTGAATTTGTGATAAATAAGCTATTTCAATGTCTGGATTTATTTCAATAGCAGGATTATTATTTTTATAGATATCCTTAAGTAAGGTTGTTTTTCCAGTACCGTTTAACCCAATAATAGCTACTTTATCATTAGATTTAATCTCAAAGTTAACATTTTCTAAAAGTATCTCCTCAAAGCCGGCACTATAATTGTTAACTTTTAAAGCTATTTTTTCTTCCACAGGATTATTAGTAGTTAATCGTATCAAAGGCTGTTTAATTTCAACAAAAGGTGTTTTTATTCTACGAGCTTCTAATCTTTCTAGAAATTTCATTTTACCTTTTAAGTATCTTCCAGCAGCAGTTTCACCTGAAATTTCTGCTCTATCTCTTAGTCTTTTGATTATGCGTTCGTTTCTCTCAATTTCATCATCATCAGCAGCAGATAGTTCTTGTAACTCAATTTTAGTTTGAAGTAATGTGAAGTTATAATCAATATAGCTTCCATCAAACTCTTGAAGCTCCATATTTTCAAGGTGAATAATTTTATTAAAACAATGATTAAGTAGATATCTATTGTGGGTAATAACTAACATCATTCCCTTGTGAGAATTAATTAGATTTTTAAGAGAATTAAGGTTTTCAAAGTCTAAAAATACATCTGGTTCATCCATAATTATTAAATTTGGACCATTAAGCATTTCTTTTATCACTTGAATAAGCTTAAATTCTCCGCCACTAAGTTCAGATACCATTAAATTTTTAAGGTAGTCTAAGTTTGCAAGATTTAATTTTTTATTAAGAATGCTTTCAAAATCATCTCCACCAATTGCATCAAGTGCGTCTAAAGTGTCTTGGTACTTTTCTAGTAAGGGATCAATATCCGAAGCTGTTTCCATTTCAGTACAAATAGAGGCTATTTCATTTTGCAGCTTAATAAATTCTCCACCTAAATACTCGAAAACTGTAGTTTCCTTTGTATTATCTAGTTGTGGAAACTGACTCACATATCCAATTCTACAATTCGGATCAATCTCTATGGTACCATCGTACATATATCTTTCTGGATCCATAATTATATCAATCAGCGTACTTTTCCCAATACCACTTGAACCTATAAAAGCACAATGCTGATCATCTTCTAAAGTAAATGAAATATTATTATAGAGATCTTTATTTGGGAATGAGTACGACAAGTTATCAATTTTTATCATAATATTACCTCGCTTTTTCATTTGAACGGAGTCTATCAAAATAAGCACATTTAAAAAGAGCAGCTATGCTGCATATACGAACATGTTTAGATAATTGACTTGTGATATTTTTGATAGTGCCTTACCTTCTATACTAATAGATATCACAAATATAAAATATACTTATACTTTGAAATATATCTCAACTAGAAATCAGTAACATACTTTTGTGGAATGTTTCATGGGTAATTTTGATGGATGTGATTCTTAGGTTATAAGTTGTTCCAAATGTGCTAGTTCAAAGCGTAGTCTTTGAGGCTAGCACTTTGGGTACAACTTGTAGCCTTAGAATCACCCAGCAAAATTACCTAGAAACTGGAACAAAAGTATGTTGCCGATTTCGGTGAGTTATATTCATAAGTCTAAGCTATAGTTTGGATATCTATAAGTAGAGTTTTATTGAGTTGTTTTTCCACATGGCAATAACATTCTGCCTATAACTTTTTTTGGTCTTGTATTATTTTTAGTGTTATTCCCTTTTTGTTTCTTTTCTTCTATTAATTTTTTCATCATTTCTATATCTTTATTCTTCATATATTCCTCCAATTTTAAAATGTCTTCATCAAGTGAAACTTGATGAAGATGGGGTTTAATCCCCATCTGAGTCTTAGTTGAACTTATACCCTCAAGGGGTACCTCGTCTAGGGTGTGCCGCTGTTATTTACTACTTAAAGAAGTGTGGTGTTATAGCGGCTAGACATCAGATAAATTTTATAATCAATTTAATTGTGCCTTATGCAATTTTACACTTGATTGTAGCACAAATTCAAAAGTTTATAAACCTTTATGAAAGATAATAATTTATTCCGAATGGAATTGTCCTTATGATTTTGGTCCAATATGTAAGGATGAAGTTGCAGCTTATTATAAATTAGCTGAACATATAAATGAGGATATATTAATAATTATGAAAAGATTAGAGTATTTTCTTCAGATAGAAAGGAAATTGCAGTTTATGATGCACCTAAACAAATAACGGGTTATGAATATGAGGTTGAGGCGGCTATACAAGCAATTGAAAATAAAGAAATAGAATGTCCACAAATGCCACATAAAGAGACTCTTAGAATTATGAAAATTATGGATTCATTAAGACATGAATGGGGAGTTATATATCCATTTGAACAGATATAGAGCAAGTCTATTATTGGGAAGTATCTTAAGTGATACTCCCTAATTTTTATCTAATTCAAGAACGTATGTGCGTATACTTTTTGCAATATTGGAAATAATTATAGTATAGACATACGAGTACTCAAAACTAAATGTATGATATATTAATATATTATTATTTAAGGTATAATATAGATATTAAAAATAGATATTGTTTAGTTGAGTTCAGGGGGGATGGCAATATGAATCATAAAATAATCTATGAAAAAATTAAAGATTTAATACCTAAAGATAAGATTGATGCTTTATATTTATTTGGATCATATAGTGATGGTACCTTTACAGAAGATAGTGATGTTGATCTTGCCATTTTTAGTGATAAGTTAAGTTATATAGAATTAGTAGATTTAGAAGATAAAATAAGCACAAGACTAGAGAAAGTGGTAGATCTTGTGTTGCCAGAAAAAGATAATGTTTTATTATTAAGGGAGATACTTCAAGGTAAATCTTTAATGGAAACATCTGAAGCATTTGATATATGGTTCGAAAAATTTAATGAATGGTTAGCTTCTGAATGGTGGTTTATAGAGATGTGTATAAATGAAAGGTGCGGGTTAAATGGATAAATTAAATATCGAAAGATTAAAATATATAAGCACTAGTATGCAGGACGTTATACATGACTTAGATGAAATAATATCACTTTATGATAGTCAATCTGTGGTAATACAAAAACATTTAGAGCAAAGTTTTAGAACTAGCTTTCTTCAGTATAAGGAGCTTTTAGGTAATTACATGAGTCAATGTCTTAAAGTGCTTTCAATAAGTGTTAGTAAAATCACATATAATGATGCTATTGAATTATGTATAAATGAGGGACTTTTGCCTAAGGATGAAATAATATTATATAAAACTTTAAGTAAATTTAGAAATGATACAGCGCATGTATATAAAAAGCCTCCATTTAAAGTATTATTTCAATTTTATAAAGAAAATAGACAATTTTTAATTAATATAATTGAAAACATTAATAGTATTATAAAAAGATAATAAGCATATATTTAAGAATTTTAACCGCTATGAAAATCATAGTGGTTAAAATTTTTATAAAATTTTGCAACACTTCTCTAAGTTGGATTGTATTACTAATATAAAAGGAAAAATTAACATGTAACTTAGAAGGAGTAGATGATATTATGAAAAAATTAATGATAGGTGTATTAACAGCAGTAACAATTATGGGAATGTCAACACAAGTATTTGCAGCAGATTCGTATAGACATAAATCTAATCCAGCGGATATTATTGGAGAGGATATTCCAATATCAAACTACGCACCAAAGGATGTAGATATTAATAAGGTAGCAATATGCGGAAAGAATATTGAAATTGGAAGAGATGGTGTTTTAATATATAAGGGCAAAATTATGGTTCCGCTAAAATTCACAGCAGAAAGTCTTGGATTTACAGTTGAGGCAGATAAGGATAATAAAATTATCAGCCTAGATAATGGTAAAATTAAGACAAAGGTTTATGTAGGAGAAGATAGTTATTATTATTCAAGCAGCAATGCTATAGGCTTAACTATGATGCATCCACTAGGTGCAGAACCTATAATTGATGACAATATGGTATATGTTCCAATAAATTTTTATAATTTTCTATTCAATGATGCAAAAACAGTAGGGAGCTTTTTTGTGAGAGATAAAGATGGACAATGGATTTATTCAGTTAATGGAGAGCTTACAACTGGATGGAAGCTAATAAATGATAAGTGGTATTTTATGAATAATAATGGCATAATGCAAAGAGGATGGGTTAAAACCAACGAAAATTGGTACTATTTATTAAATAATGGAGAAATGGCCGTAAGTACTACGACTTCAGATGGGTATAAAGTAGACCAAAACGGGAAATGGGATGGCAAACCAACAGCTAGTGTAGTGACTCAAAATCCAGATGCAGAAGATATAATAAATCCTATTGATCGCTTTGATACCATAGAAGAAGCTCAAAAAGCACTAAAATTCAAAGTTACAGTGCCTAAGGAATTATTAGGTAAGTATAATATCAAATATATAAATACTATATCAAGAGATTTATTTCAAATATGCTATATAAGTAAACAAGGTGACATTCTATTTAGAATGGCAGAAGGTATTCAAGATATAAGCGGTGACTATAATAATTATAAGACTAATACAAGTGTAAATATAAATGGTAACAATGTTAAATTAAAAGGAGACGGTAATATCATTAAAGTTGCAACTTGGAGTGCAAATAATATGTCATATTCTATTTCAATAGATGCGGGCATGAATCAAGATGATATAATTAAAATAATAAAAAGTACCTTTTAATTATATATTATAAAAAATTTGAATAATAAGTAACATAAGTAGGGACAAGCATAATAATGATGAGTTTAGTTTGGGGTTATTGATAAACCAATTATCAGTTTTGCTTTTACTAGTTAACTTATTCAACTCTCACTAAATTTGAGTGAATATCTACACCAGAAAGCAAATACATTTTTGTGAAACAGGCATTTGAAATTGAGCTGTTGAAAGTTCTTAATGGGGTCTTGTTTCATTTATTGCTTGTCCAATTGAATAATTGGAGCATGCAGAAATGAACACAAGCTTCCATTTAGAACTTTCCAGCGAATATTTCATAGTCCTTGTGGAATCAAAATGTATTTGGTTTCGGTTAGTTACCACTTAAGTTTAAGTTAAATGCTGAATATCATATTGTGCTACTGGATGGAAGGATGAGTTTTTTTATGAAAGAGGTTTCATTGCGTACGGATGAAATTATTTCACAAGATTTAGAGCATTATGGAGATATGCTGTTGAGACTGGCATATTCCTATATGAAAAATATACATGATGCAGAGGATGCACTTCAAGATGTTTTTGTGCAATTGCTTAAAAATATAGAGATATTTGAAAGCGAGTACCATAAAAAACATTGGCTTATTTGTGTTGCAAGAAATATATGCAAAAATAAATTGAAATCGGCCTGGTTTAAAAAGCATGTAGAATTGACTGATATGCCTTATTATGATGAATATAAAGATAACAATGTTCTAAAACAGGTTATAAAACTCCCACTAAAATACAGGGAGATCATTCATTTATATTATTATGAAGGATATAATACGGTTGAAATATCAAATATAGTAAATAGGAAAGAAGCAACGGTAAGATCGTTACTAAGCAGAGGAAGAAATATGCTAAAGAAAGAGCTAAAGGAGGAGTATGATTTTGAGTAAGAAATATAAAGAAGAAATAAATAAAATAGTAATGACCGATGATATGAAAAAAAGAATACTCCAAAATGTTTTGGCTGCAAATGAAAATAGCGAAGTAAAAAATAGGGAAGTTGAAATGACTTTGCCAAAAGTAAGAAAATACAATAACCTTAAAAGAAATATGCAGATGGTTGCAGCAGGATTTACTGTAATTTTATGCTTAAGTATAGTAAAAAATTATCCTATGCTTATAAAAAATGCACCTAATGATTTAGAGCAGAATGAAACAGTAAAAAATAATGATGATGAAAATAATAGCTTAAAAACTAATGAAGATAATCAATTTGTTTATAATGATGGCAGCAATGAAATATCTAACGATGATAAGGGAAATCAAATTTTAAATCAAAATAATAATAGTGATAATCATGTGAAAGAAGAGAATAATACTAGCTCAGAAACCGGGAAAAAAGAAAAAAATAAAGATAAATCACAATCAAATTCAGGCTCTGAGGCAGTGAAAAGTCAAACTTCACAAAATAATGATGATAAATCTATAGGGAATTCAAATATTCCATCAAAAACAAATCCTGAACAGAATGCTAATAATAAAGAAAATAGGAATCCAACTGGCACAAAGCCAAAAACGACAGATGGAGATATAATGAGAAATAAAATATCTGAAAATAATGCAGATAATAGTGTCTCGAGTACATCAGCTGTGGCAGAGAAAGACGTGAATTATAGTCAAGAATATAAGACATTAGATGAAGCAGAAAAAGCATTAAATTTAAAAGTCAATTCATTAAAAGCATTGCCTAAAGGATTTAAAATGGAAAGCATAAGTACTATATCAAATGAAATAATACAAGTAGAGTATAATGATGGCAATAGCAATATAATTTTCAGAGCAGGTAAAGGCATTGATAATGTAAGTGGCGATTATAATGCTTACCAAGTTATGAAGACAGTTAAGGTAAATGGAGTAAACGTGAACTTGGAAGGAAACAAAAGTGAACAATATAATTTAGCGCTATGGGAAAAGGATGGTATATCATATTCAATTTCAGCACAAAATGGAATTGATGAAAAAACAATATTGAATATGATTTCTTAGACATTTGTTTGTCGGGTTGCTGGAGAAAATTTTATATTTAAAGAAAAGCATTATAAAGTTCAATGCAACTATATTTAAGACCTCGGATTTATGTACCTATAATTCCGAGGCCTTTTCATTGAGATCTCAAGTTGCATTAGTTACAATATTTATATTTTTTAAGAGAACTGACTTTAGGAGTTTTCTTAATTGAAATTTTAAGAATATTGTGTGTTTAAAATTTGCAGTCTCGCAAATGGTTTAAAAGCTCTTTATGGATTCGAATTAGAGATTGGGCATCTTCTACTGGTATCTGTTCTAACGCTAAAGCCATGGCTCTATATGATAGAGCGTTTTGAGAAGACTTCAGAGATAGCTCTTTTCCTTTTGAAGTTGAAGTAAAATGAATTTCTCTTCGGTCTTTTTTAATAATCGTCCTCTTAACAAGTTCTAAATTAACAAGATTATTAACATTAACACTAACCGTACTTTTAGGAAGATTTAACTTGTCTGTTATCCCTTTAAGAGTGATTTCAGGAAAGGCACTTACTATATTCAAAATGCCCATCTGTTGTAATGTAAGCCCTAGACTATCAGCATTTTGTGATGAAAACCTTGCTAAAGCGCCACAAATTGCTATAAAAGATTGAACAACATCCCCTGCCTGTTTAACATTATAATTTTTGAAATCCATAATAATATTCCTCCAATCAAAATGTAATATAGTTCATGAATGAATTGTTCCGTTATGAACTATGTTTTAATTATATTACTTATTATAAAATTTGTAAGTAGTTTTTATTGAAATAAATAATCAATTATTAAAATATTTTTTAATAAAGCATAAATTTACTAATGTTAATTCTAATTCCGTAGTCGAATGATTGTTAAGTTGATGGTAGAGTGAACGTGAAGACGATGTCTCTACATGAAAAAGAGGAGTACTACGGCAGCTAGCTATGTGATAAATTATTGAAACCTACTAAACAATATACAAGTAATAAAGGTTATGCTATAATCAAATTAATAGATAACGGTTATTAATTAACAATTATTTAATTGACGCTAGATAGAATTAATAATATAAGTACCAGTAATATGTATTAAAGGAGGTTGAAATTATGAAGAATAATGTACTTAAAATAGATAAATTAAGCTCTCAATGGAACACCAGTGATCCTTTTCTGTTTTGTGCACACCATAAGGATGCTTATCCAAAGGGGAATAATGAGATGGGACCAAATGCATCTCTTGCAGGCAGAATTATTGGCAATGATTTTCGGGGAATAGATGGATGGAATATGTATCATGGTGATACTGTCCCAGGATTTCCACAGCATCCTCATAGAGGTTTTGAAACAGTTACAATAGTATTAGATGGATATGTCGATCATGCAGATTCAGCAGGTGCAACAGGCAGATATGGAGCTGGCGATGTGCAGTGGCTTACTGCTGGTAGAGGTTGTAATCATACAGAAATGTTTCCTTTAATTAATAAAGAAAAAAATAATCCATTAGAATTATTTCAAGTTTGGATGAATCTACCTAAAAAAGACAAATTTGTAGACCCACATTATAAAATGCTTTGGGCAGAAGATATACCAGTTATACAATCTCAAAATGATAAGGGCAAAACAAGTACTATAAGACTTATTTTTGGTTCCTATAATGGTACTAATAGTTTGGATTCTTCTCCTAATTCATGGGCAAGTAAAAAGGATAACCGTGTAGGAATTTGGCTAATTCGTATGGAACCTGAAGCTAGCATAGAGCTTCCTAAAGTATCTTCTACATTAAACAGAACACTTTACTTCTATGAAGGAGATAAAATAAATATTCAAGAAACAAGCGTTGACGTTTATCATAGTGTAAAACTTAAAGGAGATGAAATAATAGAAATAAAAAATGGTTCAGAGGAAAGCTGTCTGTTGCTTTTAGAGGGAGAGCCAATTGGAGAACCAGTTGTAAGTTATGGACCTTTTGTAATGAACTCAGAGAAAGAAATTAAGGATGCTTTTGATGATTATAGAAGCACTGGCTTCGGGGGATGGCCATGGGATCGTGACGATTTTGTTCATCCAAGGGAAAAAGGAAGATTTGCACAATATCCTGATGGTAAGATAGAATACAGATAATATTATAGATAAACAGAAGTATTTTCAATTTTATTTCTATAGGTAATTTTATTAAAAATTAAAATAAAAAATAAAAGATGTAATAATGAGCTGAGATTTTCTAAATTTAGAATCTCTCAGCTTTAATTATTTTATGTAAGTTTATGCTATGAGCATAAAAATGGAAAAAAGAAGACTATTCTAATTTTGTTACAAATAGAATATATGTAAGAATCAGTGTTATTTAGAACATAACTGTTTTTGTATTAAAGCTATGGAAAATATTTTCTAGATTGCTATATAATGATATACTAAGAATGAGTAGGATAATGAGTAAAAATTTATGCCCTTAAAGGGCACAATGTCCGATAGCTAGCATCCGTAACACTCCCCCTTACTCTGTGAAAGCGACTAAGCCAAATTGAAATTTGGAATATCTGCTTTTCTTCAAGTGGGAGATAACGGCTGCACGCTCCTGGACGAGGTGCCCCTTGAGGGTATAAGTTCAACTAAATTCAGCTGGAGTTTACCCTCAAGGGGCACTAAGGAAACTCCACCTGAAAAGTTTCACTTTATGAACATAGAGTTAGGGGGAAAGAAATGAGTATAACTGAAATATCAGTAAAAAGGCCAGCAGCCATGTGGATGGCGGTGATCTTATTCATTGGACTTGGAATTATGGGGTATAAAAGCATGGGGGCAGATTTAATGCCATCTATGAACATTCCTGTTATATCAATAATGACAACTTATAACGGTGCCAGTGCAGAAGATACTAAAAAAGATATTGTAAAACCAATTGAAGATGCAGTTTCAGGAATAAGCGGTGTTGATGTTCTAAATTCAACTTGTGGAGAAGGCTATGGTACCGTTACAATAACCTTTAAAATGAGTGCAAATATAAATACCGCTTATTTAGATGTACAAAAGGCAGTTGAGCTTGCATCAGCAAAACTTCCCAAAGCTGCAGACAAGCCCATTTTATATAAAATGGACATGAGTTCTATACCAATGATGATAGTTTCAATAAATGGGGATGCCAGTTATGAGGAACTTTATAATCAATCTGATATCTTAAAACAAAGATTAGAAAAAATACCTGGAGTAGGGAACATTTCACTGCTGGGTGCAGATAAGAAGCAATTGATGATTAAAATTGATAAAGCGACTATGGAGTATTACGGAGTTAATATTGATACTTTAATGGGAACCTTACAAGCTTCAAACGTTAATATACCAGCTGGAGAGATTAAACAAGACAACTTAGATCAATCAGTTAGAATTATTGGTCAGTTCAATAATATTGATGCTGTAAAAAATCTGTTAATACCCGCTGGTAATGGAGTAAATATTCGTCTTGGTGATATTGCAAAAATTGATTTAGAAGTTCCAGATGCTACCGTATTAACAAGGTTTGGCGGTAACAAGACCATAGCAATGATGCTTGGAAAGCAAAGTGATTCAAACGTAGTAGAAGTGGCTGATTCTGTTAAAAAGGAATTAGAAGATATAAAAAAGACACTTCCAAAGGGAACGGAAGTAAATATTCTAATGGATACTACTACTTTTATTAACTCTTCACTTACTCAAATAAAACATAATCTTATAGAAGGAATTATAACTACTGCAATTGTACTTTATTTATTCTTCCGTAGTTTCCGTTCTTCACTCGTGGTTTTAATTGCAATTCCAACATCACTGGTCGCTACATTTTTTATGATGTATCAATTGCATTTTACCTTGAACATGCTATCTTTAATGGGCTTATCTCTTGTAGTAGGTACTCTGGTGGATGATTCTATAGTTGTTATAGAAAATATACAGCGGCATATGGATATGGGAAAAAATCCTATAGCTGCAGCTATTGAAGGCCGAAGGGAAGTAGGAATGGCAGCAATAGCTATAACTTTATGTGATGTTGTTGTATTTGCTCCTGTTTCATTTGTATCAGGTTTAGTTGGGCAGATGTTTAGAGAATTTGGACTTACAATCGTTGCAGCTACTATGTTTTCTCTAATTGTATCTTTTACAATTACGCCAATGCTTTCTTCAAGGTTATTAACAAATAGAAATGATAAAGAAAAGATAGCAAAAAAAGAAAAATCTAATTTTTTAAGCAAAATAAATCCTAAATTTATTAGTAGAATAAGTTCTAAAAAGGAATGGACTTTTGATAAGCTTGTAGAAACCTATAGAAAAGCCCTAATATGGTCTTTAGATAACAGGAAAAAGGTTTTAGCAATAGTTGTTGCAGGAATTGTGTTTAGTGTGGCGCTTATTCCAATGGGAATGATAAAGTCAGAGTTTATACCTATGGCGGATCAGAGTTCCTTTACAATTAATTTGAAGCTTGCCCCAGGATCTACCTTAAAGCAAACCGATGAGAAAGTTACCGAGGTAGAAAAATATTTACAGGGAGCAAAAGAAGTAAAAAATTATTTTTCATTGATTGGACATGACGGAGAAGCAACCGCAGATAAATCTATTGCTCAAATTTACGTTAACTTAGTTCCTAAGGGTGAGCGTAAAAAAAGCCAAAGTGAACTTGCAAGCGAAGTCCGTACTTTTGGTAAAAACATGTCTGGAGTAGATTTAAATGTATCTGAATCATCTTCATCTGGCGGAAGTAGTAAGCCTGTATCAATTAAGATAAAAGGTAATGATTCAGATACTATAAGAGATTTATCAAATGAAGTTGAAAAATTACTAAGTACGGTTCCTGGAATCACTGATATAAGTAACTCTACAAGTTCGAGAAGCAGCGAACTTAGGGTGAATATTGACAGCCTTGCAGCTACTCAGTACAATATTTCTACTTCAAATGTAGGAAGTGTTGTTAGAATGGCGCTTGCAGGAACCAATGTGGGAGTGTACAGATCAAACAATGAGGAAAATGATATAACCCTTAAATTTGAAAATGGGCAAATAAAGAGCGCCGAAGATCTCAAGTCCTTGAAAATTACGAATTCATCTGGACAACAAATTCCACTGGCTCAAGTTGCTTCCATTCAAAAAATAGATAGTGCCCCTTCTATATCTAGAGAAGATAAGCAGGATATGGTCACTGTTGAAGCCAATCTTCAAGGAAGAGTTCTTGGAGAAGTTACGGATGATATTAATGCTAAACTAAAAGCTCTTTCGGTTCCGAGTGGATATAGCATAGAATTTGGTGGGAATCAAAAACAAATGGCAGAGAGTTTTTCTTCTCTAGGACTTGCTTTATGTGCATCTTTAGCTCTTGTTTATATGATTTTAGTAGTGCTTTATGAATCCTTCTTAACTCCATTTATAAGAATGATGGCATTGCCTTGTGCTATTATAGGCTCCTTTGTCTTACTAGCTTTAACTGGACAGACTTTAAACTTAATGTCTATGATAGGATTAATTATGTTAGAAGGATTAGCATCTAAAAATGGTACATTACTTATAGATTATACCAATACCCTCATGAAGAGAGGAATGAATCTAAGAGATGCTCTTATAGAATCTGGTGCTACCAGATTAAGGCCAATAATCATGACAAGTGCAACAATGATTGTTTCCATGTTACCAGTTGCCTTATCCATGGGCGAAGGAACCGAAATGAAAAAGGGTATGGCTATAGTAATAATTGGGGGGATGGTTGCATCAACAATCCTTTCGCCAATTGTATTACCAGTTATTTATACATTAATGGCTGATTTAAAGGGAGTAGTATCTTTTAAAAAGAAGAAAAGTCAGAAGATAGAAGGGGGTAGCACCTATGAAGTTTAATGGTTTAAAGAAAAAGAAAAAACTTTTAATAGGAGGGATAGTTTTAGCTGTTGTTGTGGTCATAATTATTTCTGCATTTGCTAAAAAGAAACCTGTAGAAGTAACACAAGAGGTTAAAAATGTAAAAACAGAAAAAATAACAACTGGAACAATTTCTACAGAGGTAGAATATGCAAGTAACCTGAAACCTGCAAAAGAGGTACAGGTTCTGCCAAAAACAGGAGGAAGAGTTGCGACTGTAGACGTAAATGTTGGAGATAAGGTTAGTGTAGGTCAAACATTATTTACATTGGATACAACAGATTATTCAGCACAACTACAGCAGGCAGAGGCGGGAGTGAGTGCAGCTAGTGCTAACTTGGAAAGAACCAGCGACTCGGGGTTTATACAGCAATTATTGCAAGCGGAACAGCTAGTAGGAAAGTTACAAATTCAATATAATACTGCAAAAGACAGTTATGATAGAACACAAACTTTATATTCGGCAGAAGCAGTATCTAAAAAGGATTTAGATGACGCAAAGGCTCAATATGATGCTATAACTATAGACTTAAAAAATGCGCAGGATAGCTTAGAATTATTAAAGAATAAGTCAGGACCACAAGCTACACAGGCTGCTGAAGCAGCGCTTGAACAAGCACAGGCAGGAGTGAGTGCGGTGCAAATTCAGATAAATAATGCTACCATTACTGCACCGATAGCTGGAGTTGTGTCAGAAAAAGCTGTAGAAGTAGGTGAGCTTGCAAGTGGGCAATCAGGTTCTGTTACAATTATAGATTCTAGTAGTTTAGAAGCAGAAATAAATATTCCTGATAAAATGCTTGAGAAAATTAAAGTAGGACTATCTGTACCAGTTACTATAAATGCATTAGCAGATGCAAAAATAGTTGGAGTAATAGATAATATCAGCCCAAATACAAGTTCTAAAAACAATTTCTATGTTGTGAAGGTTAAAATTGATAATTCTAATGGTGACATAAAAGCAGGTATGTTTGCTAAAATATCTTTACCAGCTGAAAAGAAAGACAACATCTTAATGGTTCCGAATGAAACAATTAAAATGGAGAACGGTGTAAATTATCTCTATACAGTTGACAATGGCGAGGTTAAAAAGATATCGGTTGAAACTGGAATTTCAAATGAAAAATTTACAGAAGTAACAGGTAAGGTGCAAGAAGGCTTGGATGTCATTACTGAAGGTCAAAATTTATTAAGTGATGGAGAAAAAGTAAACTTAGTATAATAGTTAATAATTTCAAAATAAGCTGGGATTTTCTTATATTTAGAAAGTCCCAGCTTATTTTAAAATTAATTTATTAGGCAATATTTTTTATAACTCTTTGGAGCAAAAATATTTATGATTTCGGTAAGCTACCACATAATTTTAGTTATATGTTATTTATCTATATGCTATAATTTTCATAGGGAATAAATTGTATAATAGGAGGAAAAATTAATTTGTGGACTATATTGGGAATTAATGAAACTAAGGATAAGAATGAGATAAAGGAAGCATATATGACAAAGCTTCAAGTAATTAATCCTGAGGACGATGCAGAAGGTTTTAAAAGGCTTAGAGCCGCTTATGAAGAAGCTTTGAAATTTGCCGATACTGAGGATATTTCTGAAGCAGAGGATAATACCCCAATTGGAACTTGGATGAAAAGAGTTAAGATAACTTATAATAAATTTTCTTTAAGAATTGATGAAGATGCCTGGAGAGAATTATTAGAGGATGAGGTTTGCTTTGGTATAGATTCTAGAGAAGAAGCAAGCAATAAATTGTTGGAATTTTTAATCAATTATTTCAGTTTACCTAAAAAGGTATGGCTTTTATTTGATGAATATTTTTCTTGGAGTGAAAAAATAGAGGAATTATATAAATATTATCCTGAGAATTTTATTAATTATGTTAGTGGAAGAATAAACCCAGATTATAGTGATAATTTAGATTATTATTCCTTTGATCCAATAGATGATAAGAAGCCTTATGATGAATGGATATCTTTATTCTTTAAAATTCAAAGGGAAATAAAAAGTAATAATCTTGAGGAAGCTAAACGTGATCTTGAACAAATATATGAATATAATATAAATCATCCTTCTCTTGATTATTGGCATTTAAGGTATTATTTAATAACTAAAGAGTTGGAAAATGCAAGGCAGCTTGGTGAAGCCTTAGTAAAGAAATGTCCAAATGAAATTTTTGCTTTATATGGAATAGCTGAAGTTGAGTGGTTATGTAAAAATTATGAGGAAGCAGCGGAATATTATAAGAAGTGTCTTGAAATTAATCCCGAGGATTATAATTCAAAAGTTGGACTTGCTGATTGCTATTTTGAAACTGACAACCTTGATGAAGCTGAAAAGCTTTTTGAAAAAGCAGGTGAAATTAATCGTTACGATGACTATGTTAGAGAAAGGTTATTTGTCATAGGTGATAAACGTATAGCAGAGCTTGAAAAGAAATGTGAAGAGGAAAAAGACGATAAGAAGCTTAAATTTAAGCTTGGCTGGTACTATTTTAACAATGGTAAAAATGATGAGCTTATAAAACTATGTCATAGCTTTACACCAGACAAAGAAGATGTAAATCAATATTATGATTTAATTAGCAGAGCATATTTTAGTAAAAATAATTACGAAGAAGTTTTAAAATATCTTGATAAGTGGCAGGCTAATTTAGAGGATGAGACAATAGAGAATGAATATAGGCAAGAAGAGCTGGAAATGGTTTATTATCAAAAGGGAAGAACCTTTTCAAATCAAGAAGCTTATGAAAGTGCTTTGGAATTTTATAAAAAGGCATTAGAGTTAAAAGAAGATAAAATATTTACTTTAAACAATATTGGGTTTGTTTTAAATAACTTAAATAGATATGAAGAAAGTTTGGAAATTTTAAATAAAGGATTAGAGCTAAATAATGATGATGTATTTTTACATATGAATAAATGTGAGACATTATTTAATCTAAGGTATTATAAAGAAGCAATGGAAGAAGGGGATATAGCAATAAGCATTTATCCTTACTATACTAAGCCCTATTTAATTAAGATGAAAATATATTATATTTATGAAGAATATGAGGAAGTTCTTGCAATTGCTAAAGAATTAGAGGAAAGGGACATAACTGATGAGGAAACTGATATTTATAAGCTTAGAGCCTTAAGTAATACTAATAAAATTGAAGAAGCTGAAAATTTAGCTATAAACCTACTGAAAGAGAAAAAGACAAAAAATATAGCAGCTATTCAATTTGAACTTGCAATTATGAAATATAACAGCAATTTATATGATAAGGCCTTAGTATATGTAAATAAAGCAATAAAAAATTCAGAATATGAAGAAGAATATTTATATTTTAGAGCAGCGACTTATAGGTATTTAAGGTCTTATGATTTAGCAATAAAAGACTACGAGACCATTATAAATAATAAAAAATATAACCCAAGCTACTTTCCATTTTTAAAATTAGGTCAAATTTACGGAGAAATTAAAAATTACACAGAAGCCCTGCACTATTATGAGGAGGTTTTAAGATTAGATCCAGAAAACCCGACTGTTAATAATGCCATGGGAGAAATATACGAAACTCTTAATGATTATGATAAGGCATTAGAGCATTTTACTAAACAGCTTGAAATTGAAAAAAGCGCTTATTATTATTTAAATAGAGGTCTTTTTTATGCAAGAAATGAAAAGTTTGAGGAAGCGGAAAAAGACTATCGATGTGCTATTGAGTTAGAACCTGAAAATCCTTATCCATATAATAATTTGGCATATCTTTATGAACGAAAAAATGAACATGAAAAAGCTATACCTTATTATAAAAAGGCTATAGAAGTAGATAATGCTAAAGATGATATGAGATTTTATAAAAATATAACTGCTTGTTACAAAAAAATAGGTGAAAATGAATTAGCCATTGAATATTACAATAAGGCAATAGAAGATTTTAGAGATGAAGACGAGCTATATTATAAAAAAGCTAAATTGCTAAAAAATATGAAGTTATATAAGGATGCAATTGAAACTTATTTAAAAGGAATAGAGATTCATAAAGCCCAAAAAGAAACTAGTGTAAGTATTTTGGAAGATTTTTATGATGAGATCAGTAGTTCTTACAAATCAATGGAAGACTATGATAATGCCATTAAGTGGGCGGAAATGGTATTAGAAATAAATCCGAAGACAAAATATGGCTTTGAAAACATGGGTAGAATTTATGATGATCTTAAAGATTATGATACCGCTATAAAGTATTATAAACAGCAGATTAGCGTTAATAGTGAAAAAGGAGTAAATTATTTATTAATTGCTGGAGCCTATAAAGAACAAGGGAAAAAGTTAAGAGCTAGAAAATATTATAAGCTTGCACTCCAAAAGTTTCTTAAAGTTGAAAATAAAACACCTTATGAATACAGCATAATTGGAAACTGCTACAATGGTTTAGAAGATACTAATAAAGCCTTTGAATATTTAAATTTAGCCCTCAATTCAAGGCTTTGTGAAAATTGTAATTATAAAGTGTGTGCTGATGGCTTTTTTGGACTTGGAGAAGTTTATGAAAGAGAAAAAGCTTATGAAAAGGCATTAGAGTATTATAAAAAGGCTGTAGCTGCAGGCTATGAAAGTAAATCAACAAGAGAGGCAATAGAAAGAGTTGAAAAATTGTTAAATTAAAAGCATGAGGAGAGAGTTATGATAATAGGAATAGACTTAGGAACAACAAATAGTTTGGTTTCATATTTTTCGGAAAATGGTCCAGTTATTATACCAAATAGATTTGGAGAAAATTTAACCCCCTCAATTGTGAGCATAGATGAAAAGGATGAAATATTTGTTGGAAATATAGCAAAAGAAAGAAAAATATTATATCCAGATTCTAGTGCAGAAGTATTTAAGAGAAGCATGGGAACTCAAAAAAAATATAAATTAGGAAATAAGGAATTTTTAGCTGAGGAATTATCTTCTTTTGTCATTCGTTCCTTAAAGGAAGCAGCAGAAGAATTTTTAGGACAACCAGTAGAAGAAGCTATTATAAGTGTACCAGCGTATTTTAATGATTCACAGCGTAAGGCTACAGTCAGAGCGGGAAAACTAGCAGGGCTAAAGGTTGAGAGAATGATAAATGAGCCAACAGCAGCAGCCATTGCCTATGGCTTGCATAATAAAAAAGCCAGCACTAAGTTTTTAGTTTTTGATTTGGGTGGAGGAACCTTTGATATTTCAGTATTAGAAGTTTATAAGAATATCATGGAAGTTAGAGCTGTAGCTGGTGATAATTTTTTAGGAGGAGAAGATTTTACAGATATTTTATTTAATATGTTTCTTAAAGAAAAAAATATAGATGAGGCATCGTTAGACAGAAAGACTTTAGCTTATATTAAAAAGCAGGCTGAAAGCTGCAAACTAGGCTTTTCAGCTTCAAAGACTTCCACTATGAAGTGTAAAATTAATGATGAACTAATAGAATATGAAATTTCACTAGAGGAGTATGAAAAAGCTTGTCAATTGTTGTTATCAAAAATAAGAAAACCTATTGAAAGGGCTCTTAGTGATGCAGCAATAAAAGTAAAGGAAATTGATGAAATTATCTTAGTTGGAGGTGCGACAAAGCTACCTATAGTGCGTAACTTTGTTGGGAAATTATTTGGAATGCTCCCAAACACTCACATTAATCCAGATGAAACTGTAGCCCTTGGTGCTGCAGTTCAAGGAGCCATGAAGGAAAGAAATGAGGCAATCAGGGAAATTGTTTTAACCGATGTATGTCCATATACCCTTGGTACTAACGTATCTGTTCAAAAGCAAGGAAAGTTTTATGAATCAGGTCATTTCTTCCCGATTATTGAAAGGAACACAGTAATTCCTGTAAGCAGAACTGAAAGACTTTACACAGTTTATGATAATCAAGCCCAAATTCAAGTTGAAATTTTACAGGGAGAAAGCAGGCTTGCTAAAAACAATTTATATCTTGGAGAAATTAATATTCCAGTTCCAAGGAATTCGGCTGGAAAGGAAGCAATAGATGTGACCTATACTTATGATATAAATTCAATTTTAGAAGTAGAAGTTACTGTTTTATCCACAAAGTTGAAAAAGAGAATAGTAATTCAAAGAAGCGATAGCAATATGTCAGAGGAAGAAATTGAACAAAGACTACAGGAACTTAAGGAATTAAAGATAATTCCTCGGGAAAGAGAAGAAAACAAATTGCTTTTATCTAGGGGAGAGAGATTGTACGAAGAAACCTTTGGGGATATTAGAAGACAAATAGACTTATATATTAGAGAATTTGAAGACATATTAGACAAGCAAGACAGGCTTCAAATTGAAAAAGCAGCAAAAGAATTTAAGGAGTTCCTTGATGAAATTGAAAATGCTGACTTGATTTAGTAATAAAATTTTATTAAAAATTAGCTGAGATCTTCTTGCATTTAGAAAGTCTCAGCTTTAATTAGGTATGATTTAACTACCTATAAATTATTATATATTGTCAATATAAATTCCTCTCCTATTTCTGTAAGCTGTGGTTCTTTATTTGAAATAGCAGTCATATTTTTTATTATCATTGGAATTCCACGGCCTAGTTGATCTATATATCTCATATTTTCCATATATTTAACTAAAAAAGGATTTCTTGCAAAAGAAACACCTATTTTCATTTTTTCAACAGTAACTGTATTAGGTAACCTACCAGGGCTTCTAAATTCAATTCTGTCATCAAACATAAATATTCTTATCTTTGAGCCATAAATACTGTAATTCCTATGAACCAAACAGTTGACAATAGCTTCTCTTAAGACTATCAATGGATAAATTTCAATATCTTCTCTTTTCAATGAATTTATCTTAGAAGGTACTCGAATATTATTTCTTATAACAACCATTGTTTGCTCGGCAATGTCTTGTATTCTACCTTCAATAACTTTTTTATCTATTAGTTCATTAGAAATATCATTCCCTTTAAAGTGAGCAAAACTTACTCCATTCTGAGGCAATGTATTTTGAGGGAACTTTCCAAAAACTAAAAGTCCACCAACTGAACAAACTATATCATCATTTAAAGGTTTTAAAATATCAGCATTTATAAGAATTCTTTTTACTTGTTTGGAATCTTCTTCAGCTAAATCAAATGCGTTATACTTTAAAAAATAATCTCTGATTATATCTAAATTCAAGTCCTTTATTGAGGAATTTGGAACCGGAGAAATATCAAAATGTAAACTTCCATTCCCTTCAAATAACCTTAATAATTCTTCACGAGATGCTATTCTTTTGGTTGTACCAACCCTAATGTAATATTTATTATCTACAGTAGAATAAGGTTTGCTTAAGCCTTTAGGAATAGTTAATACAACAATTTTTTTAGAATCGATATTAACTATTTCGAAATTTGGGACTATATTTGGAATAACATTATTTCTACAGATATTCATTATTTTTTCTTCAATTTTACTATCATCAACTCCAAGTATTCTTTTGTCATCAGAAACACCAATTAGAATAGTTCCACCCTCAGAGTTTGCAAATGCAACTATTTCTTCGCCTAGATCTTTGGATTTAATTTGTTCTTCTTTAAATTCAATGTAAAAATTCTCACCATTATTAACAACTTCTAATAGTTCATTTACTAACATTCGCTTCACCCCTAAAGATATATATCAATTTAATAATAGTATTATAACATAGATAAGTTAAGTTTTATAACAATGTGATTAGGACACAATTAGTAATTTGCATAATCATTAGTATTATTCCACATAGAATTAAATCCAGCAGAATATTCGTTAACTATGTCAGGTTTTTTAATAATTATTGAATCATCATTTTTGCTTGTAGCATCTTCTAGGTAGTTATAGCTGCCGCCTAAAGCTTCCACATTATCTATTATAATAAAGTTTAAGTGCGTTGATCCTGTAGGCGTATTTATTTTTATGGGAATACCACTTTGCTTAAACTTGTCCAAAATTTCTTTTTGAGTTTTAGACTTAGATGTTTCTGAATCTGTTATTACTTTAACATCAATTCCTGTTTTCTTTGCATCCAAAATGGCATTAGCTATGTCTTCTTTTGTAATTAAGTAAGTGGCAATATCTAAGCTCTTATGTGCTGCATTAATTTCTTTAATTAAAATATCATCTGAGCTTCCATCTTTTTGATTTGAATAAGCTTTTATTTGAGTGTTATCTTCTGTTTGTGTGGTTGGCTTTGTACTAACAGTTTCACTGCACCCAGAAAGTAATAGAAAAACTGATAATGCTGAAATTAGTAATTTAGAAAGCTGTTTTTTATTCATAAAATGTCCTCCGTGGTTAAGATATCAATTTATAGCAAAACATGAAAGGTGAAGCAAAATAGCATCTCTTATTAATCTAAAATTGTTAGTATTTCTAATATCATTATATATTTTTTATATTTAAATATAAAGCATTAAATCGTAATACATTTTCTTTATGTGCATCAATGCATAGTGTAAAGCAATCTATGAAAAAATAGAATCAAAATCTATCTATAGTATAGAGAAAAATGTAGTGAGGGTAAATATTTATGAGAAAATTTATGAGTATGGTCTTTGGAATGTTATTAATCTGTATTTTTATAATACCTGTTTCTTATTGCAATGGAGAAACTGAGACTACGAATGAAGCTGATGATAGTAAAATTTATGAACTGCAGCAGAATGCTTTTAAATACTATCAAGTCGAGCATAAAGGAACTTTAGGAATTCCTATTTCATTTTCATGTGCAGAGTCTGAGGTGGGAGATATTAGAAAATATACGGTAGAGCCTAAGTACTTTGAATCCATTAAGGATAATAAGGTTGAAATAACTATTTCACAAGTTAATGTTACTAATTCAGCAGATAACTTTAGTTCAATTTTGAAAGATAATAAGTATATAAAGGACATAAAGCTAGATAAGCTTGATAATAATACAGTAAAAGTTTATATTGAGACTTCTGGAAAAATAAGTACTAAAGTAAATCCAGTGAAAAGAAGATATTCTTCACTCGGAGACGATAAATATGAATTTGCAACCTTTATAGCTGTTACTTTTGAAGAAAAAGTTAAAGATAATTCTAAAATAATAATTATTGATCCCGGCCATGGAGGCTCAGAGCTTGGAACAACAGCTAATTTCACTTATGAAAAGCAGTTAAATTTGGATATATCTAAAAGAATAAAAGAAAATCTTGAAAAAGCAGGATATCGTACATATATAACGAGAAATGATGATAATAATGTAGGATTACTGGATAGGACAGATCCTGCAAATCTTTTAAATGCAGATTTATTTTTTAGTGTGCATAATAATTCCCTTCCTCTAGATGTAAGTATGCAGTGTGTTCATATGTTTAGAGGAACTACGGTATTATATAATTCAACTGCGCCAAAACCAGGAAGAGAGTTTGCTACTATACTTATGAGGGAAGTATCCAGCACTATAAAAACTAATACGTATCCACTTCAGGATAGACCTAATCTTGCAGTTTTATCATCAGCGTGGTGCCCGGCAGTACTTATGGAAACTACTGCTCAGACTGATGATGGGGATACAAAAATGATGATGCATAGGATTAACAGCCAGAAAGTTGCAGATGCCTCATTAAGAGCCGTAAATAAATATTTTAAGGAAAAAACTGAGTGAGGGGTGTATATATATGAGATCGATAAAGATTATTAATAAATTTTTCTCATTTACCGCTATTGTAGCATTAATTGTTATATCATGTAGCATAAGTGCAAAAGCTGATACATATGGAACAGATTTTGGCACTGTTTCAGGCTTAGGAGTTGAAAAGCAAAATCCATATGTTGAATATGCAGGAGTTGATCATTATCCAGTTATAAGTGGTGATAGTGTTAAGATTAATATGACCTCTAAGTATGACGGAAGTTATTCAGACTATGATAACTATGATCCAGTGCAGTATAGAGTGTTTATAGCTAAGAGTGACGATAAAGGATATACAGAATTAACTAACGGATATTCAAATGCCATTTCTGCATACGATAAGTTTGTTATAGAATATAGTAAGCCGCTGACTGAAGGCAATTACAAAGTTATGATTTTTGTAAAGAAATCTTCATCTAATGGAATAGATAAAAATTCATATGGTGCTTATGACAATATATATAATTTTAATTTCACCTGCTATAGCAGTTCAAATGCTCCTAAAAATGGTGATTCAAAGGTTTCTAACTCATCAGGTAATATTGTAAATGATGGAATGGCTGTAGAAGATGATGATTATATATATTATATAAACAGAGTTGGAGATGTTTATGGCGCAGCTCCTGATTATTTATATAAAATAAAGAAAAATGATATCCCTAGGAAGGATTTTTGTGACCTGAGTTATAATACAAAAGTAATTCCAAATAGAGTGTGGAATCTTAATCTTGTAGATAATTGGATCTATTATAGCAATTGGAAGGACCCTTTTCACCATAGTATAAATAAAGTTAAAAAAGATGGAACAGAAGACACATGTATAGCCAATGAGGCAACAGGTAATATGTTTGTTGAGGGGAATTGGATATATTATGTTAAAAGAACCAACTTTCATTCAGTTGATTTAAATAATATATACAAGATATCCTTAGATGGTACTTGCAGAATAAAGCTTAATTCTACGGCTACAGAGGATATGACTGTGAGTAATGATTGGATTTATTACACTAATATATCTGATGGATATAAAATCTACAGAATGAAATTAGATGGCAGTGAGAATACAAAAATTTGCGATGATGAAACTTTATTTATGACTGTATTCGAAGATACTGTATTTTATAGTAATAAGTGCGACGATAATAAGCTATATAAAATAAATGGTGATGGGACTGGAAAGGCGAAATTATCTAATAACAAAGCTACATTTTTAAATGCAAGTAAGGATTATGTGTATTATGTAAATTATTCAGACAATGAAAATCTTTATAAAATTCCAAGCAGTGGAGGGAAATCTAAAAAAATCACAAGTGAGTATGGAACTAATATAACAATTCTTGAGGATAAGATATATTTTAATGGCATGTTTTATAAAAAATAGGTAAGATCTAAGTATAGCTTAAGAGATAAATTATAGGAATTTGAGGTGAAATTTTATCACACCAGCCTTAAAAACATAATAAAAGCGATGTATATTTCAAAGTTATTAGTAACGGATACAATTAATAAAATAGATTAATTTAGAATTTGAATTAGGTTTTTGAAAAATATAAGAATATAATTAGAAATGAGTTTTTCTGATTCTTTCTCTGCTAGAAGTTTATCGTAAATAAGAACAAATGTATGTATAAAAGCTGTTTAGTTAGATTATGAGTTGCAAGTATTTCAAAGGAATATACTAAATTAAGTTCAAATTACCTGCATCTCTCTAAAACCGGTATTAAAAAAGAGTTAATAATTGAGCACATGAGCAGTTATTAACTCTTTTGATTTATTTAAAAATATAATCTAAATTTACCTCAAAATCCTTTAAAATAGAAGAATGTATTATACCAGTATCTACTTTAATATCAGCTTGCTCGTAAAAGCCATCACTGTTTAATGAGTAAACTGTAATAGCATTTTTTATTGGATTTACTATCCAATATTCTTTCACTTTATATTTCATATACAAATTAAATTTAGTTACTAAATCATGTCCCTGATTTGATGGTCTTAAGATTTCAATAATTAAATCGGGAACACCAATATATTTAGTTTCTGTAAAACCATTTTTATCACAAATTACACTTAAGTCTGGTATAACAAGTCTTTCGCCCTCTATATCTTCACATTTAAGTTCAATATCATATGGAGCCTGCATTACTTCACAGGATTTATTATCCAAATATAACATTAATTTTGTATTAAGTCGTCCTGATACTCTCTGATGCTTAGTAGATGGAGATGGCGACATGTAGATAACACCATCAATATATTCAAGTATTTTATCGGAAGATTCTTTGAGTTTTATATATTCATCAAAAGATATAAAGTTATTATGAATTAAAGCCAAGTTAATCACTTCCTTACTTTAAATTTGTAATATGATTTATTTATGAAACATATTAATTATATACCTATATTATATCACAAATATTCATTTCAACACTGCTTAAACTATATGCTATTTATACATTGCTTTAAATAATTGAATATTTTATACACAAGTTTGAAATGACTCTAAGAAAGTAAAATTATGTTATAATACTATTAGGGCAATTGACTCATGGTAATATATGATAATGTTAGTTAAATCTAAACAATGTGAGTTGAGCAGATCCTATAAGTATTTAAATGTATTGTATAAAAAGGAGGAGAAAACTATGAGAGAAATGGGAGAATTTATTATTAAATCAAAGGATAAGAGGGTTAATCTGAAAGATTTTGATCCGGATTATACAGAGGAACTATTAAAAAAAGATATAGAAGAAGAATATCTCAAGCTAAAAGAGAAATTTGTTGAACTTCAAGATGTATTTTATGCAGCTAAAAAGTATGGTCTATTAATTATTCTACAGGGGATGGATTGTAGTGGTAAGGATGGTACTATTAAAAAAGTATTAAATGAAGTAAGTCCTAATGGGTTTTCTGTTGAAAATTTTAAAGAACCAAATTCAGAAGAGTTAGGCCATGACTATCTGTGGAGAATACACAAAAAAATGCCAATGAAGGGTAATATCATGGTTTTTAATAGGTCATACTATGAAGATGTTCTTGTTACGCGTGTCCATAAAGCTATTGATAATGATACTGCTTTTAGTAGATTTAAGGAAATTAATGAATTTGAGAAATATCTTGTTAATAATAACATAATTGTATTAAAGTTTTTTTTACATATATCAAAGGAATTTCAAAAGGAAAAATTGGAAAATAGATTGAAATTGCCAGAAAAGCATTGGAAGTTTTCAGAGTCAGATCTAAAAGAGAGAAGATTTTGGGAGAAGTATCAAGAATGTTATTCAGATGTACTTTCAAATTGTAGTACAAAGGAGGCTCCGTGGTATGTAATCCCTGCCAATCATAGGTGGTTTAGAGATTATGTTGTATTGAAGAATATTGTTAACACAATGGAGGAGTTGAAATTGGAGTATCCACCTTTAAAGGGAAATATACAAGAATTGATACAGGAATTAAAAGAAAGCAGATAAAATTGAAGAAGAAGTTTATAGTGAATTATGGGGGATAAGAACGATGAAAATAAAATTTTGTGAAGAAAATAAAGGCAAGAAAAAAGTCATAAATTTAATAAAAGAAAATTATCCAGACATTGAGATTTCGAAGAAAAAATGCTTAGGGAAATGCAAACAGTGTTCTGAACAACCAATTGCCATGGTAAAAGATAAGTTTATAAAAGGAAAAGATTCAGAAGAATTATATGAAAAAATAAAGAAAGAACTATAATTCAGTTAATATTATGCAATTAAAAAAGACGACTACGTATTTTAGTTGTCTTTTTTAATTATATATGGTTGTTAATAACATTTATTAACTTTTAATTTGTATGAGTATTATTTTAATAAGAAAATAATAGTGTATTTCTAAGAGAATGTATGTTTGATATAATATTATTATGTCAATACTACAAAAAATGAGAAAAACAGGTGCAATATGAAAATAAATAGAAATATTATAAAAAATATAGATGAAACCAAATATCTATCAACTGAGAATACATGGAGATATAGGGCTATTTCAAGAATAGTTTATGAAAGCTATGAAAAGATGAAATTATGGTTGTATAAAGAAGATATTTTTGAAGAATTAAAAAAGTACGAGGAATTCGAAGAATATACTATAGATATGCTTAAAGGCGATTTAGATGCATTAGTAAATTGGAGAAACCTTATTGCGATTGCAGATACATCAAAAGTTAATACTATTGAGGAATTTAAAAACAGAGAATTTACATATCAATTATCAGAAGTAGCAATAGAAATAGAAAGACTTCTTATTTCCCTTGAACATATGAAAGTGGAAAATACTGCGACCCTTGAAGCTTCATTAGTGGAAAGATTTAAAAATCTTTTGTATGATTGCAAAATGGTACTTAAAGAAAATGAAAAAACAACTTATGAATGGTGGAAAGAACTAAATACTTCATTTAAAGAATTAAATAGAAATTATCAAGATTACATATCAAAATTTTATTCCCCTAAAAATGATGAATTAATGAAGACTACAGAATTTTTAATATTCAAAGAAGGTTTTATTAAATACCTTAGAGAATTCGTAAAAAATCTCCAAACTAATACTTTTGAAATAAGGGAAGTATTTAAAGATATTACTGATGAAGAAATTGAAAGCATAATAAACAAAGTTTTTTTCTATGAGAAATCAATTCAATCTTTAGAACTTCTTATAGATGAAAGAGAATATAAAGAACTTAATAAAGGTAGAATTAACTCCATGAAGGATTGGTTTATGCAAAGAAACGGAAGAGATGCTCTTGTAGATCAATTAATTGCAAATACTAATGAGGTAATTAGAAAGATAACCCGCTATGCTGTTCAAATTGCTGATAAAAAAAATAATAATGCCAATAGAAAAGAAGAGTATAGAAATATAGCGAAAATATTTAATTCTCTAGAAGATATAAATGAGGCTCACAAATTATCTGCAGCAGTCTTTGGAACTTTCAATATAATAAAGATTTTAGGAAATGAGAAAAGAGAAACTGAAAGCATTAATAGCAGCATATATGATGAAACTCCTAAAAAATGCATTATAAAGCCAAGAGAAAGAAGCTTTAGAGAAAAGATAATTAAAAACCCAATAGCAGATAAAGGAAATAAAAAGGAAGAGAGATTAAAGAAGGTTTTAGAAAAAAGGAAAAATGAAGAAGATAGAATAAAAACACTATTAAAAGATAATGTTATAGATTTTGCAGAATTAAAAGAAATAAAAAGTAAGGATAGAATGCTTCTCTTAAAATTATTAAGTAAAGGCATGAGTAAAAAGCAGAGCTTTCATAAAAGTGATTTTGGAATGGAATATGTAATAGATTTTAGTGATGCTCATGAAACCATAAGTCTTGATTGCAGTGATGGAATCTTAAAAATGCCTCATTATAAACTTGTTTTTAGGGAGGTAAAGTAAGGAGATGGAAAATTTAAAAAAACTGCTTGTAAACTACTATATTTCAAAGGAATATGATAGGGAGAATTATTACGCAGTAAAAGATAATATCAAAGATTTTTCTGGATTTCTAAAAGATAAGTTAGGTTATAACCTGATAATTAGAGGAGATTTTTTAAAGCTTGAAAAGCTTCCAGGAATACCAGAAAGCTTTATGGGAATAGATGAATTTACAGAAACCCGTGAGTATGCTTTCTTAATGTTACTTTTAATGTTTTTAGAAGACAAAGCTAAGGAAGAACAATTCTTACTTTCACATATTACAGAATTTATAAGTTCAAATCCCATTGGAGATAGTGTGGACTGGACTAATTATTATACAAGAAGAAGTTTAATAAAAGTTTTTAGATTTGCTATAAAAAATAAGATAATAAAAATAAACGATGGAAATGAAGAGAGTTTTGCTAAAGACAGCACTAAAGAAGTATTGTTCGAAAGTACTGGAATATCAAAATACATGGTTAAGGTATTTAATAATAATATTGATGAAAATACAACTTTAGAAGATATTTTAAAAGATGAAAATTTTAATACAGAAGCTGATAAAGGGATACTTAGAAAATATAGAGCCTATAGAAGATTACTATTATCTCCAATAGTATATAGAAATGATGGTCCTATAGAAGATTATGAATACATAAAAGCTTATAGGAATGCAATTGAAAGTGATTTTGAAAAATATCTTGGACTTAATCTTCATGTCCATAGAAATGGAGCATTATTAATTCCAGAAGAGAATAAATTTCAAGAAGTTGAGACTTTTCCTAATAATAAGGGAATCAGTGATCTAACGTTACATGTAATTACATATATAAGTAAAATAGTAAAAGATAATAAAGATAAATTAACTAATGAAGATTTATTTTTTATGGACAAAGACGAATTTGAAAAACTCTTAGATAAAGTTCAGAAAGAAAAGAAAAATGGGCTTTCAAAAGAGTATAGAGACATGCAGTTTGGCAAAATGTGTTATGAAGTAATTGATTATATGAAAAGGCTTAAATTCATAGAAGAAAAGGAAGATAAAATAATAATTTATCCTCTGTGCGGAAAGCTTCAAGGGGATTATCCGAGTGATTATGAAATTAAGGGAGAAAGTGATTGCAATGAGTGATAGATGGGAAATTAATAAATTAGGGTTAGTTAACTTTTGGCATTATGACATGGAAGAATTTAATTTAGAAGATGGAAAACTACTTTTAAGGGGAAGTAATGGAAGTGGAAAGTCAGTAACTATGCAGAGTTTTATTCCATTATTATTAGACGGTAATAAATCTCCAGAAAGATTAGATCCTTTTGGTTCAAAAGCAAGAACAATTGCTAACTATCTTTTAGATGAAGATACAGAAGAAAAAACTGCGTATCTTTATATGGAATTTAAAAGAAAAAATATAGATAAATACATAACCTTAGGATTAGGCCTTAAAGCTGTTAAGGGAAAACCTGTACAAAGCTGGTACTTTATTCTTTCTGATGGAAGAAGAATAAATAAGGATTTGTTTTTATATAGAGATGCAGGAGAAAAAATTGCATTAACTAAAAAACAACTTGAAAACAGCTTAGGTGAAGGTAACTTCTTTACAGATAGCCAAAAGAAATATATGGAAAAGGTAAATGAATATTTATTTGGATTTGATGACATTGATTCTTATGAAGAACTCTTAAATTTATTAATAAGCATAAGAAGTCCTAAACTATCAAAAGATTTTAAACCTACAAAAATATATGATATTCTAGCAGATTCCCTAAAAGTTTTATCAGAAGAAGATTTAAGACCAATGTCAGAATCAATGGAAAATATGGATAGTTATCAAGATACCTTAGAACAAAATAAAAGAGCTTTAGACGGAGCAAATAAGATAAAAAGTTCTTATGACAGATATAATAGATTTATTTTAAATGAGAAGGCTCAAAGTTTCATAGAAATTAATAATAAATTAAATGAATTGAATCTAGATATAAAAAAAGAAGAGGATAATCTTAAAAAATTAAAGAAGGATTTTGAGATAAATATAGAGGAAACTAGAAAATTAAAAGATGAGCTAAAAAAAGCTGAAGAGAGTTATGAAAGATTACAAAACAGAGAAGAACTTAAGCTTCAAAGGGAATTATTAGATTTAGAGGTTCTCATAAAAGAAGCTATAGAAAACAAAGAACGAAAAGAAAAAGCATTAGAAGAAAAGAAGAAGAAAGAAAAAGAATTAAATATTTCCATAAAAGCTTGTAAAGATGAAATAGAACTTAAAGAAAACAATTTAAGAAAAATTATTGATTACTTAGAAGAACTGGCACAGGATAGTAAATTTGTTGAAGGTTATAACTTATCTAAAGAAACTTTAAGTGAAATTAAAAATGCAGATTTATCCTTAATGGATCCATCTATAAAAGAATACAGCGGAAGACTTAAAGCTGCTTATGAAGACTTAAAAATCTACGAGGAAATAAAAAAGAAGAGAGAGGAAGCTGTATATAAAAAAGACAACATTGGAATAGAACTTCAAGATGCAAAAAAAGATTTAAGAAGACTTGATGAATTATTATTAACTGAAAGAGAAGATTACAAAGTCAATTATATAAAATTTAATAAAGAAAATAAAATATTTACCTTAGGAGAAGAGGATGTTAATTTAATACTTCAAAAAGTAGGAAGTGCTGAAAACGAAGATGCAATAAATGAAATAAAAGAATTAAACATAAGGAATAAAGGAAGTAAAGAAAATTTATTAAGAGGGGAAATCCACATAAAAGAAAATTTTATTTCTGATAGGAAAAAAGAGATAAAAGTTTTAGAGGAAGAAATAAAAGAACTTAAAAATAAGAAAGAATTAGAACCTGAGAGAAGTACAGGGGTACTTAAAAATAGAGAAAGATTAAACTTAGAGGAAATTCCCTTTATTCCATTTTATAAAGCAGTTGACTTTAATAAGAATGCAACTGAGGATATTAAAAATAAAATTGAAGGCGCTCTTAAAGAAATGGGATTATTAGATGCGTTAATTGTAGATGAAAAATATAGATTAAGGGCTTTGGATTTTAAAGAATGCATGGAGGATAAATACTTATTCACAGAGCCTAATATGATGAGATATAATTTGAGCAATTATTTAAAGGTCAATAAGGAAGCGCTTGGTGATGTCACTTTTGAGGCAGTTGATAATGTGCTGCAAGGGATATTTTTAGAAGACAGCACTTTAACTTATTTAGATGAAAAGGGTAACTTTGGAATTGGAGCATTATTTGGAAAAGGAAATGATAATTACGTTTCTCAATATATAGGAGAACTGTCCAGAAAAAATTTAAGAGAAAAGTTAATAAAAGAAAAGGAAGATAAAATACAAGATATTATAAGAATTATTGAAGAGAAAAATTTAGAGATAAATTTATTAAAGGATAAGCTAAGTTTATTAGAAAAAGAATACAGTAAGATTCCAAAACTCCACAATATAAGTGAGGGCATTAGGTTAATATTTGAAAAGGAAAAGGAAATTGAAAGAATAGAGGCTGAGCTAAAAAAGCTTGAAGAAGAGCTTTTTAGTATAGAAGAAAAGCTTAAGGATAAGAAGAAAGAAGTATTTATTCATTTAGAAAAGTTAGAGGTAAAAACCCTAGAAGATATTAAAAATTCTATAGAAATATTAGAGGAATATAAAGAAGAACTTAATAAAGGTAATATTTTATTAACACAAATTAAAGGACAATATAATATTTTAGAAATCAATGAAGGAAAATGTGATGAAATAACTCAGGATATAGATGATATATATTATGAAATAAATAAGCTTTCTATAACTATTAATAATTGTTCAATAAAAATTAAATCTATAAATGAAGTGTTAGAGGTTTCATCCATAGAGGATATACAAAGAGAAATCAAAGAATGTATTAGAATTAAGGAAGAAAACCCAAAAAAACTTGAAGATAAAAATATAATTAATGGAAGTTTAGAGCAGCAGATAAGTGGAAAAGAAGAAAGAATAAAATCCATAGTAAATGAAAGAGATGTTACATCAAATAAGGTAGATTTGCTTAAAGCAATATTTAAGGAAGAAGAGGAATTAGAACTTTTAGAGCCTAAAAAAGAAATAGATATTTTACTTAGAGCCAAGGAGATTTTAGAGGATAATTTAAATCTATCAGTAAATAGAACAAGAGAAGATTATTCTAATGCCTTAATAGAAAGCTTAAACAAAAATTCAGGAGAATTAAGAGATTACCAGCTTAAAATCTCAGAAAGCTTTATGGATGAAGTAGAAAATAATGAATTTTCAAAACTGCGAGCTAGAAAAGAAATAAGGTGTAGAATACAAGGAAAAGAAGTTGGTTTTTTAGTTTTAATAGAAGAGATTAAAAAAAGCATAGAAGAGCAAAGCTTATTAATTTCTGAAGAAGAAAGAAGAATTTTTGAAGATATATTACTTAATACCATAAGCCAAAAGGTAAGAGGGAAAATACATCAATCAAGGCAGTGGGTAAGCAAAGTAAATGAACTCATGGAAAGCATGGATACCTCAAGTTCACTTAAGCTTAGCTTAAGCTGGCAGCCAAAAAAGTCAGAAGGAGAAGGTCAGCTTGATATTAAAGACATTATAGATATTTTTGATAGAAATGGACTTTGTACAGGAGCTGAACTTAAAGCTTTAGCTAATCACTTTTCTCAAAAGGTAAAAGAAGCCTTAAGATATTATGAAGGTAGTGGAGAAATAAGAAATTATCACTCAATAATTAAAGAAGTTTTAGATTATAGAAAATGGTATGAGTTTAAGCTTCAATTTACTAAAAAAGGAGAAAGAAAAAGAGAGCTTACTAATAATGCCTTTGATCAATTTTCAGGAGGGGAAAAGGCAATGTGTATGTATATTCCACTATTTTCAGCAGTTTATGCAAGGTATCAAAAAGGAAGACTAGACTGCCCAAGAGTTGTAACTATGGATGAAGCTTTTGCAGGAGTAGATGAAAATAATATAAGAGATATGTTTAGGCTTTTAAAAACATTAGATTTAGATTACATTTTAAATTCTCAAGTGCTTTGGGGAGATTATGATACAGTTAATGCGTTAGCAATTGCAGAACTTATACGAGAAGAGAATGATGATGTAGTCACTGTATTGAGATATAAATGGAACGGCAGAGAAAAAACATTATTAGCTTAAGTTAGATTTTAAGAAATAACAAGCTGAAGCTTTTTTAGAAAATTGCTTGTTATTTCTTGTATATGTCTAGAATAGGAGAAGGTATGGGGGATAAAGAAAAAGAAGCCATAGGTTTTTTAAAAGAAAATAAACAATTTCATAAGCTGTTAGATTCGATGAAAGAAAAATATGTAAGGATGGGAAAGCTTACAGGAAAAGTTTCAGTTAAGGAACTGACTAGTGAAGAAAGTTTATCATTAAGTGCAATTGAACCGGAAATTTATGGTAAGGATTCAGGAGACATAAGCATTAAAAAGTTTGTAAACTATTTTACTAAGGGTAGATTTGAAGGTATAGATTTCTTTAAGGTATTTAATGAGTATTATGGAGGAACTCTTAAAACAAATAAAGAAAACAAAGAGGAAAAAATAAACAGAAAAGATAATTTTTTAGACCAGCTGCTAAATGGAATAAAAGAATCACATGTAGAGATTTGGCTCCGAGCTTTAATTGAATATAAAAAATATGGCTACAATATTTTTATTAAACAATATAAAGAGGATAAAGATGTATTAAAAGAAATAATGCTAAATTTAGAGAAGGCAATGGAATTTATACCTTTTTGTTATGATGAGGGGATACCTCTTGCTACTCTTTCTTCAAAAGTTACAAAGGATTCTCATTATTTTGATATGAACAAATGCGCAGGAAAGTTACTATTACAAGTATTAGCATATTATATGGATAAAAATATGAATTACGCTTTAGAAGAAATAAACGAAGTACTAAGTCTTAATGGGATAATTAGAGATGAAATATCAAATACTACAATAACAGCAGGACTTTTTTGCTATGATGAAAATGAGGAAATAAGCGGATATAAGTGGTTTAGACGAGGAATGGAACCAATAATTTTAAGCATTCATAACCTTAAAGGAATAAAAACAATTAATGCAAGGGAAAAGAGTGTATTTATATTTGAAAACCCAACTTCCTTTTATGAAGTTTTAAGAGAGTGTAAAGATTTAAGACCAAGTCTTATTTGTATAAGCGGACAACCTAATAGTTCAACTCATATTATATTAAATCATCTTATAAAAGAAGGCTGCAAGCTATTTTATGCAGGAGATTTTGATCCGGAAGGAATCATTATTTGTGATAATTTAAAAAAGAGATACGATAAAGCTTTAGAGTTTATGTGTATGAATAAAGAATATTATTTGAAGATTAAGTCACAAAATTCCTTTGGGGATAGGATAGCTAAATTAGATGGTATTGTTTCTAAAGAGCTTTTAGATTTAGTTTATGAAATGAAAGAAGATAAAAATTCAGCATATCAAGAGCTTTTAACGAATGAGTATGTTAATTATATTAAGGCACGATTAGAATGATAAAAGACAAATAATATGAAACGGAATTACTGCAAAAATGAATTAAAACGAAGAATTTTAGCCATTACAAAAAAATGTAGTGGCTAAAATATTGATTATGTATTAATTATTTATTATAATCATTTTCAATTAAAAAATCTCCTAAATCTTTATCTAGATTTGTTATATGATTTTTTAACCAATCAGTTAGTTTTTCCTGAATATTTAAGGCTAATACTGCTGATGTTCCTTGGGTTTCAAAAACTCTTCTAAATTCTTTAAGATCACTTTTAAATTTTTCATGTTGTTTATGCTGTATATCATATAAAGGATAATTTATTTTTATTTGAATTTCTTCTTCTTCATTAAAATGCTTAACTACATATTCCTCAAGAAAATCTAGAGTTTTAATTACTTCCTCATTGCCTTTTCCCTCGTCGATAGATGTCAATAATTGATCTAAACGAGCAATTAATTCTTTATGTTGATTATCAATGCTATCAATGCCTATATTTAAAGTCCAGTCCCAATCTAAATACATTAAAATCACCTTCCGCAAACTATTTTTTTATCTTACAAATATATATTTCTAGATATTTTATAGAAAACCTCTTTGTATCAGGAATTATTTATAACTTTATACCTTTTAGAATATTATTTTTAATATATTGAAAAGTTTTATCTTCTCCTTCATTGGCGAGCTTACTGAGCAAGTTTTCTAAAAGTTCTCTTACTTCGTTATGTAAGATGTAATAATGTTTTCTGTCTTCATAATAGTTAAGTGGGCTTTCATCAGTATATTTTTCTTTTAAATAGTTTTTTGAAGCGCAAACTCTATCTATAAACATTTCTACAACATATTTAACCGGCATTTTCATACCCTTTAATCCATCGGCTTCATTTATTCCATAATCTATCCAATATTCAAAATGATGTTTATTTCTGCCCTTATGATGCAGCCATGCCTCTGAATAGCCTTCAAAAGTTTTTTGAATACTATTAGGGCTTATATATCCTCTATAATATTTTATTCCAGCTGAAAACTCCACAAATGAATATTTTGACATATCATGAAGTAATCCTTGTTTATATAAGCCTACTTTAAAACAATACTTCATAACAAATATTTTATGATTAGTTATGGTTTTGAAATGATTAACAATATTCATAGTTCTTATTTTCTCCTACAATCTAAAATTACATCATTTAACTTGTCCAAGTTTAATACTATTATATATTTTTTATACTTAAACATAAAGGGAAATGATGTGAGTAGATAAATATTTGATCTGGCAGTGGCACTCCAAGAGGTTTTTCTAAAAGAATATATAACTAAAATAATATAAAATATGGTAAAATGATAAATTTAGAGATATAATGTATATAAATGTAATTAATTAAAGTGAAATCCTTTTCGCTTTAATAGTTTAATAGGAAATGGGATGATTAATTATGAATTTGGGAAATGATTTTTTCTTAAATGAGGCACAGAAGGTAGGGAAATTAGGAATTTTTATTTATGATATAAAAAAAGATATATGGGATAGTTCAGAGGTGCTTAACGAACTAGCTGAAATTGATGATAGCTACGTAAAAGATTTTAAAGGCTGGCTAAATACAGTCCACCACAGTCAAAGAGCAGAAATGGAGTCATATGCCAAAGAAATAATGAGAACTGGGAACGATTTTGATAAAGAGTTTAGGGCAGCATGTCAAAACGATGAAATTGAAAGATGGGTAGTTGGAAAAGGAAAAGTATTTTTTGATGAGTTTGGTAACCCAGACAAAGTAGCAGGTATTGTTCATGATGTTAGTGAACTTAAGAAAAGTGAAGAAAGATATAAAAAGCTTTATATGGAATTTCAACAAAAAGAAGCTCTTTTAATATCTCTTATAAATTCAATTCCAGATTTGATTTTTTATAAAGATATTAATGGCGCATATTTAGGTTGTAATAAAGCTTTTGAAGATTTTGCAGGTATAAAGGAAAAAGATATTATTGGTCATACTGATGCTGATATTTTTGAAAAAGAAGCAGCAGAATTTTTTGGAGCAACAGATTTGAATACGATACAGCAAAGAGAGCATATTAGATATGAGAACTGGGTTACGTATCCAGATGGTAAATATGTTTTTCTAGATACATTAAAAACTCCATATTATGATTCTGAGGGTAATATTTTGGGACTTATAGGAGTAAGCAGGGATATTACCGAAAGAAAGAAAAAGGAGGAATTACAAAAGCATATCGAAGAAGAAAGAAGAAGATTAAATGAACTAAAAGAGGCAGATAGAATTAAAACGGAATTTTTTGCTAATATGTCTCATGAATTAAGAACTCCAATAAATGTTATTTTTTCAGCCGTACAGATGGAAGAGATTATGCTAAAAGACTATTTAAGTGAAAATATTTCTATAGATAAATTTAAGTACATAAATATGATGAAACAAAATTGCTACCGTATTCTAAGACTGGTTGATAATTTAATTGATATAACAAAAATTGATAATAATTATTTTGAAATAAATGAAAGTAATCACGATATTATAAACTTAATTGAAAATATTACTTTATCTGTAGTTGATTATATTCAGAATAAAGGGATATCTATAACATTTGATACAGATGTCGAGGAAAAAATCATTGCTTGCGATCCAGAAAAGATAGAGAGAATTATTTTGAATTTATTATCAAATGCAGTAAAGTTTACCCCTTCTGGTGGTAATATAATTGTCAAAATAGAGAACAATACTAATGATATATGTATAAGGGTAAAAGATACTGGAAAGGGTATTCCGAAGAACAAACTGGATTCTATATTTGAACGTTTTGTACAAGTTGACAGGTCTCTTACCAGGACTCATGAAGGAAGTGGAATTGGACTTTCTATTGTTAAGAAATTAATTGAATTACATGGTGGAAAAATATCTGTAATAAGTAAAGAGGGACAGGGGGCTGAATTTATTATACATATTCCGTGTAAGCTAGTTGAAAGTGAAGCTTGCGATAAAAGTGCATGTAGTACCCAAATAGGTAAAAGCTTCATTGAAAAAATTAATATTGAATTTTCAGATATATATAACTAAAAATGGAGTGATTAATATTAATAAAGAAAAGCAGATGAAAAAATTTTTGATCATCTGCTTTCTAAATTATTTCATACTCATTTCACCAATACTTTCAGCGTAATTTGTTACATCTGATGGTATCCAAATAACCGTAACAGCCATTAGATATATCTTATTTTTATATTATTAAAGTGTTAAATTAGATTTAGATTTCCGGTTTCTTAGGAGAAATATTATCGTCATTTTTAGTTACCTCTGGCTTTTTAGAAGAGGTAATGTTTGTTTCATTATTTAATGAGGTTTGAACAGGGGAAATATTAGTATTATTTACTAGTGATCCATTAGTAGCAGCCATGTTAGCTAAAATCATGCTCAAAATTCCTTCCATAGCATTAGGAGTTTTTCCATCAGCACCACTCATAATTACTGTTTGAGGAACAAGAGGAGATTTACTTATCTTTAAAGCTTCTGCAAAAGCAGTTAATACGCTTTGTTGTACTTGTAATTCTGGTCCGCCGTAAGCTTCAACTAATGCTTTAGCAGCTGTACCTTTTGCAAGACCAACTTTTGTTTCTTGTTCTGCAGTAGCTTCTGCAACAGCTTTAATGTTTAAGGCTTGAGCTGCACCGACTTTTTCAAGCTTGAAGGCTTCAGCACCAGCTTGTAACTCTACTTGCTTAGCATTAGCAGCAGCATTAAGTTCAGTAGCCTTTGCATTGGCAGCAGCTTCAGCTTCTTTTGTATATCTTAAAGCATCAGCTTCTTGGGTTCGCTTATACTTATCAGCTTCAGCAAGCTTTTGAGTTTTTAATGCTAATTGTTCAGCAAGCTTTAACTCAGATTTACCTTTGTTATCGGCAACTTCTATATCGATACTTGATTGAGTAAGTGCTGCCTGAGCTGCACTTTTAGCAACTGCTTCATTAAGTTCTCTTTGTTTTTCTGCCGATTTTTGTTTTGCTTCGTTAGTTTTAATTTCTTCTAAAGCAACCTGTCTGTCTCGGAGTTGCGCTAAGATAAGTTCAATTCTCTTATCTGTTGAAGATGCAGCAGGTGTACCAATTAATACTTCTTGTAATTCTAAGTCATATAATTTAAATTTATCTTTCATTTCTCTTGAAGCCTGGTCTTGAATAGAACTTCTATCTTGAATCAATTCAATTAAGGTTTTAGTTTGTCCAATATTTTTGAAATAACCTGCTATCATAGGATCAAGGGATTGTTCAATAAGCAGTTTAATGTCACCAAATCTTTGGATCACTGAAGAAGCTTTTCTATAATCAATATTGAATACTACAGTAAGTGGGAGATTAGGCTCAAAAGCATCCTTGGTAATAAGACTAATTTCTTTTAAGTTATCATCTAGTTTATGATCCCCAACCTGACCGCTAATCCATTTTAATATAACATTAGTAGTAGGAACAGGAATGATTTTACCTGCATAAGTGTTGAATGGATACTTACCTGGCATCATGCATTCTCTCCAAATGCCTTTTTTACCTTGTTCAACAAGCTCTCCATGAGAGTAATCTGATCCAGATACATCTTCACCTTTATCACCAAAATAACTTACAACAACACCAACATAACCGATATCTATAATGCTTTTTGGAACTATGTCTACATTAGCAAATAACCTGTTAATAAAGTAAACACCATCAGTTAATACTTGCATCTGCTTACCTTTTCTACCGCCGGCAGCTAGGAATCTTTCTGGTTCTTGGAAGTTGTTGTGGTAATATTCATTTGTAATGCCTTCACCAACTATTGGAGCAATTATAGCTCCGTTATCTGGAGTAGGTCCTTCATTAACTGTTACTATACCAATTGTGTCTTTAGTTTTAATAGTGTTTCCAAATTCATCTTGTTCAAGATTTTTTGAACTTGAGATAACTACAGGAAGGAAACCACTAACTCTAAGCAAATCACTTCTCATAGTCTCTATTTGTTCTGATTCGGCTTTTGAAGTAAATATTGAATGTACTTTATCCTTTGTGATTATGATAAATTGAGCTAAATTAAATGCATAAGTACCTTCACGGAGAAGCTGTCTTTGAGGACCTTTTTGTCCGCCATTATTTAAAAAAGCAGTTACATCCTGAAAGGACTTACTTTCACTTACAACTCTTCCTAAGGTTTGTCCATCAGCAAGACTTTCTCCAGATCTTGCAAATACATAACCTACTTGTCCTTGGGGGATAGTAACAAGTCTCACCTTTTTTACTTTATACTTAAAAGGTGTTTTAAAATGAACACCTGATCTAAGTACGTATGGCTGATAACCAGCTTCACCTTTTAATGCAATTAGACCATCAGCTGGTACAGAGCCTTTCAAGCTCCACCATTTTTCGACTATACCTACCTCGTCTGTTCCGATACTTGTGAATCCTATGCCATAAAGTAGTATAAACAGCGCTACGATTCCAATACCAGCGTAAATTAAAATTGATATTGTTCCTGAATTCATAAAATTTCCTCCATAATTCATTGTCTTTTTTTAAAATTTATTTTGTTAATTGGTATAGATAGTAATATATTACATTAACGGTTGATTGTAAATGTCCGAATTAGTCAAATTTCATCATTAGATTTATTGCAGTACTTAATCTAAATTAACTAACCTTTATTCTCTTTCTAAATGTCCTTCAATCTTTAAATTTCTACCTCTATTATATTTATTTTATAATAATATTTTAGATTTTGTTGATTTATGAGCACTTTCTATTATTTAGGCTATCGGGAAGCTGATTTATTAAATTTTTTTAATATTATGTTTGCATACATAGCAACGTCGTTCCTTTTGCATTCAAAATCATAATCGAATTAAAATTATATTGGAGAATGGTTCTGTATATGATTAAATGTGAAAAGTCACATAACCTGTAACTATAAGTGTTATAAATTATGTGACTTTTTGAGAATGTACTCAATTTTCTTGGAAATATAATTTACTTAGATATTTGAATCTCTTTATTTAGATTATATCTATCTATTTGTTTTATAGCAGGATTAAAATTTAATTCTAATGCTTTAGTTTTATCTAAATTATCAAATTCAACAATATATCCAAGAGCATCGTTTGGATCTTTAAAGAAACTCATATATTTATCGCTCTCATAATTAACATAATTAGTTTGACCTTCTACAAATTTATAATACATATCCATGTTACTTGCCATTAACAAACTTGCTTTTTCTGAATTTCCTCTGCAATATACTTTTATACTATTATCATTTCTTTCAATATTATAAATTTCTCCCTTACTTCCATCAGAAAAGTCAAAAGATTTTATATAACTTACATTATTAAGTGTTTCTCTATTAGCATCATCCTTTGTATAATTATCTTCATGTGTTTTTCTAAATTCATCCCAAGTTATATTACAAATTAATGGTATAACACTTATATCTTTTTGATCTTTAAGCACATCATAAGTTGCGGCCTTTGACTCATAAGTTCCTTTTACTCCTTTATCATCAGAAGAACTTCCGGAAGCTCTTAGTTTATACATTTTATTTCCAGCTTTTAATATTATTGAAGAGTCTATAGATCTATCAGTATGGTCTTCTCTAGGTCCACTATAAGTAATTGTTGTCCCTAGCACATCAGAATCTAATTTATTCAATATATAATTAGATTCTGGTAAATTTGTAGATATATCTTCACTGAGTTCATTATTAAAGGATTCTGAAAAATCTACGCTTGCATCCATTCCTATATTAACTTTATAATATGGAAATACTACATCTAATCTTAAATTACCTTTTTCAGGGAATTCTTTGTCATTATTATCTTGTTCAATAGTTATTAATAGAGTTTTATCGTCTATATAACTGCTTGACATACCTTGTCCGCCAAGATCATCTTCTCCATAAAGTAATTGAAATATTGAATTATTGTTTTTAGTTTGATCAAAAGGTTGTGTGCTTTCTACCTTAATTTCTGCCCTTAATTTATGTTTTGTTGCTACTGCTTTTTCTAATGTTACTTTCAATCCATTTTGTGTAACGCTCTTATTTATATTAACTGAATAATCTGTATAAGTAACTGCAGCAGAGGTTGTAATGTTGGTATATGCGGAAGCTGCTTGAACATTATCAGCTCCTAAAACTGGAACTTCTAATATACCTATTGATAACATAAATCCCATAACTCCGAGAATTGGTCCTAATAATTTACTGATTTTTTTGTTTATCATTAATATTTTCCCCCCTAAGTGATAAGTGAGAGTCCAAATCTACGATTTGGATTCCTGAATTTAGATAATCATGCTCAATCTAATTAAGTTCAATTTTTTACTTTATAATTCATTATACCCCTATAATGGGAAGTTATCAATTAATTTACATTGGCGTTGTTTAAATGAATTAATTATATTGGGGGAAATTGAATTTTTCTTTACTGCTAATCTATGAAAATCATATTGACCAATGAAGATCAATATGATTTCTATTATAAAAAGCAGGCTATATTTCTACTGATTATATGGTGGATTATTTCGTTCTATGTTATTTGCTTGCTAAAACTTGTAAAACTTCATTAATATCTGGCAGCTGCTCTGATGGATAAACTTTTACCCATTGAACCGTACCATTTTCATCGATAATAATATTCGCCCGCTCAGATATTCCTTTAGTTTCATTAAATATTCCATAGTCATGGGCTATTTTGCCGTGAGGCCAAAAATTAGATGGAAGACTGACATTCTTAATCTGAAGTGTTGTTGCCCATGCTTCCTTACAAGGCTGTGGATCTACACTAAATCCAAGAGGAACGATGTTTAGATTTTGAAAGTTTTGAAAATTAGTTTCTAACGCCCGCATTTGATCGGTGCAGACTGGAGTCCATGCTAGTGGATGCCAGGATAGAAGCACTTTTTTACCTTTATAAGCAGATAAGCTTATCTCCTGTTTTTTATTGTCTTTTGAAGTAAAGTCTGGCGCATCTGTGCCTATTGGAATTGGATTCATGATAATCGTCCTTTCATCTTTTATTTTTCGCTTACTTTATAGAATGCCCTAGTAAGAAGTTTTTATGAAAATGACAGAGTCAGAATTTTGTTTTATATTGGCAGCACTTATTATAGATTCTTTTTCACAAATAAGTTTAGCTAAAGATACGAAGAATATCGAGCAAATAAGTTAATGGTTTAATTTTAATCCAATACTATATAATCAATATGGAGGTTTATTTATGGAGAAAGGGATATTAAAGATGGTGGCCATAGTAACAATTATTGCGGTCGCGTTACTAGTTGGCAGCCTATGTGTAGCAATGCGCTATGGAGGATTAATGATGCAGTCTATTGGCTCATCACAGCAATCAAACCAAAACAACGGAACAGAATCATCAAATACTGGAAATCAAAGATCTATGCCATCAAAAAAATAATAAGTAAAATGAGTAATATACATAAAATTAAAAAAACAATAATTAAAATATAACCAAGTGAATATTCACTTGGTTATATTTTAAATTAAGAAATCTAATTACCAAATCTGTTGAAATGTTGACTTGAAACTCCCTGATCCTTTACTGATTTATGTTTTCTATTAGGATTATGGTTATGACCTTCTTCGGTTATAGGAGTTTGATAATTGCATTTTTCCATTCTTGCTTCTTTATTATCTGGTTGACTATCTTTTGGCATTAAAATACCTCCTTAGTAAAGTATTTTTACAAATTTAGTATAGACAGTATTGTACGAATTATCCACTTATCTTAAAAACAAATAATAAATATAGATTAAACATGTTATTCTTACTATTATTAAAAATGAAAAAATATTTATTTTAATCATACAAGAGGGTACAATAAAATTATTAAATATTTACTATTACTTATAGTATAGATGTTATTATCATAATTTATAATTAATGGAGAGAGATACATGAAAGATTATATTGAATTTATCACGGAAGCATGGAGAGAATTTGTCTCTACAGGGCAAGTTGATTCAAAAGTTAGGCTAGAAATTGCAGATTCATGGATAAGATGTAGAAAGTATGGCGTAGATCCTTATAATGGAAAGGGAAATGTTAAACATCATAATATAGACGAGCTTATTAATAAAAATAGTGAACTTATTTCTGTTGCTAGACCAGTTATAGAAAGCATCTATAGTATGGTCCGTGGATCAGGATTTGCTTTATTTTTAGTAGATAAAGATGGATACATTATCGATTTAATAGGTGATAAAGATATAATGGAAAGAGTTGAGGAGCTAAATTTTCTGAAAGGTGAATTGTGGTCGGAAAAAGTAGTTGGAACTAATGCTATTGGAACGGCTTTATATCTTAATAAGCCAGTTCAAACTATTGGAGCAGAGCATTATGGAGCAAATCAACATTCTTGGACATGTTCCGCAGCACCAATCTATGATGAAGATGATAATCTAATTGGATGCATAAATATGTCAGGAAATTATTATAATGCCCACTCTCATACACTTGGAATAGTAACTGCTGCCGCTCAATCAATACAAAAACAAATGGAGTTATCCATTTCTTATAAATTACTTAATATAACCTTTGATTCAATATCAGAAGGTATGATAGTTATGAATGAACATATGAAGATAAAAAGAATAAATGGACGAGCGTTAAAAATTTTAAACATATCTTTAGAGGAAGCAATGAATATAGATATTAATCAGGTTTTAAATGGCATTGATTTTCATAAACTAATTAAAGAGGAAAACAAATTTTTGCATAATTTAGAATGGGATTTTTCTATAAATAATGACATAATAAAATGTGTTATAAATATAGTTCCATTAAATAAGAATGGGAAAAATAGTGGTATGGTAATAACTTTTACAGAGGTCGAATTGGTACACAAACTAGTAAATAAATTTGCAGGATACAAAGCCCAATATGAATTTAAAGATATAATGACAAATAATTTAGAAATGAAAAATATGATAAGTTTTGCTAAAAAGGCTGCAAAAAGTGACTGCAATATTTTAATCCAAGGAGAAAGCGGTACTGGTAAAGAATTAATTTCACAATCAATACATAATTACAGTAATCGAGCAAGGGGACCTTTTGTTGCAGTAAACTGTGCATCGATTCCAAGCGAATTGGTTGAAAGTGAATTGTTTGGATATGAAAAGGGTGCTTTTACAGGCGCTTCAAAAGAAGGTCATCCAGGTAAATTTGAATTAGCAGATGGAGGAACAATATTTCTAGATGAGATTGGAGAGTTACCTTTAGATATTCAAAGCAAACTCCTTAGGGTGTTGGATAATGGAAAGATTGTAAGAGTCGGTGGAACTTATGAGAAGCAATTAGATGTTAGAGTTATTGGCGCTACCAATAGAATATTAAAAAATGAAATAAGCAGGCAAAATTTTAGAGAAGATTTATATTATAGATTAAGTGTAATGGAAATAAAAACAATTCCACTTAGAAAAAGAAAAGAAGATATAGATTTGCTTGTAAATGAGTTTATACAAAAGTTAAATATAAAAAATAGAAATAAAAGTATAAGTGTTAAACAATCATATATAGATGAATTAAAAAAATATGATTGGGATGGTAATATAAGAGAACTTAAAAATGTTGTTGAAAGAGATTATTATTTAAGTGAAGATCAAATTATGAATGTAGATTGTTTATATTATAACAGTATAGATAGAAATATAAATAAAGTAGACTCTTCAATAGAGGAAATAAAAATAGTACCACTTGATAAATTAGAAGAGAAAGCCATAAGAGAGGCTATAAAAAAGTGTAATGGTAATCTTCAGCTAGCAGCAAAATTACTAAACATAGGAAGAGCGACTTTATATAGAAAGATAAAAACATATAATATTAGTGTATCAAAATGAGAAATTATAATAAGTATGTATCAAAATGAGAAGATAAAACGTATCATTTTGATACAATTTTTATTTCTCTCAAAGTTTGTGAAAATTCCTAATTATATTCTAAAGCAGATAAAACAAGCAATATAAATATATTAAAGAAAAAAATATAATTAGATAGTTATATTTGTGTTTTTTGGCACGTATATTGCGTAATAGAAGATGTGTGAAGAAATTAACAATATTTTAGGAGGATTTTATATGAAAGCAGCGTTATGGTACGAAAAGAAAGATGTTAGGGTTGAAGAGATTGAAGAACCAAGGGTAGTAACAAGTGATGGTGTAAAGATTAAAGTAAAATGGTGTGGAATATGTGGATCAGATTTACATGAATACTTAGGAGGACCAATATTTATACCAGTTGCACAACCTCATCCATTAAGTGGGACAACTGCCCCTGTAGTTTTAGGCCATGAATTTTCAGGAGAAGTAGTGGAGATTGGTAGTAGTGTAACTAATTTTAAGCCAGGAGATAGAGTAATAGTTGAACCTATAGTTGCATGTGGAAAATGTCCGGCATGTTTAGAAGGAAAATATAATTTGTGTTCATCTTTAGGATTTCACGGACTTTGTGGAAGTGGCGGAGGACTTGCTGAATATACAGTTTTCCCAGAAGAATTCGTACATAAGATACCAGATGAAATGTCTTATGAACAAGCTGCTTTAGTTGAGCCAATGGCAGTAGCATTGCATTCAATTAGAATTGGTAAATTTAGAACAGGTGATACTGCGTTAGTACTAGGATCTGGTCCAATAGGACTTGCAACTATTGAGTGCTTAAAAGCAGCTGGTGCAAAATTAATAGTAGTATTACAAAGAAAATCTATAAGACAAGAGTATGCTAAAAGAGCAGGAGCGGATGTAGTATTAGATCCTAATGAAGTAAATATAGCAGAGGAAGTTAGGAAGCTTACTAACGGATTAGGAGTTGATGTGGCATTTGAAACTACAGGAGCTCAAATAGGTTTTGATACAGGTATAGATAGCTTAAAGTTTGAAGGAACTTTAGTTGTAACTAGCATATGGGAAGATAATGTTAAGTTTAATCCTAACGTGTTAGTATTTACTGAGAAGAAAATCATTGGAACATTAGCATACAGACATGAATTCCCAGCAACTATGGCTCAAATGAAAGATGGAAGAATAAAAGCAGACGGATATGTAACAAAGAAAATACATCTAGACGACATAGTAGAAGAAGGCTTTGGTGCATTAACAGGTCCAGAAAAGAAGAAGCATGTTAAGATATTAGTAACACCGGATAAAAATCTTTTATAAGATAACTATCAAAGATATAGTTCAGATAAGATTCAGATGGGGATTAAACCTCATCTGAATTAAGTTTTACTTGGTAAAAAATTAGGAGGAAAATAAATGTATAAGATAGTTAACAAAAGGGAGCTTACAAATAATATATTTTTAATGGATATAGAAGCTCCAAGAGTGGCAAAATCTGCAAAGCCAGGACAATTTATTATTATAAAAAATGATGAAAAAGGTGAAAGAATTCCTTTAACTA
>JAJXWH010000010.1 GCA_021781745.1 Bacillota bacterium | reverse complement strand
CATAGCCATCAAGCTAACTTATACAAAATATAACAAATACATTACAGAAGCCTTTTTATGCTTACTGGAAAACAAAATATACATAAATAGTATTTTAAGATAAAAACTTCATGAAAATGCTTAAAAATAGGTATATTTAATAGAACACACAGGAAAAATTCCTATATATTGAATTAATTCATATATATCACTTGATTATATTGTCAATTTTTCAAGTTCATATTCACTTATTTTGAGGAAATTAAGTATAGAATTTACTGTCTTTTTACCTTTTTTCTTGCACTTGATGCCAAGCTTTCGAATTGTATTTAGAATATTATAAAAAAATAGGATCTTTTGAAATTCATTTCTAAATACATCTGCTTTAAGAGTAATAAAATATTCATTTACTAAACTAAATGATTTCAATATGCTTACTTCTTTATCGCTTTCCTCATAAATAATCGCTTTCGACGTGAATACTATTTGAGATGCTAAAAGCAAACTTAATAATCTTCCATATAAGAAACATTTAAATCGCTCTATTTTTACATTTCTTACTTTTGCAATATTAAAAATAGATTTCCAAACTTTAAACATTATTTCTATTTGCCATCTTAAAGAATATATATCATGTACGTGCTCAGTAGTAATAACATCTTCTGAAATATTAGTTATATAGGCATTTACACCTGTCCATTCTGTATTTCTCTCATTTATTTTTCCTCTATTAGGCCTAACATTATCTAATTGCTTTTTTACTCTTTTCATCTTGTTTTCTTCTGATAATTTAGTTATAATTAACCTGTTTTTGAGTTCTTTTTTGGAACCAATATAGATATCTTTGAGTTCAATTGTTTCACCATCGGCTAATGGTTTTATAATTTCAAAGATGTCTATCTTTTTATATTCACTTGATTTTATTATAGAGCCATCTTTTCTTGTCTTAACATCTGGATTTTTCTCGTATAAGGATGTACCACTTTTTAATTTTGATATGTAAAATGCATTCTTTGAATCTATTTCTTTCAAGTAATCTATTTTATAATATCCTAAATCGGCTAATCTAAGATCACCAGGTCTTGTTTGAGCATCCATTAATTCTAAATAGCTAGAATCAGTAACTGTTCCACTAAAAAAGTCGCAACACAAAAAACTACCTGATAATAAATCATATTGGAGCTGTATTTTTATAGCAGATTTAGAACTTGATCCACCAGAACCTTTATACTCATCACAAAATTTATTTGGTAATGAATATCCAGTTGCATCGTTAAGAAGAATTCTTTTAAAATTTAAATTATTTCTATGTTTCTTTAATGTCTCATTTTGATTAAGTATCATTTCAGTAAAAAGTTTCTGCATAAATTCAACAGCTTCCTTATTAAACCGCTCATTAAGAGCTTGCGGAGATAATAATATCCCATAGTTTGCAGCTAATTTTCCGCATAAAGTTGCCAGAGATTTATTACACATTTCCTGACTTAAAAAAATATTAAAAGCTAAAAATGTACTTGCATCAATTTTACCATTTCTTTTAATAAAGCCTGTTTTTCTTGCAATCTTATCTAAAAATTCCTGTGAAAATATTTCTTTTGTATTTCTTATTAAGTTCTTTAATTTTTTATGCATATATTATAAATTCCATCTTTCTAATAAATATCCTAAGAATTATATCATAAAACATATTTTGGCGATATTAGCTTGATGGCTATGACATTAACGTGTGCGTGATACATATGGGTACCAGGCGGATTAATTATTTTAAATCTATAGTCAAAATAATCACCGGGTCTAATTTCTGGTGAAGGTTCTACTGCAGGAACACCATCCATGTCATTTGGTACATTAAGTCCATGCTAATGAATACTTGTAGATTCAGGTAAGCTATTAAAAACTCTGATGTTTACAAAGTCACCAGGGCATACTTTAATGGTAGGTCCAGGTATGTTGCCATTGTATCCCCAGTCCTTAATAAACACACCAGGCAATATTTCTTGCTCTACTTCTTCAGCAAATAACTCAAAATATTTTACTCCCTTAGACATTTTAAACTTAAGTGTTTGAATATCTGGTGTAATAACCATAAGAAAAACTTCTTTATTTTTATATTATACAAGCAATATAACTTCGTAATATAAGCAGTAAAATCTTGTCTGGTTCTTGTAATTACTCTTTTATATGTTTAAAGTTTTTGTTATTTTACTTATACATTTAAGAATATGAGTTGAAATAAATAACTGTTACAAAATATTTATAGAATATAAAAATCTAGAATAATTGTGGTTAGCTAATAAAAGATCTTAAGGATGTATTCAAATTCCTCTTAAGATTTTTTTATGTACGCGCTTTCTTTATGTGATTTAATCACATAAAAAAGTATGTAAATCAGTTATAATATATAATCGAATAAGTATAGTAGAAGTTTATTTATTAAACCTATAAATTATAGTTCAGTCTCAAGATATTCTTAAAGGAGCTATAATGCTTTTAATATATAGTATTGGACTTGGTATTCCTTTTGTTATATGCGCTATTTTAATCGATACGATGAAAGAAACATTTAATTTTATAAAGAAAAATTACGAAATTATAAATATTATATCCGGAATAATTCTTATTATTATAGGAATTTCAATTATGACTGGGTATTTAAATAAACTGCTTTCAGTTTTAACAATATAGGAGGTTTTTATGAATAAGAAAGAGCTGTTTATAGCAATAATATGTTTTGTAGGGTTTTTGGTAGTAGCTTATATAGGATATAATTCATTAAGTCCATCGTATAGCCAGAAAAGTGCCGAGAGTCAAGGAAATAATTCACAAAGCAAAAATTCTAATAATTCAAGCAATAAAGATAAAAATAAGGAGAAAGATTTTATTGTATATGATAAAAACCTTAACAAAGTGAAATTATCAGATTATATAGGAAAACCAGTCGTTGTGAATTTTTGGGCAAGCTGGTGTCCACCTTGTAAAGAAGAAATGCCTTTATTTAATGAAATTTCAAGCAAATATAAACAAGATGAGTTAACTGTTTTAATGGTAGATATGACTGATGGTCAAAGGGAAACTGTAAATACTGCTAAAAAGTTTATAAGTGATAATAATTATAATATGAACGTCATATATGATAAAGACAGTAGTGCTTCAATGAATTACAATGTTGAGTCTATACCAAGAACTTTGTTTATTGATAAAAATGGATATATTGTTGGAGATCATATGGGGGAAATAACCAAGGTCGAATTGGATAAAGAAATTAAATCTTTATTAAATAATTAAGTTACAGAGATAAAAAGAGAATAAAACTATAATAAAGATATAGAAAGTTTAAGAATTATATTCATATTGTTAGGAAAAACTAATCTTGCATGTGGAGTTTAAAGTATTTTCTTAAAGGAGGTAATTATTATTATGGAATATAAAGTTATATTTCATGTAGATGAACTAAGTAAATGGAATTTAGTATTGAAAAATGTAAGTAATCTATTAGAGGCTATAGGTAATAATAAGTTTTATATTGAAGTATTAGCAAATGCTGAAGCAGTGAAATCATACAACGCTCCAACTGAAGAAACAGACTTAAATATTGCCAATTTTATGAAAGAGTTAAATACTAAAGGAATTAAGTTTGCAGCATGTAATAATGCTTTAAAAGGTTTTGGTTTGAAAAAGGAAGATATAAATTCCTTTGTAAATATTGTTCCTGCTGGTGTTTTAGAATTAGTAGAAAAACAAATGGAAGGTTATAGTTATATAAAGCCTTAAGCGATTCATACTCTTAATATGCGAAAAGTATATAGATTAACTTATAGGATAAATTACTTAAAAGTAAAATATACCAAATTAAAGCTGATTTTTTTGTATGTGTTATTGAGTAGAAGATCAGGTTGTGAAAGATTGAATAATTTCTAATGAAATAAAGAAGAATTATTTATAATAGTGATTTATAAATATGATATGATACATTTGGCTAAATTGCACAAAATACTAGCCAATAGGGTAGGCAGGATAGAAATATTCAGTCTACCCTTATTAATTTGCCTAATAAGTAAGTGGTAAATTGTTTAATTAAATATTATCTTTTAATAGATTTGAAGTTTAAGAGGCATACTAATGTAAATGCTCATATAAGTTATAAATATCTATGCAATAAATAATAACTTTGCATACTAGACATAATTAGGAGGTAATGTTTAAATGACAAACTTGGTAATTAATACAGTTATAAAGACAATTTTAGCGTATGCTTTTGCATTAATCTTAGCAAGGATTATGGGAAGAAAACTTATATCTCAAATGACATTTTTTGATTTTGTTGTAGGTGTAACTATGGGAACATTAGTAGCAAATGTAATGGTAGATGCATCTAATCCTTCACCTTCTTCTGTGATAGCATTAGTAATTATATCAGTGTTAAGCATAGGAATTGCTTATCTTAATATTAAAAGCTTTAAGCTAAGAAAATTGACTAATTCTGAACCAGTAACCTTAGTAAAGAACGGAGCTATTGTAGAAGAAAATATGAAGAATACAAGAATGACAGTTAACGAGTTAATGATGAAGATGAGAGAAAAGAATGCTTTTAGTTTAGCTGATGTAGAATTTGCTTTAATGGAGACAGATGGGAAGTTATCAGTGCTTACTAAAGCTGAGAAAAAGCCAGTTACTGCTTCACAGATGAATATTAAAACTGAAAGTGAAGGGCTTATGAAAGATGTCATTATAGATGGAAATTTTATTGAAGAGAACCTAAAAGCTGCAGGGGTAGATAAGAACTGGATTAAAAGTGAGCTGCAAAAACAGAATATTAAAGATTTCGCAGAAGTATTTTATGGAGGTATATATGGTGATAAAAAATTGCATATATCAAGAAAATCTAAGAATAATCATGAGAAAGATGGGAAATATGGAATCGAATGATTTAATAAAATTGCGTAAAAAGCTGAATAGATAGTGGATCTATAACTTTAGTATTACTATTTCATCAAAAATATTTTTCTACAAATAATAAATAAGTAGATTTTTTAGAAGGAGAGAGAGTAAAATGAGTCAGGGACTAATATCACTATTTATACCAATTATAGTTATTATACTTTCAATGACAACAAAGAAAATTATTTCTTCACTCATTGTTGGTATATTAGCAGGTGGAATTCTTTTAGCTGGAGGAAACATAATAAATGGTTGCATAGTGGCTGTTGAACATTTAGTTAATTCCGTAGCCAATGAAGAAAGTACATATATAATAATGTTTCTATTTTTATTTGGAGCCTTTGGGGAAATAATGAAATTATCAGGAGGAATAAAAGGTTTTTCGGAGTCAGCAAATAAGTATATAAAAACTGAAAAAGGAGCATTAGGAAGCGTATGGATTGTATCAGTGTTCACGTTTATTGATTGTTGTTTTCATGCTATTTCAACTGGAACTGTAGGAAAAGCATTAATTGAGAAAACAAAAGGAAGCAAAGAAAAACTGGCTGTAGTAGTAAATGTAACTTCTTGCTTATTAATTATACTGATTCCTTTTGGCACAACATATGTAGGATATATAATAGGTGTAATTAATTCAGCTTTAAATAAGTCTAACATAAATGAATCAGCTTATAGTTTATATATCAAAAGCATTCCTTTTAATTTTTATGCAATCATTATGATAATAATGAGCATAGGAATAATATTTTTCAACCTAAGATTTGACAGAGTAGTAGATAAATCAGTAAATACAAAAGAAATAAATGAAGGAGATAGTCATGGACATGAGGCGCACGAGCAATGTGAATTTGAAGAGAAAGTACCACCACGTCCATTAAATTTAATTTTTCCTTTAGGACTTCTTATAATAACTACGTTCTTTTTCTTTTGGTATACCGGTCAGGGTAAAGGGATAGGATTTTTAGGGGAAATAATGAATGCTGAATTTGAAAAATCAATTCTACTTTCAGGAGTAGTATCAGTTGTAATTACGACAATTTTTTATTTATTTCAAAAAATTCCCATGGGTGAAATAGAAAGTCATTTTTTATCAGGTGGGAATGAAATGATGCCTCCAATTATAGTATTAATACTAAGCTGGGGGCTATCTAGCATCATAGAAGACTTAGGTTTTGTTCATTTTATTACAAATACAATTGGGCCACAAGTGCCTGCTATATTGATACCTGTTGTTATATTTTTAATTGGATGTGCTGCATCATATTTTATGGGTTCTGCCTGGGGAACATGGGCATTACTTATGCCTATGGCTATACCTTTAGCATTAACTGCAGAAGTTAGTTTGCCTTTAGCAGTTGGAGCGGTTCTTGCTGGTGGGTCGCTTGGAGATAACGCATCTCCGCTTGGAGAAACTGCAATTCTTTCATCTACTATAGCAGAAGTGCCTCTTATGAAACATGTTAAAACAATTTTACCATATAGTATTGCTTCAATAGTGATTTCAGCAATTTTATTTATAATATTTACATTTGTGTGATTTTATTAAAATAATATAACGAGTAAATTGAAATTAATCTAAAGTTAGGTAATGAGATGTATTTATAGAATTTTTACTAATAATTTAAGAGATTATAATTTATTAGAGCGGTTAATATATTATTGAAAAGAAAATTTATATTAATAGGGGAGGTTTGAAGAATATGTCTTCAGATAATATTACAAAAAATACAGTATTAACATCAAAAGAAAAACAAGAGCTGAATCGTATAAGAACTGAAATTGCTTCAGAAATTGGAATTCCTAATCAAGAAAATGTTAATACAGGAAATCTTTCTTCTAGGCAAAATGGATTTAAAGTAAAAAATATGGTAGAAGAATATGAAAATCACCTTAAATAATTAGTAAAAGAAATGATTTCAAGAAGGAAGAAGAAAATAAGGAAGCTGAACCAGAGTAAATCTAAAGCCTCTAAGAAATCCGACGAACAGTCTGATAAAAATCAAGAAACTAATCAAGGTGGAGAAACACAGCAAGAAGGAGCAGCACAATAATCACAACAAACAGGAAATACTAATCAGTCTGGACAGTCTCAACAATCAGGAGCAGCTCAGTCTTCTCAGACAAAATATTCAATTCCTTTTTTTATTTCTAATGGTGATGCTATTGTCTATTTTGTGAAATATAGAATGGATATAACTGAACTTAATTATTTTATTTTGTTTACAATAAATAGATTGGAATGTGAACCGGGCTTATATTTTGCAAATAACAGTTATGCAATGTCAATTCCTACAAATTTCTATTTATCTGGTTTGTATGTTGAACGAAATTAATAGTCTGTGTTTCCTTATTAGATAGTTAATATTCTACATCTATGAGGCTTACACAGACTATTTTGTATTTTCAGGTTTAACTCAAAATAATTCTCCTATCCATTAGTCTTATTTTTTAATATCAAGTGGTCAACAGAACCAGAAGGACTTGCAATGCTGCTTACACCAGAAGAGTTAGAAGAATTTGTCATGCCGCTTGAAGCAGATCCCATTTGTTCATTGTATTTTTTAGCTTCTTGCATGTCACCATCAAAGCCATTTTCATAAGAGTTTTGCATAGAGCTGTTAGAAGAGCTAGAAGAACTTGTCATGCTGCCTTGTGTTAAATCTTTATTTTTATTGCTTGAAGTCATAATTGTATTCTCCTCTCACTATTACAAATTTTTTTGATTTTATAATTAGGTATTAGAAATTTACCTAACGAATATATTTTATCTTTAATTTTTATATTTATATCAGGAAAATTGAAGATATAAATGTTTAATATAACATTAAATACATAAACTCTGCTGTTTTTTTATATTTATTAATCTATTATGTAATTTATTTTAAAATGTATATAGCACAATAAGTTTACATTTATGATTAAAGAAGACAGTTGGTAATAAGCAATTTTTAAATTGTGCATTGAATAATAATTAAAAGTTTGTAGAATACTAACTTTGTAAATTCTCAGATTATATAAGGAGGGAAATATATTGTTTAAACATGAAAAACCATTACTTAGAGAAGTTAAGGTTGAAAAACCAAATCCACAATATGCTATATTGATGCAGGAACAGCTTGGAGGTCCAAATGGTGAACTTAAGGCAGCGCTTCAATATATATCACAAAGCTTTAGAATAAAAGATCCTGCAATACATGATTTATTTCTAGACATTGGAGCAGAAGAACTAAGTCATATGGAAATGGTAGCGCAAACAATAAATTTGTTGAATGGCCATGAAGTAGATTATAATAAAACAGTTGCAGGTGAAATTGAAACACATACATTGACAGGACTTGCACCAAGTCTTATAAATTCATCTGGACATCCTTTTACAGGGGATTACGTAAATGTAACAGGCGACATAGCAGCTGACTTATTATCAAATATAGCATCAGAGCAAAGAGCAAAAGTTGTATATGAATATCTCCATCGTCAAATCAATGATAAATATGTTAGAGAAACTATAGATTTTCTATTAAACAGAGAAGAAGCTCATAATGCACTTTTTAGGGAAGCTTTAAATAGAGTAAAAAATGCTGGATCAAATAAAGATTTTGGTGTAACTCAAGACTCTAAGCTTTATTTTGATTTATCAACACCTGGAAGATACTTTGATAATCCTGAGCCAACACCACCAAGTTTTGAAAATCCGCGTAATACTACAAAGGTTTAATTAATTTTAAACGAATTATATATCATACAGGATGATCGTGTAAACGCAACACTATTTAGAAGAATGTATAAAGAGCTTTCAGGTATTGGCGTTTAACGTAATCCTAAAGAAAAGCTAATAATGCCAGATTCATATATAGCTGGTGTTAGTGAGGCTATAAATAGAGAATCAAGAGAGATGGAACGTTATAAAGCAATTAGAGAAGGATTTCCTGTTGGCTCATCATATATATACATTATCACAGTACGATTCTTTCGAAAATTAATTTTGTCAGGAATACTTATTGGTTTGGAATAGACCTTTAGCAGCTATTGAAATAGTTGAGCGATGGCAGCAAAATGAGATTTCTAATTTGTCAAGAATGAAAAAAATGAGTACATGTAATATGAACGATATTTTATTTTGAATATATATTTTAAATATTCATATAATTAAGAAAGAATTCACCCGAATTTATTGCTCCCTTACTTACAGGGAGCGTTTTTGTGTTTTTAATCATTATTCTTATTCGGTAATTAGTCATCCAAATGGAAAATTAGGTTAAATGTGTGAGCTGAGCGATTATTATGGAAAGTTAAATTTTAAACTATATTTTTATACTAGTATCATTGAAGTATATAAAACATAAACTAAAAGAAAGTCATAAATACAAGTAACGCTCATTTTATAAAAAAATAAACAGGTGGATTTACATTAAGAAATCGCACTTGTTTATTTTTCTTAGTAAGATAAAATAGATATCAGATACTACTTTAGTATATCAGAGCATTCAGTCATTAATGTTAATGTGTCGGCAATTTTACAAACTCTATCTTCATTGGTAAGTACAATTAAATAATCACCAGGATAAATAACAGTATCTCCTTTTGGAATTATTTCTTCTTCACCTCGTTTAACAGCGACTAGCAAACAACGAGATGGCCATTTAATTTCTTTAATTTGTTTTCCATCTAATTTTGAGCCCATGCATACTGGAAATTCTAAAATGGATTTATTCTTTTTGTTTCCTATAGAAACTTCTTCGCCTTTATTTTTTAGAATTTTTTCAAGTAGTGACTCATAAATAGGCATTGAACCTAAAACATCTGCAATTATATAAGCAACTATAGAAACAATAGATAAAGATAGTAAGTGATTAAAGGAACCTGTCATTTCTGTAATTAATATAGTTCCTGTTATAGGTGATTTAACTACGGAAGCAAAATATCCAGCCATACCGAGTATAACAAAATTACTAATATACATACTATCAAAGTGAACAAAGTGTATAAGTATTACTCCGTATGTATTTCCAATTAAAGCACCAATAGTTAACAGGGGAAGAAATATCCCTCCAGGAGCTCCAGAACCAAAACTTGCCATAGTAAATAAAAATTTCATAACAAGAATAATCACTAATAGTTTCAAAGAAAAATTTCCAGATGTTAAAGAGGTTATAAGTTCATGACCTCCACCTAAAACCTGTGGAAGTAGGATTCCAAAGGCAATGGAAATTAATAAAGGAATTATAATCCTGAACTCTTTTTTTAACCATGCTTGTTTTGCATATAAATTCTGAGTCTTTAAAAGGGTTTTATTAAATAATACTCCTAGAACGCCTATAATAATACCTAATATAATTATGTAAAAGTAAAACTTAAGCGGTAGCAGAGCAAGATCACCAAAATTAAAAACTGGCTTTAGGCCTAAAAAACTACTAGCTATAAAGTCTGCTGATAGAGCAGAAGATAAAGCCGACAATAAAATTAATGGTGAGAAATTTTTGTGAACTTCTTCTAATGCAAACATTGTTGCAGCTAAGGGCGCATTAAAAGCAGCTGCAAGTCCGGCACTAGCACCACTTGTAATAAGGTATTTTTCTTCGATTTTTATCCTTTTGAAAACTTTACTGAAACCTTGTCCGATTGCAGCACCCAATTGAACGGATGGGCCTTCTCTTCCGAGTGAAAGACCTGCGCCTATTGAAAGAACTCCGCCGAAAAATTTACCGAGTATTACTCTCCACCAGGTCATATCAAGCTTTCTAAGTAAAACCCCTTCAACTTGGGGAATTCCACTTCCACTAATCATTGGTTCACTTTTAACCATTAATCCAACAGTATATCCGATGATTATTAGAGCTAGAATCCATGGAAGAATAAGTATAGGTTTATTACATATAGATTTATAAATATCATCTAAGATAATTCCTGCTTTTTCAAGTGTTAAGCGGTATAACACAATCAATAAACCAGAAGTAATGCCTATACCTATTCCTTCAAAAACAAGTTTCAACCTAAAATTATGCCAATGAAATAAGGTATTATAAGTATTTTGTCTATTTTTTGTTTCCAATTTTATGCCTCCATTATTGCTATATATAAAAATTAATTGATTTACATCTTCAATATATGAAGATGCAACATATATATATATTATAATATATATGTCAATATGTTAATATGAAAAACTAAATTATAATTAATAATTTATAAAATAGTTAGCTTTCCTTCTTCATCTACACGTTGAATTGCTCCAGCTGTTCTTAATAAGGAGCCTATAACAGAATATATAAATCCAGTAGTTATATTTAGATTAGAAGTAATTGAAAAATTAGTGGCACCTGCTTGAATTTTATTATATATTTCATTAAATCTAATAATTGAAATCCTAGTATAAAGAAGAGTTGCATATAAGCTAAGACAACTCGAAAAGGCTGCTATTTCACTTGGAGTTGGATGTTGAGTATTTTGCTGCTGTTTTTGCTGGCTTTGTTGATTTTGTTGTTGTTTATTCTGATTGCTTTCTTGTTTTGGTTGCTGCTCTGAATCTTGTTGCTGACTCGGGTTATTCTGCTGACTTTGCATAGCTCTTTGTAATATAAGCTTCATAGCTTTCTTAGCTGAAGTAAGACCTAAAATCATTGAAAATAAATCTATATATGCTAATGATATTCCTATTTGTAGTAATTCCAAATCTAATTCATCATTACCAGTAAAATTTGCAATAGGATTATGGATTTCATACATAATCTCACCTCGAAAAATATAATATACTATAATATATTAAGAAAATATATTACACATTGTGCAATTTAAATTAAGATTTATAATATCAATAATTGAATTTGTATATTTAAGAATATTTTCAAGGTTCATATAATTTTTTCGATATTAATATTTTGTTTACTTCTGAACAAAAAACTTGCAATGCCTAATTCATTTACAAAAGGTATCAATACTTCTTTATATAGAGAATAAAGAAAAATATAATAGCATAAAAATAAGACTCAATAATATTAATGAGTCCTATTTTTATAGAATAAATATTATTTAGAGTGTATATTTTTCACCCAAATATTCATATCCTCAAAGGTACCACAAATGTTGCAATTATTTACCATTCTGCCGGTATAGTGGTAATTGTGTTTACTTAATATAAAATTTATACTTGGGTTAATAGCTCTTGATAAGCTATATAAAGTAAGGAAGCCTTTTGCCTTAAGATTGCGTTCTAAAGAGAATATAATATTTGATAGAATCCCTTTTCCTCTGTATGCAGGATAGGTAGCACAATCAGTTATTTCAGCATTTAAGTTTTCCTTATCCATATCAGCTGAAGCAACACTAACAATACTGCCAGCATAGACAGCGACTTTATATAAAACTTTCTCATTCATAGTTTGTTTTATATATTCCTTATTATAAACAGGAGATGGATATGTCAAAAAAACAGTGGAAAATAGTTTAGTTAATTCCTCAATATCATCTTTAGTAGCATTTCTTATTGTATATATTGGATTATTTGCCTGATGTACATAAGTATTTTTTATTGCTTGACAATCTTTTACTAATAAATCTTTTTGGGAAAAGTTAGTGCACAATTTTCGATCGCTGCTAATAAAATATGACATGCAAAACGCATCAATGCCTTTGAAATATCCATCAATTTTCCCTTCTAGGATAAAGCCTGTATTTATGAAAGTGTCAAATAAATCAATATTACAGTTACATATAATTTTGCCTAAATGTAGTTTTGATGCAAAATGAATTATTCTCTTAAGATTTTTAAGAGAGATATTATTTAAATCAACTATTTTTAGACGTTTATTTGTTAAATCTACATATACTTTAGTACGGTCTATTTTAGTATAATAGTTATCATTTAATTCACATTTATCGGCTCGCATTAATCTCTTCTCTCCTTTTCATCCTTACGTTACTTTTTGGTATTAAACAAATTCGTTCATCTCTATAAAGTTTTTCTAATCCTTTATATTCATCTATTTTGAACTTATCACATATGCCACAATTTTTACATTCATGAGTTTTATCCGATGGCTCAGTATAAGTACATAGTACACCCTCATAATTTCTAAGTATTAATTTTTCAGGTGATTGTGATACTAAATATTGAGGATTAATAGGAATTTTTCCTCCACCACCTGGTGCATCAATCACAAAAGTTGGAACAGCAAATCCAGAAGTATGACCACGTAGAAGTTCAATAATTTCCACGCCAGTTGAAACAGGAGTTCTAAAATGTTCAATTCCTTCGGATAAATCACATTGATATAGATAATAAGGTCTTATTCTATTCATTACTAATTTGTGAACTAGATCCTTCATAATATAAGGGCAATCGTTTATTCCTTTTAGTAAAACTGATTGATTTCCCAAAGGAACTCCTGAATCTGCAAGCATTTTACAGGCTAGCATTGACTCTTCAGTTATCTCTTTTGGATGATTAAAATGAGTATTGATCCAAATTGGATGGTATTTTTTTAGAATATTACAGAGATTGTCAGTTATTCTTTGAGGCATAACTACTGGTACTCTGGTTCCTATTCTTATAACTTCAACATGAGTAATTTCTCTTAACTTCTTAAGTATGAATTCTAGTTTTTCATCTGAAACACACAAGGCATCTCCACCTGATAATAATACATCCCTTACTTCTTCATGAGCTTTAATATATTCAATGGCCTGCAAAATATTATCGGTGGATAATGATTTGTCTTCATGGCCTGCAAAGCGCCTCCTTGTACAATGTCTGCAGTACATTGAGCATTGCTGAGTAATTAAGAGAAGTACTCTATCAGGATACCTGTGTGTAAGTCCGGGGACAGGGGAGTCAAGAGTTTCATGTAAAGGATCACTGCTGTCATATTGTGATATTTCTGTTTCAAGAGCTGTTGGAATAGCTTGCCTTCTAATTGGGCAGTTGTAATTATCTGGATCAATTAGTGTTGCATAATAAGGTGTTATTGCCATTTTTAATTTCTTGAGGCTAGCTTTTACTCCTATTTTTTCTTCTTCTGTTAATGGAATTACTTGTTCTAATTCTTCAAGGGTTGTAATCCTATTGGAAATTTGCCATTTCCAGCTATTCCATTCTTCTTTTGAAACATTTTTCCATAAGGAAATGTCTTTATAATTTTTCAAATTAATCACTCCTTTAATCGTTAACATAAGTATATTAAGGTATTTATAAATTACTAAGCTTAGAATTAGCTTGAATGTCAGCTACAATCATATCTTTGAAATTATTATTAGTTGCTGCATTGTCGGAAGTGTATAAATCATTAATAATCTTTGATAAACTAAGTACATCACTCATTTCATAAAATCCAACTTTATCTTTTATGAAATTTATGGCATGAATTGCACCAGCAGCAAAAACTTTTCTAGAAAAGGATTCATGAGAAATTGTAATTTTATCATTTTCACCAGCAATTAACACTTCATGTTTTCCAACTACGCCACCAGCTCGTACTGAATTAATAGGAATCTTTTCTTCAGAAATATTTTTACCCAAGTACACTAAGCCGTCTTCTATCTCACTAACAATCTTTAATGCTGTTGCTGATGGAATATCTTTTTTGTGCTTATGGTGTATTTCGGTAATTTGGAAATCATAATTATCTAGTAAAATAGATGCTAATTTTGTTAATATCATTAACACATTCACTCCAAGGGTTATATTAGGTGCATAAACCATACCAGTTTTATTATAAGTAACAGTATCTTTTATTTGTTTAAATTCAGATTCTGAAAAACCTGTAGTACCAACAACTAGATTTATCCCCATTTGGCATATAATTTTAGAATTTTTTATGGTAGCTTCAGGTGTTGAAAAATCGACTACAACATCAGGTTTGCAGTGTAATAAGCATTCCTCTAATTTATTAATACCCTCAATTTTAATTCCTATTTCCTGAATACCTATTATTTCGCCTAAATCCATATGTTTTTTTTTACTGCCAGGACTACACATAGCTGATACTATTTTCATATTCCTTTGTTTAAAGATCATTTTAGCAATTTCCTTTCCTGTCTTTCCAAGACCAATCAAACATACTTTTACCATAGAAATCCTCCTTTAATTATTAATTTCAAAAACAATAAGCTGCAGAGAAGTCTCTACAGCTTATTGGCCAATAATATTATGAGTATACTTAAGAAAGTATACTTAGCAGTATACAAAAAAACTTCTCTCCAACGCTTACGAGATTAGCTGACGGATTCGGGTTGAAGAAAAATTAACCCTACTTATTAATAATAAGATTCACCCCAAAAAAATGGTTCTCCCGCTCAATATGATTCAGCGCTATAGTATTATTTTATTTTTATAATTTTTAGTATCTGTATATAACCATATCATTTTTACATATATATGTCAATGTATATACAATATAATTATATATATGTGTGTAAAGTGATGAATAAATTACCTGCAGAAAGTAAAATTTAGTTCATACAGTAACTGTGGCTGCATATAATCAAGATAACAATAATACTGTGGATTATCCTAGAATGGTATTTGTGCCAAATATATTTAAAAATATGACGTAAGAATACAAATTTTTTATTTAAAGTAGAAATATTTATCTTTATATTAACATTATAGGGTATATATATTGACGCATATATATGTAGATGTTAGTATAATTAAGTTATAGTATATTTTGTTAAATAATTATTTGCATAATTAATTGTATATATATGGAGGTTATTTATGGATAGCACACTTAGATCAAAAGAAGAACTAATAGAAAAAATGGAAGAATTGATTTCAAATAATGAAGGACCTTTTAGTATAGTATCAGCAGATATTGATGATTTCAAAAACTTAAATAATATATATGGTAACTCTACTGGAGACGAAGTAATAAAGAAAATTGTTTCAATTTTTAATAATAATTTATCTTCCACAGACATGGTTTGCAGATGTGGTGATGAATTTAATATATTGCTCGTAAAAAAGGGTGCTGAAAGAAGTTTTATGGAATTGGAAGAAATAAGACGATATTTATCAGATAATACATTTAAATTAAAGGAAAATTCTGAAGAGAGTGTCTACTTTACCTTAAGTTTTGGAGTAGCAAGTTATCCAAGAGATGCTAAGAATGTTATAGAACTTTTCAGAGTAGCTGATAGCGCTCTATTTAGAGCAAAAGAATTAGGAAAGAATAGAATATGCCTTTCAGAGGCTGAAAGTATGGTTTTAAAATCTAATTATTTTACTAAAACTCAACTTGATAGACTTTCTAGGCTTTCAAAAGCAACTGACAGAACTGAAGCTTTTCTTCTTAGAGAAGCTCTAGATGATTTGTTTAAGAAATATAGTAAGTAGTTAGCAGATATCAAATAAATATTAAGCATTACGTTTAATGCCAGTTAAACTTTGACAATATATTATAAGTTTAACTGGCATTAAAATTTTTATGTTTAGTGAGATTTTAACTCATCAATATGAATAGTTGTATATTGGTCAGATTTAAGTGTTTTAACTATTTTTTGCAGAGGTGAATTTTCGTCGTAAATTATATTAAGCTTGTTATTGGAAGTATTAAAATTTATATATTTTAATTCAACATATGGATGATAATAAAAACTATGAAGCTTATCAGGGTCTTCATCATTAAGTCCATCAATTATAGATGTTGGGTCTGAATTATGAACATATCCTAAAGGTGTTGGAACAAATAAGTTATGGTCATCTAAGTTATATATGTTTTGAGCTGCATAATCATAAGGTTCATATATAAACTCAAAATAGTTTTCAATAACGCTCTTTTGAAGTTCGGTTTCTCCATAATGAGGACTTTCAAAATAGGAAATAGGAATATTTAAAGCACTTGCAGTATCAATTCCATTTTCAACTATGGCTCTTACATCAGCTTCAGTATTATTTACATCTTTAGTCAATTCATTACCAGGCCCGCTTTTTTCAGCACCATGCTGATGAGTATATCCATGAAGACCTATTTCAGCGCCTTTGTTAATTAAATAATCTAAAAGATTAACAAAGCCCACATTTGCTATACTATCGTTTGTTAATAAATCATTATCGATGTTATCTGCAGGAGACTTAAATCTAGGAATCCAGCTAACATGGAATTTCATTTCTTGAGAATAAAGAAGATTAGCCATAAGTTTTACTTTCGTTTGATTTTGATCCACAGCATAATTGCCGCCACTACCGAAATCCTCTAATCTAATTAGAGCAACCTTATCATTATAAAGCACTGGAGAATCTTTAGGAGCTGTAATATTATCATTAAGCAAACTAATATTCTTGGTTTTAAAGTTAAAAACAGCAATTAAATCAAAAATTTCTTCTATGTCCGAAATTGAAATATAATTAGTATTTTCGATATTTACTAAATTACCACGAAGAGAGCCGGTTCTGGAATTTTTTGTATAAGAATTTTCAGTTAAAGATATCGTATTATCGCTGTTAGATATTGAAATTTTATTTCCTGAAGTATCAAGTTTATAATTAAGTTTTGAACATATGAAATCAAGTGGCAAGTAATATCTTTGAGCCTTAAGTATTATAGGCACATTAGTAATATTAGATTCATTTAGAATATTTAAACTTACACCGCTAACCTTTGTTATTGGTCTATCCTCAAACTTAATTTTTGGAGTATATGAACTTTTGAAATTATCATCTGGAAGTGAACTAGCATAGACAACATTATTTATAACAGTAATGTATTTATAAAAAAATTTATAATAAAAAAGTGGATGAGAGAATATGAATATCGATAATAATATTGGCAATATAAAGATAATTAATAAATTTTTTTTCTTTCGCATAATTTTTCCCCCTAATTGTGTAGAAAATATTTTCCTATAATATTTTAGTATAAGATTGTGACAAATAGTTGTCATAACATAAGGAAGTTGAATTTTATAACCATAATATAAATAGAATACATTATAATGATATATTAGTTTTTTGCCTTATGGAATTAGAATTTAGATAATATATTTTTTATTTTTGTAAAAGCACCTTGACCTGAAGGGGCTATATATCTTATCTTTGGATATTTATCTTCTACAGCATCAATATACTTATCAATTATGGAATTGAAATTAGTAGACTCAGTCAGTTTAAAGAATGCATATTGTTTCTTCTCTAATAATTTTAAATTTTGTTTGAAATAAGAATCAATTCTCATCCAGTTAAATTGTTTAGATATATTTTTTTGATTAAAACCGGTAGCATAACTGCCAGGTTCAATGAGAATTACGGGAATATTAATATTCTTAAGTTCTTTTAATTCTTCATTTAAAGAAGGTCCTATGGCTTCTAATGCAAATTTAGTTGCACAGTATGGAGATAGAAATGGGATAGGAGAACGTCCAGCTAAGGAGGATAAAAAAATTATTCTACCTTCTTTTCTTTTAATCATTTGTTGTAAAACTAACTGTGTTAATTCAATTGGGGCAAACACATTGGTTTCGAATGTATTTCTATAACTATTAACGTCTATTTCAGCTACTGAACCAGAATCACCAATAGCAGCATTATTTATTAAAACATCAATGTGAATATCCGTTACCTTTAACCGATCATCCTTACATAAAATGTCTAATTTAAAGCTTTCAAAAGGAAGATTATATTTCTTATTTAGTACATTTAACTTATCTGCTTGTTCTTTTGTATGTGTTGTTGCATACACATAGTGTCCTCTATTTGCTAAAGTAATTGCTGCTTCACGTCCAAGACCTGAACTACAGCCAGTAATTAAAATTTTCTTCATTGCTATCACCTTAATTCATTTCAGATTTAATTAAAAATGTAACATATAAATTAATTTTAGAAAAAATTTAATGAATATGCATTGATTGTTTTTTATATTAAATAAAAGTGTTTAAAATTGGAATAAATAAAAGCATTTAAAAAGTCAACAATAAGAAATAAAGAAAACATATAATCAAGATAAATGTTACTAAGGAGGAAAAAAATGAAAAATAATATTAAATATATTATAGTAAGTTTTATGAGTTTATTTTTTATTATCCCTATATTTGATGAAAATATTAGCAGTACTATGACATCCTCTATTCTATTGAATAATAAGCAATGTATGGAAAGTGAAGTAATTGCAGAAGAGGATAAAAAAATAATTTATTTAACTTTTGATGATGGACCTAGTTATAAAGTAACTAGCAAAGTTCTAGATATATTACAAGAAAATGAAGTGAAAGCGACTTTTTTTCTGATAGGCAGTCAAATAAAAGATAAAGAAGATGTGGTAAAGAGAATATACAACGAAGGGCACAGTATTGGTCTTCATACATATACTCATAATTTTAGAAAGATTTATTGTAATGAAGATAGATTCATACAGGAAATGATGTTTTGTCGAAGCGAAATTCAAGAAGTTATTGGAGTTGCACCGAATATAATACGATTCCCAGGTGGTAGTTACAAGCATTTAAGTAAAAATTATTTAAAAAAATTACATGATAATAATTTCCGAGTATATGATTGGAATTTGGATAACTGCGATGGATTAAACCCAAAAATTCAACCGTATAATTTATATATGAAAGCTATAAAAGGAAGCGATAAACTTGATAATATTATATTGCTTTTGCATTGTACTGATATGAATAAGAATACTTGCAAAGCACTTCCTAAAATAATAAATTACTATAAATCCCAAGGATATGAGTTTAAGGTTATTACAGATGAAACAGCAGAATTATATTTTCCAATAAAAAAATAAGTATTAGTAAGCATTTACTAGAAATTGAGTACCGCAATGTCTACAAGATTAATTTGCGGTACTTTTTTTAAAATAACAAAAATGCCTTAGAAATTAGTTAATAAATTCAATGGATATTTAATAAATGTGGTAACAGAGATTATTGCAGGTGGATTGGGAGCTGTTACCGTACCGGTATTAATGAAAATTTTACCTATATTGATTTATTCATTATATTTTAATTATTTCTCCACATTTAGTATAGAGTGGCGTAGTATCTGAAAATGCCTTGCCATTTATGGTAAAGAAGTTTGGATTTTTATCGAATTTACTTGGCTTATATAATCCTGGATAAACTTTATCAATCTTAGGCTGAGGAATTTCCCATTACTGTAGTAGTAATACGTAATCTCTATACAAAATAGAGTGATTTTCTTTATCTTCATCGCTAGATAAAACTATAAATGCGCCTATAAGACCTTGGGCAGCCTGTTCATCCATTGTAGAGTAATAAAAAAATGTTCCAGCCTACCATGCAAGAAATTTATAGGTGAAACATTCACCAGGCATTATCTTAGGTGTACATGGCTCTATGTCAGGGGCACCATCTTTTGAAAGTCCATGTACATGTAAGGCAGTAGGTTTATCTAATTTATTTTCTACAGTTAGACTTATCCATTCACCTTGCTTAATTACTATTGTTGGACCTGGTGTAGAACAATTATATCCAAACGCGTCTATAACAAGGTTGCTTAGTATATTATGTTTAATAATGAGATTTTTTGAATACTTGATTATTATCATAATATATACTATAATTAATACGATAATAAAAAGTAAATATAACTAGATACGGTTGGACAAATTTATATTTGTTTTCAAGCAATTAGTTTCTGGGGTGGGAAACTCTTTTTTGAGTATTCCCACTCTTTTTTGTTGGATTTTTTTCAGTGAGGATTTAAATAATAGTTAATTAAAAGAAAGGATATGAGATATGAAAGATAAGATTAAAAACAAAGTTTTAAGCCCATTTTTATATTTTTTTAGAAGTGAATCTTCTAGTGGAATAATACTTTTAATTTGTGCTGTTGCTGCAATTGTAATAGCTAATTCTGATTTTGCTGAAGTTTATGAGCATATACTTCATACAGAGGTAGCTATTGGATATGGAGATTACTCATTATCAATGTCAATTCTTCATTGGATCAATGATGGATTAATGGCCATATTCTTCTTAGTCGTTGGTATGGAAATTAAAAGAGAAGTAGTATTTGGGGAACTTAAATCTTTTAAAAAGACAATACTTCCAATATCGGCAGCTATAGGAGGAATGATAGTTCCTGCAATTATTTATGCATTATTTAATTATAACGAGCCAACTATAACAGGATGGGGAATACCAATGGCAACTGACATTGCGTTTGCCCTTGGAATACTTTCTTTAGTTGCTAAAAATGCGCCTAAAGGAATAGTTGTATTTCTTACAGCATTAGCTATAGTTGATGATTTAGGAGCTATTATAGTGATAGCAGTATTTTATAATAGCCAGATTTCATGGTTAGCTCTTGCTATGGGATTAATAGTTTTTATTGCACTGTTATTAGCCAATAAATTAAAAGTTAAATATATATCTATTTATATTATTTTAGGTTTAATTTTATGGGTTTGCCTTCTAAAATCAGGAATACATGCAACAATTGCTGGAGTTTTACTTGGAATGATACTGCCAATTGGAGAAAATATTCATAAATTTAAAAATTCCATATTATATAAGCTTGAACACACTTTAACACCTTGGTCTAGCTTTGCAATTATGCCAATATTTGCTTTTGCAAATGCAGGTATAACAATCAACGCTGATAGTTTTTCAAGTAATATATTTTCACCAGCATGTTTAGGCATTATATTTGGTCTTTTTATAGGCAAACAAATAGGTATATTTGGAACTTCATATATTTTAGTAAAATTAAAAATTGCTAAGTTTCCATCGAGTGTAACTAAAAGACATTTATATGGTGCAAGTGTTCTTGGAGGTATTGGATTCACTATGTCAATATTTGTTTCATCGTTATCCTTTGCAGATACAACTATATTATCTATGGCCAAAATGAGTATTATGATTGCTTCAATTTTAGCAGCAATATATGGAACTATAGTATTTAAAGTTATAAAGATAAAAGGAAGAAAATACAAGTTATTTGTAGATAAGGGTATTATTTAACATAAATGGTATTCATAAAGTATAAGCTAATATCAGGATAGGTATATAGCTTGCATTTTAAGGTTACTAATGGTCCAGAAACTCATATGCATCACTCACATGTAAATGTTGCTAGACAAGATATGTTAGGTTTACTTGGCGGCTTTGTGATTTTGGATCCAAACGAAGAAAATAATTGCCAATATGCTAATAAGGATTATTTATTGTTAATGCAAGAGTGGAGTTTAAAAGACCTGAAAAAAGGGGATAACGTACGCATAAGATTTGGAACAATACAAATTAATCATCATCCAATGCATCTTCATGGACACAAATTTTGGGTAGAAAAAGCAGATGGAAATCCTATTGATCCTAATAACAGAATATTAAAAAATTAAGACCTAAAAGATTTAGTTATTGTATCTTTTAGGTCTATTTTTATATTATTATTTATTTAATGATATAAAAATATTTTATAGTAACTAAAAAATATTGACATTATTTTTTAGCTGCTATAAAATATTCTTAGGTGATGTAAATGAATAAAGAAATAGAAGTTATTGAAAAAGTTGTCCGTTTGTCAAATAAAATTAACCAAACAAATAAAAAGCCCCAAGATTATGGAAGTGGTCATAATTTATACCATTCAGAAATTCATACAATAGAAGCAATAAATAATCATTCTAATGTAAATGCCAGCGAATTATCAAAAATATTAGGTATTACAAATGGCGCTGTTAACCAAGTAACAAATAAACTCATAAAAAAAGGGCTTATAGAACAATACAAATTAAATGATAATAACAAAGAAGTCTTTTATAGATTGACGGATTTAGGAGAAAAAGCAAATCTAGGACACAGTAACTATCATAAGGAAGTATACGAAAAGATAGTACAATATTTGAATAATTCATCTAAAGATGAGATTAAAACTATAAATACGTTTTTAGATAGCCTAATAGAAAATTGGCCCATTGAATAATGGGACATTTTTTTAAAGATATTTTTTAGTAGCTAAAAAATATTGCGAGAAATCTTTCGTGATAGTTAATATTTTTATATGGATAGTTATTCCAATTTTAAAATGACATGCTATTAAGAATGTAAATTTATATCACTGATTGTAAATAGTAAAGGAGAAGGAAATATGATTAATGAAAAAAATAAAACTAAAAATGCTAAAGTGCTGCCTTTTATTGCTATAGTAATAGGTTTTTTTATGACATTGCTTGATACAACAATAGTTAATATAGCATTACCTAAAATAGCAGAGTCCTTCAATAGAAGTGTACAGGATATAACATGGGTGTCCAATGGTTTTAATATAGCTCTTGCTGTAATAATTTTAACTGCTTCGAGAATAGGAGATCAATTTGGTCGTAAAAAGTTATTTTTATTTGGATTGTTTGTATTTACAATAACATCTTTTCTAGAAGGATTTTCTACTTCACTTGAAATGCTTATTGCCTTAAGGGTAATACAAGGTTTATCAGCAGGCATCATAGTCCCATTAACAATTCCATTATCAGTTGAAATTTTTTCAGTAGAAAAGTTTGGAGCAATAGTAGGCATTTGGGGTGCAGTTGGAGGCTGTGCATCAGCATGTGGACCTGCGTTGGGAGGTATACTAACAAATGCTTTTAATTGGCAGGCAGTTTTCTTTGTAAATGTGCCATTTGGAATTATTTCATTTATATTGTCAGCAATTCTCTTAAAAGAATCTTTTGACGAAACTGCATCTAAAAAGATAGATTTCTTAGGTATTACAACAGTTAGTATATCAATGCTAACTTTGATACTTGGATTGGTTCAAGCACCTGATAAAGGTTGGACGTCAGTAAATACCTTAATGTTATTCTCAACCTCTTTAATTACAATGGTAGCATTTATATTTATTGAATTAAATTCTGAAGAGCCAATGCTGCCAATGCAGCTCTTACAATCAAAATATTTCTCAAGTGCTTCTATAACTTTAATCTTTATGACTGCTGGAATGATGGCAGGTTCATTCTTGGTTTCATTCTTTTTAACACGTATTATGAAATTATCAGTTCTTGATGCGGGATTAACTATAATTGCCATGCCAATTGCTATGATCATATTTTCGCTAATTGCAGGACCTATATCTAATAAAATTGGTGCTAGGCCATTTGCTGTAGCTGGAATAATACTGACATCAATTTCAGTATACTTATTTGGCACTCTTAATGCTGATTCATCACGATTTGATGTAATGTGGAGGTTATTAATATCTGGAGCAGGTATAGGAATGACTATGTCTCCTTTAATGGCATCTACTGTAAGAAATGCTCCAAGGGATAAAGTAGGTATAGCATCAGGAGTTGCAAATGTTTCACGTACCTTTGGTATGGTTCTTGGTGTCGCTATATTAGCTACATTGCTAAGTAATAATATAAATTATACATCTTTAAATAATTATGTTAGCTATGACAATACATTTAAGACATTTAGCTTTATATTGATATTTGGTATTGTATTTGCAATCTTTAGTGACAAATCACGTAAAGTTAAGGATATTAATTAACTAAGAGTTTTTAAATTTGAATCTGTAAATAGAGTAAAGCCTTTTTTAAGGCTTTATTTTGCTTTAATTATATTAAAATTTATTATTTTGGATAAAAATATGCAATGATATATTTACATAATATGATATAATTTGGTTATGGCAGAGACCGTTATACGATAAAAATATATTTTTAAGGAGTAAGGAAAAATGAGTTTTGATGAATATGCAAAGAACTGGGATACGGAAAAAAGAATTAAGAGAGCAAAAGTAGTGGCAGAGGAAATAATAAAATCAATTAGTGATAATGAAAATAAGTCAGCAATGGAATTTGGATGTGGGACTGGACTTGTAAGTTTTAATATTTATGACAAATTTAATAAAGTTACACTTATTGATTCATCACAAGGGATGATAGATATATTGAACAGCAAAATTAATACATACAAAATAGACAATATGGCTGCACAACATTTAGATATAGTCAATGGGGATGAACTGAACGAAAAATTTGATGTTATATACAACTCCATGGTGCTTCATCATATTCACGATATTAAATTAATAACAAATAAATTTTATAATTTGCTTAACGAAGGTGGGTATTTATGTATAGTTGATTTGAACGAGGAGGATGGAAGTTTTCATAAAGAATATCCAGATTTTGATGGACATAATGGATTTGATCAAGAGAAATTGAAAAAAATCTTAGCTAGTAATGGATTTTATGATATAGAATCAAAAACTTTTTATCAAGATGAAAAAATTATTGATAATGAAAAAATTAATTATTCACTATTTATAATGGTAGCAAGGAGATAAATAAATATGATAATTAGTTCTGTTACAAGTATATATTTTTCGCCGACAGGAACAACAAAAAAGGTTATACATTCTATTCTAAAAGGCATGGGCAAAGTTAATAATACAATAATTAACTTAACCAATTTAAATGTACGAAGTAACCTTAACCCAGTGATAGATAGTGATATAGTCATAATAGGGGTACCAGTTTATGAGGAAAAAGTTCCAGAAATGTTACTTGAATTCTTAATTAGCCTAGCAGGGAATGGAAAACCAGTTGTACTTGTTGTAGTTTATGGTAATTTTGGAGAAGGTATAGCTTTAAATCAGATTAATACTATAACTAATAATTCGGGTTTTAAAGTAGTAGCAGCGGCTTCATTTATTGGAGAACATTCATTTTCTACAAAAGAAGTACCAGTACAAGAGGGACGTCCAGATTACTATGATTTGGAGATAGCAGAATCATTTGGAAGAAGCATAATAGAGAAAGTGAAGAAACTTGAAAATATAGATGATGTAAGATTATATATCCAAGAAGGAAGATTACCATTAATGGCAAAAGTTTTGCCTAAAAATAGTGCTAAGATATTTACCAAAACACCATCTGCAGATATGAATATTTGCAATCGTTGTGGTGCATGTGTGAAATTATGTTCAATGAATGCAATTAATAAAGACACGTTGAATATAGATAATGAAAAATGTATTCGATGTTTTTGTTGTGTAAAAAAGTGTCCTAAAAATGCAAGGAAAATTCTTTATAGGCCAAAGTTTATTGTATCTAGAATGTTAAGAGAAAAAAATAAGATTAAAAGAACTCCACAAATATTTATTTAGGATTTACAAATAGGAAAACTTTAATGGAAAAAAGAATTTAATCTTGCATAGATCTATTAATGTGATTAAGTCACAGATATAAGGATAATATAAAATTATAATTAAAATATAAATAATTTAATTATAATTTGGAGGATTTAAATATGGCTAAAATAATAAATAGTAGCGAATTTATAGAAGAAGTTGAAAATACTAGGGGAGTTGTTGTTGTAGATTTTTTTGCAACTTGGTGTGGACCATGTAAAATGTTGGCTCCAGTATTTGAAGGTGTTAGTAATGAAATGGGAGAAAAAGCAAAGTTTTTTAAAGTAGATGTTGATAAGGATAGTAGAATAGCTCAAAAATATAGAATAGCTGCAGTGCCAACTATGATTATATTTAAGGATGGGGTTCCAGTAGAAAATTTAGCTGGGTTTATGCCTAAAGAAAATATAAAAAATAAAGTAAATACGTATCTATAAGGTAAAGCTTATATATAATTTGAATGTTTATAAATTATATAATATAATTATTAGTGAAGAATAACTGAATATATCTAGATTCGGTTGGGCAAATTTCAATGTTTGCTTCAAGCCATTCTAGTTTCTTGGGTGGGAAACTCTTTTTGAGTATTCCCACTCCTTTTTTTACTGAATTATTTTAATAATATTTTTTGAAATATAATTTTAAGAGAACTAAATTAAGTAACATTTTTAAATCATGCTGATAATACAATTAAATGATAAAAATATTTTAGAGGTATATATGTCAATTTACTTTGATTTTGAAACAATTAGAAATCTTTTAGGAGATGATTATTATAGAGAACAGAAACAATTTAATCTAGAGGACTTGGCACAATATAATGGACGCAATGGAAAACCGGCTTATGCTGCAGTTGAAGGCATAGTTTATGATTTGAGTAGTGAAGCAGTTTGGACTGGGGGGACACATTTTGGTCTTGTAGCGGGTAAAGATTTAACTGAGGAATTTAATTCATGTCATGGAATGGATAAGATTCTTAAAAATATTCCAAAAGTTGGAGTAGTTGGAGGAAGTAATGTGGAGTTAACTAGAACTGAAATTGAAGCAACGTATGAGTTTAGTCCTAATGATTGGATAAAATATATTACTCCAGCAGTAAATGATGCATTAGGAGAAGCTAACGCAGGTATTAATTTGGAACATTTATTTCAGAAATATATATTAGCTGGTGTGCTTATAGGACAGGGAAGAACTCCAGAAGATGCTGTTAGTCAAGTGGATGTATGGGAGCAGTCTGGCATATCAGAATTACTAAATCATACTAAAGGAATTCAAGGCTAATTAAAAATTGAAAGTAATACCCTGAAAATTTAATATTTATTACGTATCCATATTTGTGATTTAATCACTGAAAAACAGTGAAAAATCGTTTATAATATATATCTAAAGGTATATATTTTGGAACAAAAATAAAAATCATTTTTAACTGGTATTTAAGGAGTATAAAATGGAGTATTTTCTATTATTTTTAGAAGGAATAATAACCTTCATATCACCATGTATTTTACCTATGCTGCCGCTTTATATATCGTATTTTGCAGGAGAAAGTGGAAGTAAAAGCAGGTATAATTCAATAATTAATTCTTTAGGATTCGTATTAGGTTTTACAATAATATTCACGTTATTAGGAACCTTAGCGGGCACCTTTGGAAATTTTATAAAACATGAAAGTACTATTATTAATATTATAAGTGGTTTGATTGTAGTGACATTTGGTCTTAATTATATAGGGATATTTAAAATTTCAATTTTAGAAAGAAGTTTAAAGCTTAATGTAGAAATAAAAAACTTCAAGTTCATATCTTCAACTTTATTTGGAATGATTTTTGCTATAGGATGGACACCGTGTGTAGGTACATTTTTAGGAGCAGCTTTAATGATTGCAGTTAATTCCAAGGATATTATAAAGGGAACTATTATGCTTTTAGTTTATAGTATTGGACTTGGAATTCCATTCATAGTATGCGCCTTCTTAATAGACAAGATAAAAGAGACCTTTAATTTTATAAAGAGAAATTATAAAATTATAAATACAATATCTGGAGCAATTTTAGTATTTGTAGGTATTTGTATTATGACAGGTTTCTTAAATAAAGTACTTTCTTTGTTGACATTTTAGGAGGATTTTATGAAGAATAAAAAATTAGCGTTAGCAATAGCAGCAATAGGTTTTGCAGGATTTTTGACAATTTCTTATTTTGGATATGGTTATTTGAACTCAAAATATAATGGGAAAAATATAAAAAGTAAAACTGAAATTACTCAAAATAAAGATTTCAAGAATTTAATAAAGCAAGAAAAAAGCATGGAAAAAGACTTTGTTGTAGATGATGAAAATCTTAAGAAAGTGAAGTTGTCAGATTATATAGGCAAACCAGTTGTGGTAAATTTTTGGGCAAGCTGGTGTCCGCCTTGTAGAGAAGAGATGCCTGCTTTTAACGAAGTCTCAAGCAAATACAATCAAGATAAATTAGTAGTATTAATGGTAAATTTAACTGATGGACAAAGAGAAACTATGGATACCGCTAAAAAGTTTATAAAAGATAATAGTTATAATATGAAAGTCTTATTTGATAATGATAGTATGGCTGCAATTAATTATAATATTTTATCTATACCAAGAACGTTATTTATTGATAAAAATGGATTTATAGTGGAAGATCATACCGGTGAAATAAGCAAAGACGAATTATATAGTCAAATAGAAACATTACTTAGCAATTAATTTGAAAAAATAATATAATGACATATGATTGACATAATTCTAGTGTAATATAAGTATTGTAAAGAAGTTAAAACATTATTTACCCCTTTTTAAATATAATTATTAACCAGAAATTGTGAATGATTTATTTCACCCTAGTAAATCATTCTTTTTTTTATTCAAAATTATATTCAGCTAATGTCAAGAAAGTAAAATTACATATTTAAATTTATGATAGTGTTATATTTAATTTCTTAAAATTATTTGCATAAAAATTGAATTTTTCTACCAATCATTAGCTAGAAAATTACAAGAATGTCTTAAACACAGGAAAAAAGCAGATAATAATATGTAGATTGTTGTGTTAGAATATTATAAAATAAGAATAGAGATTAGTGTGGATAAAATTTACATTTAAAAGAGGTGAATGTTATGTTATATATATATTCAATATCCGTAAGATTAAGTTTCTTAGCCTTAATACTATTTTTATTCAGAATATTTATAAATAAAAATAATTTAAATCTTATAGGCAATAAAGAAAAGTGGAAACAGCTATTAACTTTACTGATTGTTTGCATGATACCAGTTATAAACATATTCTTTACGGTGTCAAGTATATATATTTCAATATTAATGAAAAATAGAAACTTCATAAAATTAATTAATCAATAGCCCAATAAATTAGATTAAAGTAGGGAATCTTTCATTATAAGATTCCCTGCTTTATTTTACTTATATTAAGAATTCTTTTCAGTCCATAATCCATGCAAATTACAATATTCTCTTGCAAATAGAACTTCTTCGTCAACTTTAAAGAAAGCTTCAGGTTTTTCTCCTGGCTTTAAATATTTTCTATACACTTTATTTTCAGTGTGAACTTCAATCCATTCAATATAGTGATTATCAAGCATAGGATGTTCTACAGATCCAACTTTAACTAAAACTCCGCCTTCAACCTTTTCAATTACAGGAATATGTTTTTCAGTAGCCCCATCAGTAGTATTTTCTGATTTAAGCTTCATAGGTTGATTACAGCATGTTAATGTACCTCCAGCACTATGCAGAACCTCTACGATGTTACCACAAATTTCACATTTATAAACTTGTTTTAATTCAGTCATTTTACAGTACCTCCTAAAAATAAATTATACTTCTTTAACTATTTCTTCATATTTTTTTCTATATGCTCTTGGATAAAGAGTTTTATTTTCGTCTAAATAACCAAGTGCAATAGTCATTACAATTGTCTTATTATCATCAAGGCCAAACTCTTCTTTTATTCCATCAAAATCAATGCCACTCATAGGATGAGAGTCTACTCCAAAAGCTTTTGCAGCATACATAATTGACATAGCCAAAAGAGCTGCATTACTTTCTGCAAATTTTATTTTTCTTTCCTCAGATGTACCATATAAGCTATAAGCATAACCTTGAGTATTAGCTAGTTTTTCTTTATCCCCATTGAACATTTTAAGAAATACATCCCATATAGGATTTGATGTATCATATCCATTTTTATCTCCAACGATGATTAATGTTACTGGAGCTTCAAGAACCTTTGGCTGATTACTCGAAAGCTTGTACAATTTTTCTTTTGCTTCTTTTGATTTAACGGCTATTATTTCCCAAGGTTGAAGATTAAAAGCTGATGGCGCTAATATAGCAAGATTTATGATATCTTTTAACAGCGCATCATCTAAATTTTTTTCTTGATCAAAGAAATTAATAGATCTTCTTGATTCAAATATTTCTTTAGAACTCATATTACCACACCCTTTTTTGTATTGTCTTTTTAATTAGTAGTTTATTTGAATTAAAATCTTATACCTTTATATATTATTTTATATCTAAGAAGGTTAGAATAATGTATAAAGGTAATTTTAGTATTTGAAAAATGATATATTTTCAGGGAAAAGATATCTGGAATTAATTTCGAAAAATGAGAAATTAATCTTTGTAATTATTATATATAAATTTTGGTTATTAGTCAATAATAATTATTAATTAACCAAAGTGAATGTTAATAGTTTGATCTATATTTTTTCTCTTGTTAGCAAGAAAAAGCTGTATTTAAATAAAATAGTCATAATTAGCTTGTAGTTTAATTGACAAAATAATTAAATAATATACAATTATCTTATAATAACTAGGGGGATGGCACATGAAAAAGATAATTATTAGTCTGATTTCTTTATTGATATTATTTTCGTTAGTAGGCTATAGTAGCTTTACAAAGGGAATTTTAAATGCCTATAATGATAGCGTTAAATATGCAGGAATAAATATGAAAGAAATAAAAGAAGATAAAGCTTATAATAGTTCCGGCGAAGAAATAGGTGAAAGATGTAGCGTGACATATAATCCTGATAAAATAACAGATGAATCCCTAAGCAATTTTTACAAAGATAAAATTAAGGATTCTGGATATAGATATTACACATTGATAAATAGTAAAGATAAGACACAAGGAATCGTATCTATTGCATGTGTAAATGTATTAATATTCGCTGAAATTGATGATAAAGGATCTATAGTAAAAGCAACTAGAAATTTTGAAGTTAAATAGAAAGCATAACTGTAGAATTTTAGATGTTTCCATAATTTTAATATATTATTAAGCCCTAGACTATTTTAAGTTTAGGGCTGTTTGTTATTTATTTCCAGTAATTATTATTAATAGTGCAATTTTCGAATTTTACACTATCGTTATTATCAGTAAAATAATCACATTTATTATTACTGATATCTGAATCTTTTATTGTTATTGTACTATTGCTGATTCCGGTATAATCTAAAGTATTAAAGAAATAGGTTTTATCAAATTTCATATCTGAATTTACTGCTTCAGAGTTATTTTTTATTACACACTTATCTAGTAATATATTTGATTTATCCAATGCTTCAATATAACTCCAGCCAAAGTTGTTGTTATTAGTCATTTCGCATTTTTCAAATACAATATTTTTTGAGCTGTTTACCATAATTATATTGCTAAAAGCTTCGTGATTAACTAGCTTGCTTTCTGTAAACTTAATAGCTTCAGAATTACTAATTTGCACTGCTCTCAAAGAACAATGATCGATTGTACTGTTTGACACTTCAAGATTTTTTACACTATATAGGTTTAATCCTATACTTCCACATCCATATAGTTCCGAATTAATTATTGATATATCATTGCTGGCAGTAAACTTAAGTACTCCTGCATTACATTCATAAGGTGAAGGTGTATGACCAGCAACAATGTTTTTTATAGTGATATTGTTGACATTAGTAAAATTCACTATGTTAGCGTAACGTGGAGAAACCTTTATTTCAACCTTTCCAGAATCCATACCTTCAATAGTCAGATTATGAATACCTTTAATATTTAATTCTTTTCCGTCTTCCACAGTTACCCAGGATACTGAATTATCTGAGTTGTTAATTTGGTTAATATCTGACAGATTATATACTCCTGGTTTTAATATAATCCTTTTATTAGAACCTATGGCATTTACAAATTCTTGAGCAGTTCCAACAGTAATATTAACAATCTTTTCATTGGAAGAAGTAGTTGATGCTGTAGGTTCATTGTTAATCCAAGCACCATCGGAACCTAATATATAACCATCGATTGATGTGTCCTTTGCCATATAGCCATCAGAGTAAAAATAATACCATTTTCCATCAATTTTATTCCATCCTGTAACCCACGAATTATCATTTGTATACCACCAGCCTATATTATTTTGTTTCCATGAAGCACTTGCACCGATTGGATTAATCATTAATATTGAAGCTGTAATTAATGAGTAAGTTATTCCTTTAATTAATTTCATTTTCACCAATTTATATTCCTCCCCCTAATTATTGGATAATATAATATTACCATAATAGTGATAATATGTAATTAATTTGTGGCAAATGTTAGGTAAGCTTAATTTTATGTAGCCATTAATATTCCTTTTTCATATTATGTATTACAAAAGAAGAGAGGTGAATAAGTAATGTTAGGTTTAGACTTAAAAGCAAGGTTAAAAAATAAAGCTTTTTGGGTTGCCATGGCTAGTGCAATAGCATTATTAGTTCAACAACTAGGATTAAATATAATTCCTAGTAATTATTCAGAAATTGTTAATAGCATCTTAACTATATTAACAATGGTAGGGATAGTTGTGGATACTAGTACAACAGGTATAAGTGATCAAATCTCAACAAATGCAGATCAAGCATCACCAACTACAGATAGTGAAACATTAAAATAAGAAAAAATGAACGACAGACAAGGTTACTTTTAATAAATAATAAAGTTGAAAGGACTGAGAATATGTCATATATTAAAGGAATAGATATTTCAAATAATAATGGAAGCATAGATTTTAGTAAAGTTGCAGCTGATGGTGTTAAGTATGTATATGTAAAGGCAACAGAAGGAGCAACTTTTAAAGATAGTACTATGGATAAATTCTATAGTGATAGCAAAAATAATGGATTAAAGGTTGGGGCTTATCACTTTTTAGTTGGTGCAAGTACCCCAGAAACACAAGCTCAGAATTTTTATAATAAAATAAAAGATTATGAATGGGATTTAGTTCCTATGATGGACGTAGAGACAAATTTTAGTGGGCTTTCAGACTATGTCATTAGATTTATCACTGCATTTAATAAGTTAAGTTCATTAACATTAGGTATATATACCTATACTAGTTTTATAGATAATTTAAGTGATGCTGAAGCAACTATAAAGAATATGCCTTTTTGGGAAGCAAATTATAATAATGATCCATGGAATTTATCAGACACATTTTTTTCAAATAGAGTAGGACATCAATATACAGAAAGTGCTTCAATTAGCGGAATAAGCGAAGGATGCGATGTTGACTCATTTACCGAAGGTGCATTACTTGATAACGCAACAAAACCAGGTGAGTGGATTTTAAAAGATGGCAAGTGGTGGTACAGGCATATTGATGGAAGCTATACAACTAATGGATGGGAAAAAATAAATGGTGCCTGGTATTTATTTGATTCTGAAGGCTGGATGCTCTATGATTGGAAGAAAAACGGCAGTAATTGGTATTATTTGGGCCGTTCAGATGATGGATCTATGAAATCAGGCTGGTTATTGCAAGATAATAAATGGTATTATCTAGGGGATACCAATGATGGTTCCATGAAGACAGGATGGCAGCAAATAGATGGTAAATGGTATTACTTTAATTCAAGCGGAACAATGCAAACTGGATGGATAAAATATAATGACAAGGATTATTGTTTGTATTCAGATGGCTCAATGATTCACGATATTGATTTGTATGGATATAGATTTGACAGTAACGGAGTTGCAACAAAGTTAAGTTAATATGTAATTTTAGGGTATAGATCAGTTTTCTATACCCATTTCTTTTACATAAAAGGGTTGTAAGTATTTGTTATTTTAATCTTTAATGCTGATAATTTGAAGAATATATTGACAGTAAATTCAAATTAATATAACATTAGTATATTATGACAACTATAGTTGAGAATTTTTAGATACAAATCTTTACAGTGTTTATTTATACTACGCCCTAAGCAATTTTGATAGTTTTTAAAACAGTTTCAATAGGAATATTGTTTTAAGTACAATTATAAATTCATGTAATGCTCCGTCTTTCTTAAATGCATTTTCAGGGCAGCAAAATAGAGCTACTGCATTATCTATACCATTGAGGTTTCCTTCATAAAAATAAACTCAATATTTAGAATTGTTTACTGTAACAAAGCAAACATCATTCTTTTCAATATATTGAGCAAAATCTTTAACTTGAATACTAACTACTTTGGTATAGATAACTTCTGTTAGTTTTTAGTGCTCCAATAAGATAATAACCCTTTTTGAAATAAGCATTTATAACATCCTTATTAGTAAACTACGAATCGCAGAGAACGTATGCTTTGCCTTTAGGAGAAGGAAATTCAGCTACTAATTCACAAACCATTTGTATTTTGATTTTTTTAACTTTTTTCATATTGTAATTCAAATTAGAAAATAAACTATAGTATTTTTATTAATATTCAATAATTAATTAATGATTTGATAAATAAAATTAAAAAAGTATATTGAAAATAGAAAGTGAGAGGCAATAGTTTATGAGAATTAACACTCTATATAATGAAATTGATGAATTCGCAAAGAAAACCCCTCAAAAAGTTGCTATTGAACATGGTATAAATAAGATGACTTATAATGAATTGTATATACAATCAACTGCAATTGCTGCAAGGTTAGCCAAAGAAAATGTTTATGATGAAAATGTTGCCATAATAATGGATAGATCTATAGAAATGATAACATCTTTAATAGGAATTATGAAATCTGGAGCTATTTTCATACCTATTGATCCAAATTATCCTGAAAATAGAATTGAATACATGCTAATTAACTGTGAATGTAAAAAAGTTATAACAAATAAACATTATCAAAAAAAGTTTTCTCATATATTTTCAAAAATAAATAATGATTTCAATATAATATTAATTGATGATAAAAAGGAAGAAAGAGATATAAATGATGTCATTAATTACAGCTATAATGAAAAATGTTATATATTTTATACTTCTGGTTCTACCGGAAATCCAAAGGGAATATTAGGAAAACATTCTTCTTTAATGCAATTTATTAAATGGGAGATAAAAGAATTTAAAATAAATAGTGATTTTCGTATAAGTCAGATAATTTCACCTGCTTTTGATGCATCCTTAAGAGATATTTTTGTTCCATTAGTAGCAGGAGCAACCTTATGTATACCTGAAAATAATGATATTATACTTAATCCATTAAAATTATCTATATGGATTGATAATGAAAAAATAACACTTACACATATGGTAAAGACTTTATTTATAAATATGATAAATGAAGTAAATAAAGATAATGTATTTCAGAGCTTAAAATATGTATTCTTATCTGGGGAAGCATTACATGGCAGTGATATAAAAAAAGCATATGAATTATTTGATGAAAGAATAAAAATAATTAACCTTTATGGAGCAACTGAAACGACTCTAGTTAAAACGTTTTATATGGTTGAAAAAAAGGATATAAATAAGTCAAATATAGCTATAGGTAAACCTATAGATGGATCAAAAATATATATATTGAATAATGAGCTTGAAGAATGTAAGCAAAATGAATGTGGAGAGATATACATAGAAAGTGATTATATTACTTTTGGGTATTATAATGATAAATTAAGTACACAAGAGAAGTTTATTAAAAGTAAATTTTCAAAAAGTAAAACAACTCTTATGTATAAAAGCGGTGATATAGGAAGAAAACTTGAAGATGGAAATTATGAATGTTTAGGAAGAGTAGATAGGCAAATCAAAATAAATGGAGTTAGAATTGAGTTAAATGAAATTGAAAATGTTTTCGGAAGCAATTTTAATGTAAATGAAGTTATTGCCACTTCCATAAGTAATAAGAATAGGGAAAGAATATACTTGTATTACTCAGGAAATGAGGAATTCAGTAATGATAAAGTAAGAGAAGAGCTATCAAAATATCTCCCAGCTTATATGATTCCAGCAAAATGTATTTATATTAAAAAAATGCCGACTTTACCTAATGGAAAGATTGATGTAAACTCATTACCAACAATTGTTCAAAGTTCAAAGACTAAAGAAGAAAAAAATGATTTTGATGAGTATGAAAATAAAGTTGCAGAAGTTATATGTGACGTTTTAGAGGTAGAATATATTGGAATAGATGAAGACTTTTTCACTTTAGGTGGCAATTCAATAGATGCAGCTCAGGTAGCATCAAAGCTTTATAAAAAATATGGTTTTCATATTTTAATATCAGATATATTAAAGGTAAAAACTGTAAGGAATATAGCTGGATACATAAAAGAGAACAAGCAACATAATAAATATACACCTATATTAAAAGATGAAACATTAAAGGAGTATCCATTAACATCAAATCAAAGAAGTATGTTCATTTTAAATAAAATTAATAAAGTAGGCATAACTTATAATTTACATGATTTAATTGAAATTGAAGGGAAGATTAATGTTGAAAATATAAATTTAGCTTACAAAAAGCTTATTAAAGAAGAGGAATCATTAAGAACCTTCTTTAAGATGAAAGACGGAGAAATAGTTCAAATTATAAATGAAGATGTAGATGCTAATATAGAAATAATAGATTATTCAGATATATATAAAGATAGAAAATTAACATCTGAAGACATAAAGAAAATATTAAAGAATTTAATAAAAGAGTTTGATCTTGAAAAAGCTCCACTCATAAGAATGTATTTAATAAAAATAGCAGAAGAAAGGCAATTATTATTAATAGATATTCATCATATTATAGCAGATGGAACATCTCAAGAGTTAATAAAATATAAATTATCACACTTTATTAACAATAAATTTGTTGAATCGTCGAATGTAAGATATGGAGAGTATAGCTTATGGAAAAATAACAGATTAAAAGAAAATAAAGTATCTGATATGAAGAATTATTGGATGAGATTATATGAAGATGATATACCAGTAGTAGATCTTCCAACAGATTTTAATAGACCAGCCATGAAAAGTTTCAAAGGTGATAGTATAATAAAGCTTTTAGATAAGGATTTAAGTAAAAAAATAAAAGAATTTTCTGCTAAAGAATCTAAAACTGTATATTCATATATGTTAACTGTCTTTATAGTTTTATTAAATAAATATGCTTCTCAGGATGATATAGTAATTGGAACAGTTATGTCTGGTAGAAATCATCCGGAATTTGAAAAAATAGTGGGTATGTTTGTGGATACGGTTCCAATCAGAGTAAAGACAAATGAGTGTGAAAACTTTATTGAGTTATTAAACATAGTATCAGATACTTTAATATCAATAATGGAAAATCAGGAATATCCTTTTGAAAAGATAATTGAAGATTTAAAAATAAAACCACAATTAAGTAGAAATCAATTATTTGATATTATGTTTATAATGCAGAATATGAAGTCTTTTGATTTGGAAATGGAAGGAATAAAGACTAATTCCATACTTATTGAAGAAGAAAGATCAAAATTTGATATTACACTTACTGTATCCGAAAAAGATGAAGATATGTACTTGAATTTTGAATATTCAACAGATTTATTTAAAAGAAGTACAATAGAAAGAATGGTTAGACATTATGAACTATTATTAAACCAATGCATAAATAATCATTTGAAAAATATAAATGAAATTAATATGATATTGGATGATGAAAAAGAATTTATTTTAAGATCGTTAAATAACTATACTAATAGTGAATTTGAAACAAAAAACACTTTTCTGGAAACGTTTCTAAAACAAGTGAATAAAGATCCAAATAATATAGCTATAACTTTTAAAGAAATAAAAATGACTTATGGAGAACTTGATATAACTTCAGATTACTTAGCTAAATTATTACAAGATAAATTCCATGACCATGATGCTATAATTGCAATAATGCTTAAAAGAACTCCATTAGTACTTATAAGTATGATAGGAATATTAAAGGCAGGTTATTCATATTTGCCAATAGATATAAATTATCCATTAGAGCGAATAAAATATATGATTGAAGATAGTAAGTGTGATTTAATTCTTGCAGATACCAGAAATAATAGCAACTTTGGTTTAGAGGTAGTTGAATTAGATTTTAACCAGATTTTAGAGAAAAGTAAGAAAGAAAGACTTTCTATTAATAATTGCAAAATGGATAAAACTGCTTATTTAATATATACTTCAGGATCAACAGGAAAACCAAAAGGGGTTATGATTACAAATAAAAATTTAAGTAGTTTTATTTCAGCTACAAAAAATGAAATAGAATTTAACACATGTAAGAAAATTTTAGCATTAACTACAATTTCTTTTGATATATTCGTACTAGAATCACTTTTACCATTATCTCAAGGATTAGAAGTAGTTTTATGTGATGAATTGGATCAACAAAATTTTTATAATATTGAGAATATATTGCTTCAAAATAACGTAGATATTCTTCAGGTAACGCCATCTAGACTTAGTCTTATGATTGAAACGGTAGAGTCAACAGAATTTTTAAATAGTGTAAGAATATTAATTGTTGGAGGAGAACAATTTCCAGAAACATTGCTAAAAGCATTAAATCCTCTTAAAAAGACAAGAATATTTAATGTTTATGGACCAACAGAGGCTACTGTTTGGTGTTCAATAAAAGAATTAACTAATGAAGGCAAGATAACAATAGGAAGACCGTTTTTGAATACAGATATGTATATAGTAAATAAAAATAATAAACTACAACCAATTGGAGTAAATGGCGAGTTATGCATATCTGGAGAGTGTTTGTCTAGTGGATATATATATAAAGAAGATATTACTAGAGAAAAATTTATATCGAATCCTTTTAAAAAGGGAGAAATCATGTATAAAACAGGTGATCTTGTACGTTTATTAGATAATGGAGAAATAGAGTTTAGTGGAAGAACAGATTTTCAAGTTAAGCTTAGAGGATATAGGATTGAGCTTAGTGAGATTGAAAAATCAATAGAAAATTTAGGAGTGGTTTTAAAATGTATTTGTAGCGTTAAAAAGGATTCGTTGCGAGGAGATTATTTAGTAGCATATTATGAAGCAGATGATGACATTAATATTACACATGTTAGAGAATTGCTTTCTAAAGAATTACCAGATTATATGATACCTAGTATTTTTATGCATTTGGATAAAATTCCAAGTACAAAGAATGGGAAAATTGATAGAGGGAACTTACCTAATCCTAAGGTGATTAGACCTACTTTAAATGGTGAATATAAAAAGGTAAGTACAGAAGTTGAAAAGGAAATATTATATATATGGTATTCAGTATTAGGTATAGAGGATATTGGGGTTAATGATAATTTTTTTGAACTAGGGGGGAACTCAATATTACTTGTTAGGATGCACAGTAAATTGGAAGAAAAATATAAGAAGAATATTAATATTGCAGATATATTCTCTCATCCAACTATAGCTTTATTGGCTAAGGATATAATAAATGATGGAAAGTCAGAAAAACTTATTAATACATTAGAACTACCAAAAGAGTATTTTAATGTTAAAAACAATGAGTATAATGAGAAAGAATATAAATATGAATTTCCTCGAGATATTACAGAAAAAATAAATGATATTTGTGAAAATGGATACACTTTAGAAAGTTTTATGTTTACTTTTTATGTTTATATATTATATAGAATTAGTAAAAATACAAAGATATATTTGTATAAAATAATAGATTCTAGTAAAGGAATATTGTCAAAAACATATGTTGATATAGAAAAGTATTCAGAGTTTTCTGATCTTATGAAGAGATTTTCAACAAATTTAGAATTAGGAGAAATTTTTTCAATTAATGATATAAGAGATGATGAAATAAAAAATAGAAAAAATGAATTAGCAATTATTTTTTCTGTAGATAAATCATTACATCCTAAAATCAAAGAAGTTTTTGACTTGATCACAATAGTTGAGAACAGAAAATATTTAAAAGTTAAATACCTTTTTAACTCTTCTAAAATTAATCCAGATAAAATAGAAGAATTAATGGGGATGTATTTAAATTTAGTGCAAGCGATTGCACAAGAAAGTAGATATATAAGGAGGAATTTATAATGAAAAAAGTAGCTTTATTATTTCCGGGACAAGGCTCCCAATTTCTTGGAATGGGAAAAGAGATGTATGACGATTTTGAAGAAGCATATGAGATTTTTGAAGAGGCCAATGATATTTTAGGATTTGATTTGAAAAAGTTATGCTTTGAAGGACCAATAGAGGAATTAAGCCAAACTAATAAGGCACAACCTGCAATTTTAACTGTAAGCTATATACTTTATAAGTTATTTTTAGATAGGTTTGATATTGAGCCAAGCTTTTTGTTAGGACATAGTTTAGGCGAATATTCTGCCTTGTTATGTAGCGGAGCGTTATCATTTAATGATTGCTTAAATATGGTTAAAAAAAGAGGAGAATTTATGCAACAAGCCTCTGAAGAAAATAATGGAAGCATGGTTGCTGTAAGAAATTTAGATAAAAAGTTAATAGAAGAAGTATGTAATGAATTATCTAATAATGATAATGAGATTGTTGTAATTTCAAACTATAATGCTCCTATGCAAACAGTTATATCAGGAAATACTAAGACAGTAGAAAAAGCCTATGAAAAATTAGCTAATATGAATGCAGAATTAATCAAACTTAATGTAAGTGGAGCTTTTCATAGTCCTTTAATGAATAGTGCATCAAAAAAATTAAGAAATGAATTAATGAAATATAAATATAATGATTTTAATCATACTGTAATTTCAAATGTTACTGGAAGACCATATGAAAATAGTAGAAAAATAATATCAAATCTTACTAAACAGATTATAGAACCAGTGAATTGGGTTGAATCAATTAAATATCTTGAACAACAACAGGTGGATATTGCAATTGAACTTTGGCCTAAACATGTATTGAAGAATCTCATGAAATTAAACTCAAATAAAATAAAAGCATATTCATTAAATAATAGAGAAGATATGGAAATTTTAAAAGAAGAAATTGAAGTTAAGAGTAAAGAAGAAAAGAATACTCCTAATTTATTAGGCAGATGTTTAGCAATGGCAGTTTGCACAAAAAACAGAAATTTTGACAATGATGAATATAATGAAGGCGTAATTAAGCCTTATCAGAAAATACAACAGAAATTAGAGACTGATGATAAATTAACAATGGATGATATGAAAGAAGGCCTAGAATTACTCAAGCTTATATTTACGACTAAAAAAGTACCAGTTGAAGAGCAACGAGAAAGATTTTTTCAAATAATAAATGAAGCGCATGTAATGGATGCATTTGAAAGTTTTGTTAAGGAAATATAATCTTGAATATTTAAAGATTATTTTGTGAAAGGAGGTCAAGTAAATGAATGATGATATTTTTGATTTAAATGAGTTGATGAAGGTTAAACCAGTAATGCAAAAGGTTGACAAAAAAGATAAGAATGATATTGCAATTATAGGAGTAAGTGCAAAAATAGGTTTAGCGCATAACATTCAGGAATATTGGCAGGCATTAAAAGATGGGAAAAGTTTTATAAGAGATTTCTCAGAAAGTAGATTTAAAGATTCGTTAGGTTTTTCTTTAAAACCTGTTGAGAAAGAAAAAGTAATAAAAGCAAGTTATTTTAATGAAATAGATAAATTTGATTATGAATTTTTTAATATATCTCTAAGAGAAGCTAAAATGATGGATCCAAATCAAAAAATTTTTCTTGAAGAAGCATGGACGGTATTAGAAGAAGCAGGATATGGTGGTGACAACATAAGAGGTTCTAAAACAGGAGTATTTATAGGACATAGTAGTGATCTTAGATTTGATTATCATACATATGTGTGTGGTAAAAATAAAGAAAGTTATAAAGAGGTGTCACTTCCAGGAAATATAAAATCTATTATTGCAAGTAGAATATCCTATATTCTTGATTTAAAAGGACCTAGCATGGTGATAGATACAGCTTGTTCATCAGCACTTGTAGCATTACATTTGGCATGTCAATCATTAAAAAATGGTGAATGTGAGATGGCACTTGTAGGAGGGGTAAAAATTAATATTCTTCCAATAGAAAGGGGCTTTGATGATGATGCAGGTATAAGATCACCACAAGATATGACCAGAGCTTTTGACAATGAAGCAGATGGAATATCATCTGGAGAAGGCGTATGCACAGTGCTCTTAAAACCTTTAGATAAAGCGATTTTGGATGGAGATAATATTAGAGCAGTTATTAAGGGAAGTGCCATAAATCAAGATGGAAATAGTATTGGATTAACGGCTCCAAATGATGAAGCACAAAAAGAAGTAATAATGGAAGCATGGAAAGTTTCCAAAATTAATCCAGAGTCTATATCACATATTGAAAGTCATGGAACTGGAACAAAACTTGGTGATCCAGTGGAGATTAATGGTATTGAAAAGGCCTTTAGAAAATATACAGATAAGAATGGGTTTTGTTCAATAGGATCAAATAAGCCCAATATTGGACATTTAGATAATATTGCAGGTATAGCTAGTTTAATAAAAGTATTGCTTATGATTCAGAATAAAGAAATACCTCCAACAATTAATTTTAAAAGTCCTAATAGCAAGATTAATTTTATTAATTCTCCTATATATATTAATGATAAAGTTAGTAAGTGGGAATCAGAATTTGGCGTATTAAGATGTGGTGTAAGCTCATTTGGTCTTAGTGGAACTAATTGTCATGTAGTTTTAGAAGAGTATGTAGATGAATTTATACCGAGAATTAAAGATAATTCTAAAAAGTATATATTTACACTTTCTGCTAGAGAAGATTATATATGTGCGACACGTTGCAATATGAAAAGTATTGCCTAAGAATAAATATGTTTACGAATATAAAATCCTAGATAGCAATAAGTTTAGTCATGATATATTTATTAAACATAAATGTCCTTAAGAACTAATAACTTGATAAGTCAAATGAGAGAGTAACGACTCAAAGGGCTTTCTCTAATACTCCGAATAGCAAAATCTTATGTAAGAGAGGTTTTGTTATAAGCTCGGTAAAGTCGCCTGAGGTTGTCCCCTAACAGATTAAGCTGAGGAAATGCGAACTAGAGGTAGTCGAGGTCAATATAGGGCGGGAGTCCATAAAATATCTATGGTAAGAATGTTAAAATAACTGACGAAATTCCGAATGTAAAGGTCTAGAAATCAATAGAACAGAAATGTTTTATATACATAATTGTATTGTATGTGAGGCTTAGTAAGAATATATATTATGAAAAGCCTTATATTATTAAAGGTGATATTAAGCATACAGGCCTAAAGGAATTACCTAAGGATATATGTAAGGATAAAGTTATTGGAACGTGGTAAGCTGATAACATGGAGGAATTACATCTGTTGAAATGGTAGCAAGGAAAAGCAATAAGCTATAACTTGTTTTTATATCAGTGAAAGTAGTGGTATAGTACCTATGAATTTTGTGAAAGCAAAATGAGGGATAGCCACAAGTCAATAAAAAATGAAAGAACTCATAAGGATTCTACATATTGAGTTTCAATTTTATTGATGGAGCGCCGTATGCGGTGAAAGTCGCATGTACGGTGTGGAAGAGGGGAAAAGAAGGAGATAATATCAAGTTTTTACCTATTCTTATTAAAAGATTTAGCAGAAAAATATATTGATAATATTGATGAAAAAATGAGTATAGCAGATATATGTAATACGGTTAATGTTGGAAGGAAGCATAATAATCATAGATTGGCATTTACAGTTAAAAGCACAGAAGAGCTGAAAGAAAAATTAGCGAAATTTTTAGAAGGTAATAAATATTTAGAGGACGATTATTTTTATGGTTTTAGCAAGCTGGTTTCAAGTAAAAAGAAGAAATTAAATACTTATGAATTAAATGAAATGGAGAAAAATGAAATAGATGTTAAAACTAGTAACTTGATTAGTCATATGATGCAAAATCAAAATGAAGATGTATTAATTGAAATATGTAAGCTTTATATTAGGGGCGCAGATATTGATTGGTATAAGTTTTATCTTAATGAAAGTGTGCGAAAAGTATCTCTTCCAACATACCAATTTAAAAAAGAGAGATGTTGGCTAGATGATGAAGGATATAGGGAAAATTTTAAGAATGAAAAAACTTTAATAAATGGACAAAAAATTCAGTCTATAGATCAGACAATTTATATAACAAATTTTAGCCCTATAAATGATTGGGTAATTGGCGATCACCTTATTTATGATAGATACGTCATGCCAGGAACTGCTTATATTGAAATGGTTATAGAAGCATTGAGGGAAATTGGTATTAAAAGTTACATAGAATTTAAAAATACTATGTTTATAAATCAATTTGCAATGGATTACGAGGAAAATAAGGAGCTTCAACTTATATTAAAGGAAAAAGAAGAGCAATATGAATTTACAATAGCAAGTTATGATGAGGAAGAATCAAAATGGACTATTCACTGTGAAGGGTCTGTAAGTTTTATAAATGAGCAGGAAAGATTTAATATTGATTTATCACAAATTCAAGTTTATATGAAAAAAGAGAATTTTATAGAAATTGATAGTAAAGATAGGCTGGTTACTTTAGAAGGAAGATGGAAAGGAATTAAAAAAGATATTTATAAAACTAAAAATGGATACTTAGCTTATATTGAATTATCAAATGAGCATATAGATGATATCCAAAACCAATATTTTCATCCAGCTTTATTGGATAGATCAATAAATGCAACAATAGATATCATAGATAGAAATGAAAATTATTTGCCTCTTAATTATAGTAAATTAAAAATGTATCAACCTCTTCCAAGTAAATTTTATAGTGTTATAGAAGAGAAACCGAGAAATGGCAATGAAACAGCTGCATATGACGTAACATTAATTGATTTAGAAGGAAATATTCTTGTTGAAGCAATAGACTATTGTGTAAAAAAAGCAAGAGTTAGTGTACTTGAAAACAGTATATATAAGAAAAGATTATTTTGCACTGAATGGGAAAAGTTCAATCAAGAGGATAAAAGCTTAAATAATTTAAATGGAGAAATTGCTTTAATTAGGATTAATAGAGAAGAAAAATTAAATATTGTTATAGAAGAAATAGAACATAAAGGAATAATGGTTACAGAAATAGATCTAAGAGAAAATGATGTTTATGTATATAATTCTTTTGATAAAGTTTATATGAAAGATTACTCAGAAGTAATGGAATTCTTTAAAGAAAATAATATAAAGAATTTAGTTTTTATAGATGAAGGTAAATCTGAAGTAGATTTACAATGTATTTTTCTACTAGTAAGAGAAATAGTAAGTAAAAAGATGTCAAAAGAAATAAAAATGTTATTTATAGCCAAAAATGAATGTGATTTAAGAGATAAACAAATTAATATAAGTCCATTTAATAATGCTATAGCAAGTCTATTTAATGTTATAGGGCAAGAGTATGGAGATTTGCAATGTAGATTTATAAATACAGAAGAACCAATTACTTGGAACTTTGTAAGTGATGAGTTGAAAAAAACATGGAAAAAGACAGTAGTAGCATATAAAAATAATGAATATTATCAGAGAACCTTAAAACGTTATAATCATATCCATAAAAAAATTGAAGATTATAAGTTATATAACAATGGAGCATATGTTATTACAGGAGGCTCAGGAGGAATTGCATTAGAAATTGCCAAACATTTAGCTTTAAAAAAGAATTTAAACATTATTTTAATAAGTCGTTCTAATATTGGTGGAAAGAATGACTTAGACAAAGTTTTAGAATCTAATGAGAATTATAAGACAAGCAGATTGATAAAATCTATAAAAGATATTAAAAAAATGGGTTCAAATGTTGAGTTTTACAGCTGTGATGTTTCTGATAAAGATAAATTGGAGAATGTGATTAATAAAGTAAGAAGAGGGTTTGGAAGAATAAATGGAATAATACATTGTGCAGGAGTTGCAGGTGATGGATTCTTATTCAAAAAAAGTAAGGATGAGTTTAACAATGTAGTGATGCCCAAAATTAAGGGAACTGTTAATCTTGACTTGTTAACACGAGCAGACAAACCAGATTTTATGGTGCTATTCTCATCAATTAATTCCATATTAGGTGGGAAGGGTCAATGTGATTATTCTGCTGCAAATGCTTTCATGGATGGATATTCTATATTTAGAAATAAGTTAGGTTTAAACACTATAGCTATTAATTGGACTGCATGGAAGGATATTGGGATGGCCTATGACTATAATAGCTACAAAGAAGATGATTTATTTAACCCTTTAGATATTAAAGATGGATTAAACTTATTTGATATAGCAATTAAAGGCAATATGTCCAATGTTGTATTAGGCGAAATAAATAGTAATTTTTTCAAATCTAATGATAGAGAAAAGCTGCCTTTAGAAATAGAAGCTTCTATAGTAGAAAAATTTAATAATAGAATTGCAAATAATAAGGAAGTAAAACAAGATAATCACAATGAATTAGTTATTGTTGATAATGATGGTGAAGAGCTAACAGATATAGAGAAAGATTTAGCTAAGATATGGAGTAAAGTTTTAAAAACAAATAAATTAAACATATATGATAGTTTTTCAAGCTTAGGAGGAGATTCAATTTTAGCAACATATCTTTATAAGGAATTAGAAAAAAAATATCCTGAAATTTTTGATATAACAGATATTTTCAATTATTCATCGATATATGAGATGGCAAATCGTATTAATGAAGTAATGAAAGAGGATGATATTGAAGAAGTATCAGAAGAAGTAAATGAAAGCCAAAATGATGATTTAGATAATCTGCTTGCAAAGCTAGCCAATGGTGAGATTGATGTTAATGAAATTAATAAGATTTTGGGGTGAGTTATATGGAGAGTGTTAAAAATTATATATATAGTAAAGTTGCTAATCATGAATTAGACCAAGGTGAAGCTAAAAAATTGCTTTTAGAATTGATGAAGGCAGAAGAAAACACAGATACGGATATTGCCGTAATAGGTATGTCTGGAAAGTTTCCTAATGCTCCTGACCTTTATAAATACTGGGAAAATATCAGAATGGGTACCAATTGTATAAGAAAAATTCCTCAAAATAGAATAAATGACTGTGAGGAGTTTATAAAAAAACTTAAATATGAAAAATTAGTTAATGAAGGTCTTATTAAAGATGATGGGCATCTTGATTTAGATTATGAAATTAGAGGATATTTAGATGAAATTGATAAATTTGATTTTCATTTCTTTAATATACCTCCAAGGGAAGCAAATGCTATGGATCCATGTCAGAGGCTTTTCCTTGAAGAATCATATAAAGCATTAGAAGATGCTGGCTATTCTTTGAAGTCAATTAATAATTCAAATACTGGTGTATTTGTTGGTGTAGACCATGTAGCTGAATTAAAGTATAAGAAACTGGCAGATACAGAGCCTATGGTTGTAACAGGGACATGGCCAGGAATATTGGCAAGTAGAATTTCATATGTATTCAACTTTAAAGGGCCTTGTATGGTAATTGATACAGCATGTTCATCAGGGTTGGTTTCAGTACATGAAGCATGTAAAGCAATAAATACAAAAGAATGTGATATTGCAATAGCTGGTGGAATAAGTGGATTACATTATGATCCAGTTTTGTTAAAAGGGGAAGAAAGTGAATTAGGTTCAATTGAGTCATCAGATAAGAAAGTTAAAACTTTTGACCAAAATGCAAATGGAACTGTTTGGGGTGAAGGCTTAGGAGTTGTAGTTCTTAAAAAATTAAGCAAAGCAATAGAAGATGGTGATCCTATACATGCAGTTATAAAAGGGTCAGCAATAAATAATGATGGTGCATCAAATGGAATAACGGCACCAGATGTTCAAATGCAAAAAGAACTATTAATTTCCGCTTGGAAAAAAGCTGGCATTAATCCAGAAACAATTGGGTATATAGAAAGCCATGGAACTGGAACAAAACTCGGAGATCCTATAGAGATTAAAGCAATAACAGAGGCTTTTAATACAGTTACAAACAATAAACAATTCTGTGGAATAGGTTCAGTAAAAACTAATATAGGACATCTAGTGGCAGCATCAGGAATGGCTTCATTAATAAAAGTAATTCTTATGTTGAAAAATGAAGCTATAGGGCCAACAATAAATTTTTCAAAGCCAAATGAATTTATAAATTTTATAGATTCACCAGTATATATAGCAGATAAATATAAAAAATGGGTAAAAAATGATGAACCAAGGAGAGCAGGAGTAAGTTCTTTTGGATTTAGTGGAACAAATTGTCATGCAGTTATAGAAGAAGCAGCCTCATATTACTGCAATGAAAAGATTGAAGAGAAAGATTTTGAGATGTTTACAATTTCTGCAAAAAGCAAAGATTCATTTAATAAGTTAATGGTGGAATATTATTATTATTTAAAAAATAATAAAGATTTATTCCGAAATGCTTGTTATACATCAAAAATAGGCAGAGATCATTATTCATATAGGTTAGCTCTAGTAGTAAAGAATTATGATGATTTATTAGAAAAGTTAGAAAAGGTTTTAGATTCTAATTTAGAAAATTTAAATTATGATGGTATATATTTTGGTGTACATAAGATAGTTGGCGAAAATAAAAATATAAAAGAGGCAGGAGAAATTACAGAAGGCCAAAGAAGAAAAATTAATATAGAAGCAAAAGAAAAATTGAATAATCTAGTTAATAATTATAATAAATTAAATATTCAAGGTGTGTGTGAAGCATATACAAAAGGTGCAGAAATAAATTGGAATGAACTTTATAAAAATGAAAAAATACAAAAGGTGAATCTTCCAGTATATATTTTTGAAAAAACTAGATGCTGGTATGAAGATAAAAATAAAAATTATGAAAAGCTAACTACGAAGATTGATACAAATTACAAAAAAATAGATCATCCATTACTTGATAAATGCTGTGTTGAATCTATGTATCAAGATGTGTATGAAACATTATTTAGAGTAGATAGGCAGTGGGTATTAAGCGAGCATAAAATATTTAATAATCATGTACTACCAGGAACGGCTTATATTGAAATGGCAATACAAGCATGTAAAAAGTATTATCCAGGAAGTGTACAGTTAAAAGAAGTTATTTTTTATACTCCTTTAATATTAGAAAAAAATGAAGAAAGAAAAATTCAAACAATACTATTAAAAAAGGAAGATTATATTCAAGTAACAGTAGCAAGTAAGATCGGTGATGGATTTAATGAAGAATGGGTGCAGCATTGTGAGTGTAAAGTATACGGATTAAAAGAAGAAGATATAAAAAATACACATTATGATATTAGTGAAATCAAGGAAAAATTAGATAAAGAGGCTAATGAAGAAAGTGTAGTTGACTTAAACAGAACAGGAAGTCCAATAAATTTAGGAGCAAGATGGCAAAATGATAAAGTGATTTCAATTGGTAAAACAGAAGCTCTTATTGAATTAAATTTGGCTGAGGAATTAAGTAATGATGTAGATAAATTTACACTTCATACAGCTTTATTTGATAATGGTGTAAACGCAGTAAGTCAAAGGGTTGGGGAAGGGTTACACTTACCATTTTATTTTAAAAACATATTGGTTTATAAGCCATTAGGAAGCAAATTTTACAGCTATATAAAAATTAGAAAAGATAATAATGAAAATGCACAAACAATAACTTTTGATGTTGATATTTTAGATACATTAGGAAATGTTATTGCTAAAGTTGAGGATTATAGTATTAAGAAAGTAAATAAATCTGAAGAACAATTTAAAAATTCCTATAGTAGCAAAAGTTCATATTTTAAAATGAATTGGATTAATGTAGAAAAGAAAAATCATATAGGTCAATTGAATAAGGAAACTATTTTATTATTTAAAAATCAAAGTGATTTAGGAGAAAAAGTTGCTGAAAAGCTAATAAATAAAGATGCAAATATTATTGAAGTAGAAATTGGGAAAAGATATAAAAAGATTAGCGAAAGCAAATACGAAATAGACAATAGTGAATATGATTATAATAAATTACTTAGAAATATAAAAGATGCGAATATAGAAAAAATTATTCATATGACAACATTACTTCCATCAAAAGATATTTTTGATATTAATGAATTAAAGAAAAATAAAGAGGAAGGTATAGATAGCATTTTCTATATGATTAAAGCCTTGGTTGAAAATAAATATACTAATTCTTTGGATTTATTATTAGTGTCAAATTATGCAAATGAGGTTATAGGAGATGAAGCAACTATAAATCCACAAAATGCATCTTATTTAAGTTTAAGTATGATTATACCAAAAGAACATATAAATTTCGCTTGTAAATCAATAGATATAGACAATGAATCATATGAAGATGATATAATAAATGAACTAAATTTTGATGAAGAAATAAATAAGGTTGCTTATCGTAATGGTAAAAGGTATATACAAGAGTTTAGTAAGATTAATGTTGAAAATAAAGACAAGTTAAATATTAAAGAAGATAAGGTATATGTAATTACAGGAGGAAGTGGAGGATTAGGACTAGAAATTGGTAAGCACATATCAAAGCAAAATAAAGCAAAAATAGTTCTAATTAGCAGATCTCAAATACCTAAAAAAGAAGAATGGGACAAAATAGTATTACATGAAGACAATAATAAAATTAAAAGAGCAATTAAGTATATAAGAGAAATAGAAGAATTAGGATCAGAAGTTATAAATATAAAAGCTAATGTTTGTAATGAAAAAGAAATGCTAAGTATTTTTGAAGATTTAAGAGAAAATTATGGAGAGATAAAAGGCGTTGTTCATTGTGCCGGTTTAGCAGGTGATGGATTTATGTTCCGAAAAGATAAGGAAACTTTTGATAAAGTAATAGATCCTAAATTTTATGGAACATGGATACTTGACCAAGTTACGAGTGAAGATGATTTAGACTTTTTTGTTATGTTTTCATCAATAATATCTGTTTTTGGAGATAGTGGGCAATCCGATTATGCTGCAGGTAATTCATATATGGATTCATTTGCAGCACTTAGAAATAGAAAAGGAAAGAGAACAGTTGCAATCAATTGGCCTAGCTTCAAAGAAGTTGGCATGGCAGTTGATTATAAAGTAAATAATGATGGGTCACTTATTAAGTCTATAGAATCAGATAAAGCCTTAAATTCTTTAAATGAACTTATAAATTCTGATTTAAATCAAGCAATACCTGGTGTTTTAAATTATTCTAGATTTGCACAGATTAAAGATGAAATCAAATTTAAAATATCTGAAGAAATAGAAATTGCAATTAAAAAGAATGCTATAGCAATTACAAAAGATTTCAAAGAAAAAAATAAAACAGATACTGCTATAAAAGGAAAAGAACAAGTTGGCTATACTGAAACAGAAAATATAATTGCAAAGATCTGGTGTGAAGTTTTTGGTCTAAATGAAATAGATGTATATGATAGTTTTTATTCTCTTGGTGGAGATTCATTAATGGCTATTCAGCTATTAAAGGAAATAGAAAAGAAGTATAAAAGTAAATTGGATATTACAGATATATTTGCATATCCAACAGTAGTTCAAATGGCTGAGTATATTGATGAGAAAAGTGGAAATACAAACAATCCTAAAGATATTGTAGGAAAAGAAGCTGTAATTGAAAAAGAAGAAGTATTAGAATGTGAACTTTCAAATGCACAAGCAAGAATATGGTTTATTCAAAAAATGGAACCAAAACTTACAGCATATAATCTCCCAATCAAATTATTAAATGGAGAATTAGATTATGATATATTAAATGAAGCTTTTAAGACAGTTATAAAACGCCATGAATCTTTAAGAACAGTTTTTAAGGAAAAGGATGGAGTACCCTTTCAGCATATATTGAAAGACTTTGAATATAATATTGAGCTATGTGATTTATCACAAGAAGAAAAACCAAAAGAGCAAATGAGAAAAATAATGAAAGAAGATGATAATGTAATTTTTGATCTTGAAAAACAATTATTCATCATTAAGTTATACAAAATAAGTAAAGAAGAATTTTGGTTATATATTAATATTCATCACATTATTATAGACGGCTGGAGCTGCGGATTATTACGAGAAGAAATAATAGAAATATATAAAGCTAAAAAGAACCAAGGGAAAGCTATACTTAATCCTGTAGAAAAACATTACATCGATTATGTGAAATATTTAAAAGAATGGCTAAATACTAATGAAGCTAAAAATATGGAAAGATATTGGAAAGATGAATTAAAGGGTCCTTTACCAATTTTGAATTTATGCACAGATTATAAAAGACCTGTAAGACAAACCTATAATGGTTCTTTTGTAAATGTAAAACTTTCAAAAGAGAATACTATAAAAGTTAAAAAAGCTGCACAAAAATTGAATACAACAATGCATATGTTTCTTTTATCTGCTTATTATGTTTTATTAAATAGAATTACTGGTGATAAAGATATAATAATCGGTGTTCCTAACTCAGGAAGACAGCTAGATGGCATTGAAAAAATTGTAGGATTATTTATTAACATGGTAAGTATAAGAATTAATATGAAAGAAAACTTATTAAGTTTTACTCAAGTACTTGAAATAATTAAAGAAAAAAGTATAAATTCATATAAAAATAGTTTATATCCTTTCGATCTTATTGTTTCAGAACTTAATGTTACAAGGGACTTAAGCAGAAGTCCAATTTTTTCAACAATATTCCAATATTATGATTATATTATGTTTGAAAATGATGGAATAAGCCAATATGACTTAAGTTTACTATGTAAAGAAGATTCTGAACAACTAACAATGAGATTTGAATATAATTCAGATTTATTTGCTAGAGAAACAATTGAGTGGTACGGAAAATACATGGAAAACATCATTGATCAATTATGTGATAATAGTAATATTAATTTAAGCAGTATAGATATTTTGAAAGATGAAGATAGCAGTAGTATTATAGAAAAATTTACTGGTAAGAATGTTGAACTTGATAAGTTAACCATGTGTGAAGCTTTTGAAATGTGTGTAGGAGAAAATAAAGAAAACGTAGCACTTTCATTTAGAAACGAGAATATAACCTATGATGAATTAAATAGAAAGGCCAATAAATTAGCAAATTTATTAAGAGAAGAAGAAAATGTAGTAGCAGGTGAGCATATAGGTATTATGATGAAAAAAGGGATAGATATGATAATTGCAATTCTTGCTGTTCTTAAAGCAGGCGGCAGTTACATACCTCTTGACCCAACATACCCTAAATCACGTATAAGCTATATTGTGAATAATGCAAAAATTAAGATTTTAATTACTGAAGAAAACAATAAAGATAGTATTGAAGAAATTACAGAAAAAGAAAGCATCAATACAGTAATTAATGTTAATGGAAACATGAAAAATTTTAATGATTTTACTAAAGTATATGGAATAGATGATATTAATATCCATTGTGATAATAACCTTCAATTAAATATAAGTACTGGAAGTCCAATGTATATTATTTATACATCAGGTTCTACAGGTTTACCAAAAGGAGTAGTAGTGAGTCATGCCAATGCTATGAACTATATAAGATGGAGCATTAGTGAATTTAATATTAATACAAAAGATAAAATGATGTTAGTTACGTCTATAAGCTTTGATATTTCAGTATTTGAAATATTTGCTGCACTTACAAGCGGATGTGAACTTGTAATTGTACCAGAGGAAACCTTAAGAGATTCTTATGAGTTTTTAGATTATATAGATGAAAAAAAGGTTAACATATGGCATTCAGTACCGACTTTAATGTATCAAGCATTAATTACATTGGGTAATAGTAAAAACCAATATAATAGCGTTAGAAATATACGTACTATTATGCTTGGAGGAGAAGCTTGGAGCATAGAGAAAGCTAAAGAAATAAAGAAAGAATTTAAAAATGCTCAAATATCAAATATGTATGGGCCTACGGAAGCTACTATATGGGTAACAAGTTATGTTATAGATGAAAAAGTGGATTCAAGGAATTCTTTACCTATCGGAAAACCTATTTGGAACAATAAAATTGCTATATTAAATGATAATATGAAACTTTGTGGAATAGGTGAAGTTGGAACTATCTATGTATCAGGAGAAAATGTAACCTTGGGATACTTAGATGACCATGAAAAAACTAAATCCGTATTTGTAAAGATATATGATGAAATTTATTATAATACAGGAGATTTGGGGAGATATCTAAATGATGGAAATATAGAATATATGGGAAGAAAAGATAACATGGTAAAAGTCCTTGGATATAGGATTGAAACAGGAGAAATTGAAAATGTTATGCTTAAAGATAGAAATATAAAAGAAGTGGCTGCTGTGGTTAAGAAGTCAGATAATGCTTCTAAGTTAATATGTTTTTATACTTCTAACAATATGTATAAAATTGAAGAACTAAGAAATAGATTAAGCGATACATTGCCATATTATATGATACCATCATTATTTATAAAATTAGATAATATGCCTCATACTCCAAATGGAAAGATAGATAAAAAGTATCTGGAACAAATGGAAGTAACAGATAGACAAGATTCAGAAGTAGATTTTATTGAAGCAAGTACAAATGTGGAAAAAGATTTAGTGAATATATGGAAGGAATTATTGGAAAATAAAAATATAGGAATAAACGATAATTTCTTTTCGTTAGGTGGAGATTCATTTTTAGTAAATAAGATGCATTCAATGATAGATAAAATTTACCCTAATAAAGTGAAGATTGTTGATATATTTACACATACTACTATATCAAAATTGTCTCATTTGATAGCTAAATCTAACACTGTAAAAAGTGAGGATGAAAGAATAAAAGATGAAATAAGCAAACTTTTTAATGATATTGAAAGCGGTGATGTAGATATATTAGAAGCAGTTGAGAAAATGGATCAGATGGAGGTGTAAATATTGACAGATTTATATAAATATATTTTTGAAAATACTTCACAAAACAAAATTGATAAAGAAGTTGCAATAAATATTATAAAAAAGCTTAAGGAAGACGAAAGTAAAGTGGACATTAAAGAAGATATAGCTATTACTGGAATTGCAATGGAATTTCCTAAAGCTGATAATATGGAAAAATGGTGGGATGTGTTAAGGAAAGGTACTGATTGTATCAGGCCTTTCCCTATTAATAGAAAGCAAGATTTAAACAAATATTTAGGAATGGAAAAAACTAATTTCTATTCAGGTGCTTACTTGAATGAAATTGATAATTTTGATTATTCCTTTTTTTCCATATCACCTAAAGAAGCAAGCTTAATGGATCCTTATCAACGTTTTATATTGCAAAAAGCATGGCAGGTTATAGAAGATGCTGGGTATAAACCAGAAGATTTAAATGGCAGCAGAACTGGTGTATATATTGGTCATTCTAATGATTTTGGTGAAGAATATAAAACAATTGTAGAGACATTAGAAGAAGAAAGTAAACTTTCAACAACTGGTAACATCCATTCCATAATTGCATCAAGAATATGTCATATTTTAAATTTAAAGGGACCAAGCCTCTTAGTTGATACAGCATGTTCTTCATCACTTGTAGCAGTACATCTTGCTTGCAGGGCAATAAAAAACAAAGAATGTACAATGGCTATTGCAGGAGGAGTTAAATTGAATATTTTGCCTGTTTATAAAGATTCTGGACAGAGAACTGGAATTGAATCATCAACGGAAAGAACTTGTACATTTGATGATTCTGCTGATGGAACTGGACTTGGAGAGGGTGGAGCATTAATTTTTCTAAAGCCATTAAAAAAAGCAATTCAAGATAGAGATATTATTTATGCGGTTATTAAGGGCAGCGCAATTAATCAAGATGGAAACTCCATAGGAATAACAGCACCTAATGCAAAAGCGCAAGAAGAAGTCATTATTAGAGCATGGAAAGAAGCAGAAATTAATCCGGAGACAATAGACTATATAGAAGCTCATGGAACAGGAACAAAACTAGGAGATCCAATTGAAATTGATGGAATAACAAAAGCATTTAACAGGTATACAAATAAGAAACAATTTTGTGGAATAGGTTCATTAAAAACTAATATAGGTCATTTAGATAATGCATCAGGAATAGCAGGGCTTATAAAGGTTGTAATGTCATTAAATAGACATAAAGTTCCGCCAAGTATAAATTTTAAAGTACCTAATAGGAACATTGATTTTCAAAATTCTCCTGTATATATAAATGATAGATTAACAGAATGGGAAGCATCTTCTCATCCTAGAAGATGTGGAATAAGTTCATTTGGGCTAAGTGGAACAAATTGTCATATGATTTTGGAAGAAGCGCCTATATATAATGTAATTAATAGTGTGAATAACAATAATAATATATTTAAATTATCAGCTAAAAGTTATGAATCTTTAAATCAAATGCTTATAGAATATAGAGAGTTGTTATCAATAAATAAAGATATAAAAATTCAAGATTTATGTTTTACAGCCAATACAAGAAGAGGTGATTATGATTTAAGACTTGCCATAATAGTTGAAGACATAGATGATCTTAAATTAAAAATTAATAATATATTATCTTTAGGTGTAAAAAATATACAAGACAGTAAAATTTACTTTAAAGAAAATGATCATATGAGTAATAAACTTGAATACAGTGATAAATTAAAATCTTTAGATGATTTAGCAAGTATATATATAGATGGATATAAAATAAATTGGTGTGATTATTATGATAATTCATATAACTTAGTTAAAATACCTACATATCAATTTAGAAAATCCAGATGCTGGATAAGAAAAGAAGATATTACACATCCATTTTTGCGAGGAGATTATTTAGAAAGTGAAGATAAGGAGATTTATTCATGTTTATTTAGTGCTAAAAATCAATGGGCAGTAGATGAACATATGGTATATGGAAAGAATGTTCCTCCTGGAACCATATATGTTGAAATTGCATGTGAAATAGGAAAGAAACATTTTGAGTCTAACCCTTTTGAAATTAAAGATATTACATTTTTAGCTCCTATGATTTTTGAAAAAGATGAAGTAAGAGAAGTTAAGGTAACATTAAAAAAATCAAATGAAACTTTAGACTTTAATATTGAGAGTAAAAGTTATACAGAAGATGAGTGGATAAATCATGCTGTAGGAAGATTAGGAAAACTAGAAAAAGATACATCTGTTAAAGTAATAGATATTGATAGCCTTAAAACAAAATATACGCAAAAAATAAATAATGAAGATAATGAAAATCTGGAAGGATATATAGGTCTAAGTGATAGATGGAGAGCAATAAAAGAAATATATCATAATGAAGATTCTACTCTAGCATATATAGCTTTAGATGAAAAATATTATGAAGATAGTAATGACTTTAATTTTCATCCAGTACTTTTAGATGTAGCAGTAAATGTATTGATGAGAGATGCAGGTGATAAATTATATCTTCCATTTTCTTATAAAAATCTAAAGATTTATAGAAAAATGCCTAATCGTTTTTATAGTATATTAAAAAGCAATAATACAATCAAAAAAAATTCAGAAGCTATACCATATAATGTGACTTTGGTAGATGAAAATGGCAAAATATTTGCCGAAGTAGAAAACTATTCTATAAAAATAGTTCATAAGAATGAAAATGAATTTAAAAATAAAATGGAAATAGAGAGGTTAATTCATAAAATAGAATGGTGTAAAGGAATAGCATTAAACAAAAATCTTAAAAATAAAAAAACATGTATTATCTTATTTAAAAATTATAATTCTAGAATAACAGATATTATAAATTTATTAGAAGAGAATGAGTGTAAGATAATAAAGGCTCAACTAGGAAAAAAATTTGAAAAAATCAAAAATAATGAGTATTTAGTAGGAAATACAGAAGAAGATTTTTTAACTTTATTTAATGATATAGAAAAAGAAAGTAAATTTACCACTATAATAAATGCTTTAAATTTAGAAGAATTTGTAGGAAGCATAAATGAAGAAGATTTAAAAGAAAAAATAAATTATAAAATAGTAAATTTGCTTCATATTGCAAAAGTTTTAGTTAACAATAATTTAGGAGATAAAGAGCTATTATTATTAACAGAGAATGCTTACTCAATTACAGGAAATGAGAAATTTATAAATCCATTAAATGCATCAGTTCAGGGATTTGCTAAAGTTATATATCAAGAATATGAAAACATTAAAGTTAAGTGTATTGATATTACTGATGATACAAAAAAGGAAATCATAGTAAATGAAATTATTTATATGGATGAGTATAAATTAGTTGCCATTAGAGATGATTATAGATTTATACAAAAATTAGTCACAAATAATAAAATTGAATTGCCAAAAGAAATAGAAAATAAAACTGAGGACGGTACTTATATAATTACTGGAGGAACTGGAGGAATAGGACTTGAGGTTTCCAGATATATTTCTTTAAGAGGTAAATCAAACATTTGTTTAATTAGCAGAAATGGATTTATTTCCAAAGATAAATGGGATGAAATACTTATAAATTCAACTGATGAAAAATTAAAGGAAAAGATAAATATATTAAAGTCTATAGAAAAAAATGGATCCAATATAGATATATATAAAGGCGATGTTTCCGTAGAAAAAGAAATATCAGAAATTATATTTAATATTAAAAATAAATTTAAAAATATAAATGGGGTATTCCATGCTGCTGGTGTTGCAGGAGATGGATTTATAATGAGAAAAGATAAGGATAAATTCTTGAATGTAATAAATCCAAAGATAGTAGGTACATGCCTTTTAGATAAATATACAAAAGATGAAGACTTAGAAGCATTTGTATTGTTTTCATCTATAACTTCAAAGACTGGCGGCCAAGGTCAAGGGGATTATACAGCAGCTAACTCATTTTTAGATTCTTATGCATCATTTAGAAATAGAAATAAGAAAAATACAATAGTGATAAATTGGGCACCTTGGAAGGAAGTTGGGATGGCTTTAGACAATGATGCAGTAAGACATGAAGGTCCACTAAAAGCAATATCGACAATTGATGCAATAGATACCTTAGATAAAATTATTAAAAATGGAATTAATGATGCAATTGTAGGAGAGCTGAATGATAAATTCCTATTTGATAATATTGATATTTTACCTTTTGAATTAGATACTGCAATAAAAAATAAACTACAAATAGAATGGATTAAAAACAAAAAAGAAAGTAAAGCGTCAGCTGAAGAAAAATCTAAGTTTAATGTTGTTTTATTAGGTAAAAATCAAGAGTATACGAATACTGAAAATGTTATTTCTACAATTGTTGGAAATGTAATAGGACTAAGAAAGATAAATATTAATGAAACATTTAAAAATATGGGTATAGATTCAATAATAGCAAGTATCATTGTCAAAGATATAGATAAAAAAATACCAGATGTAGTATCTATAGCTGACTTTTATACTTATTCAAATGTATCTCAGTTAGCAGGCTATATAGATAAAAAAGGTAATAAAACTATAGGTCACATTGAAAAACATGAAGATAGTAATACGGATTTAAGAGACATGTTAAGAGCTTTGAAAAATAATGATGTGTCTGTAGAGGATGTATTGGAATCTTTATAGGAATTTAAAATATAGATTTTAGGTTTAGAAAGTACATTGATTTATCTGTAAGTAATGCTAAAAAGTGATTATCAATAGTCCCCAAGTGTTAAATTGTACATGCTTATAATCTATATTGAAAAGTTACTTAAATTTTATTATATAACTTAAAAACAAAGATGGTAGAAGGATAGTAACTAATTTTATATGCCTTAGGAGGAATGAATGATGAATACTATACGTGACATGAGTAAATATATTATTGAGCAAGTGAAAAATGGGATTATGGAAGAAGATATGGCATATAGCTTATTAAAGACTATAAATAAAAAAGATAGCAATATAGATGAACCAATAGCAATAATAGGAATGGCCACAAGAGTTCCAGGGGCAGATAATATTAATGAATTTTGGGATAATTTATCTAAAGGAATAAATTCTATTGGCGATATTTCAGAAAAAAGATTTGAAGGAAGTATGCCATATACGAAGGCTATGAATAATATAAGTTCTACTCAAAGTCAAAAAACTGCAATGAAAGATGTAACTAAAGCTGGATATATGAATGATATAGAATCTTTTGATGCTTCATTTTTTAATATATCTAACAAGGAAGCTGAATGTCTTGAGCCAATGCAAAGACTTGTATTAGAAATAGCAAATGAAACAATTGAGGATGCAGGTTATGGTGGAAATAAGATAAATGGAAGTAGAACTGGAGTTTATATAGGTGCGGATTTAACATATAGAGTAAATTTAGGTATGTTTAATTCAGATGAAATACTATCTACAGTAGGATCATGGTCTTCAATTATTGCAAGCAGAGTTTCTTACACATATGATTTGCATGGACCAGCTATAGTTATTGATACTGCATGTTCAGCAGGGTTAGTAGCTGTTCATGATGCATGTCGGGCGATTAGAGATAAAGAATGTAGTATGGCCTTAGTTGGCGGAATTAATTTATTTGGTAAGCCAATTATATCAAATAAATCAGGACTCTCAGAAGTTGAAAATGATAATGGTTTATTAATAGCATTTGATAAAAATTCTAAAGGCACTGCTTGGGGAGAAGGTGTGGGAATGGTTCTTATTAAGCCATTTAAGGAAGCACTTAAAGATAAAGATAATATATATGCAGTAATAAAGGGTAGTGCAATAAATAATGATGGGGCATCAAATGGGGTGACAGCTCCTAATGCAGAGGCACAAACAGATGTAATAATAAGAGCTTGGAAGCAAGCTAACATTGATCCAGAAACAATATCTTATATAGAAACTCATGGAACTGGAACTATAGTAGGGGATCCAATAGAAATCAAAGGTATTGAAGATGCATTTTCCAGATATACAGATAAAAAACAAATTTGTGGGATAGGAACTGTTAAAACTAATATAGGACATACTGTAGGATTATCAGGAATAATTTCTCTTATAAAAGTAGCATTATGCATAAAAAATAAGAAGTTAACAGCTACTTTAAATTTTAAAGAGCCAAATCCATATATTAATTTTACTAATTCTCATGTATATGTTGTAGACAAACTTATTGAATGGGAAAGTGTTAAGGATAAAAGGTTAGCAGGAATTAGTGCATTTGGATTTAGTGGTACTAACTGCCACTTGGTAATTGAAGAAGGTCCTGATATTGAATTAAGTAATGAAGCTGAAAACAAGCCATTTATATTTACTTTATCAGCAAAAAACATGAAGGTGCTTAAGGATTATGTTGATAAATATATTCTTTATCTTAATGATAGCAAAGAGCTTTTACAAGATATTGTTTATACAGCATCAACAGGAAGAGGACATTATAATTTTAGGTTGGCTATTATAGCATCAAGTAATGAAATGCTTAAAGAAAAGCTATTGCTATTTAAAGAAAATGGATTTTTAAGTATGGCGGAAAAAGATATATTTTACAATAAAGTAGAATTATATTCTAGTGAAAATCAAGAAACAGTAAAAACAATAAGAAGCTATAATCAAAAGGGCTTGTATGAGGAAAGTTATCTAGAATTATGTAGGATTTTATGCAAGAAATATATTGAAGGTGAAAAAATAAACTTTGATGAGCTTTACGAAGGAGAAAATGTAAAAAAAGTCACAATTCCAGTCTATCCTTTAGAGAGAAAACTAATTAAGTTTGCAGAGCATATAATTGAGAATGATAATGTAAGATTTAATTTATCTAAAGATACAAAAGTAAAGTTAGAAAATTCAAATGAGCAGATTCATGTAAAGTTAACTGGTAAAAGTGGAAAATTCACAGAAACAGAACATCTAATTGCTGATATTTGGGCTGATGTCTTAGGTGGAGATGAAATAAATATTGATGATAATTTCTATTACGTGGGTGGAAATTCATTAATTTCCATAAGACTTGAAAGTGAATTAGAAAAGAAGTTTAATATTACAATTAGTGAAGACAATTTAATGGAAACTTATAATACTATAGAAAAATTAGCAAAATATGTTGAGATAAAAAGGGGGAATTTAAATGCCTAATCAAAAGATAATTGAAGGCTTAGAACCATTTAATGAAATTTTTTATAGAGATTGCTTTTACAATTCATTTTTTCCAATAGTTAATTATTTTAAAAGAGATATATTTTCATTTTTAGTTAATGATATAGTGGCGTATAAGGAAGATAATGAAACGAGCAATTTAAATTTTAACATAGATTATTTATCCGTGAATCCATTTGCTCAAATTTGTTCTGAAGAATGCTTAATACAATCTGAATGTAAGGAAAAAAGTGAGGATTTAGTACAAGATATTATAGAATCAATAAATAAAGAAAGACCAGTTATAGTATTTATAGATTGTTATTATGAAAAAATAAGGCCTGAAATGTATAAGAAAGTTCATTGGTTTCATACTATTACAGTTTTCGGTTATGACATCGAAGATAAAACTTTTGATATTATCGAACATAAATATAAAGATAATTTGGGATACATGAAAAGAAAAATAGGATTTCTAGAGTTAAAAGAATGTAATGATGGATTTATTCAAAACTGTTTAGAAAAAGTAGGGAATTTTGCTTATTCATTTTATTCATTCTATTTAGATAAAAGCTTAGAAGAAAATTATTATCCAAAAGATAAGAAATCACTTTGTGATACATTTAAAAGTAATCTTCTTTTGAAAAAACAAGAAATTGTTTGTGGAATAAATAGTTTGGAGAATTTTTCTAAAAGCTTAGAAGAAATAGTTTTAAAGGAAACAGTTTTAAAGGATAAAGCAGAAGATATACTAAACATAATAAATAATATTATTAATTGTAAAAGAGTGGAACAATATAAAATGAATATTTTATATTGTGAGAATTATGAGATTATCAATTTAATTGATCTTATATTAGAAGAATGGAACAGGCTTAGGAAAGTAATAGTTAAGTATTTAGTTTCTGGAGTTTACAAAGTAAAAGATATTGAAAAAGCTATTGAATCTATTAAAGAAATAGTTGAGCTTGAAAATATTTATATAGAAAAAATTTAAAAGATATAAAGATACTGTTAGATTGTTAGGAAGAAAGAGCTTTCTATCAAATTCTACAACTAGATTATAAAAGGAGGAAAATTATGAAATTATTTTTCATTCCATATGCAGGAGGAATGGCTAATTCGTATACTGTTCTAAAAAGATATATTGATACAGAGTTTGAAATTATTTTGGTTGAATTAGCGGGAAGAGGAAGGAGAACAAATGAAGCCTTCTATGAAGATATGAATGAGGCAGTAAATGATGTAGCTAAACAAATAAAAGATAACGCTTATAATGAACCATGTGCAATATTTGGACATAGTATGGGCGGGCTTATTATATATGAGCTTTTAGGGAGATTTGAAGAGCTGAAGATAAATTATCCTAAACATATTTTCATTTCAGCACGAAGAGCAGCACATTTAAAAAGTTCAAATGGTAAAAAATATTATAAATTACCAGATGAAGAATTTTCATTAGAGTTATTGAAATTAGGAGATATAAATAGAGAAGTGATTGGAAACATAGAACTTTTTAATATATTTTCACCAATAATACGAGCAGATTACAAAATAATTGAAGAATATGTTTTTAAAGAACCAAAAAACATGTTTAAATGCAACATGACGTTATTATATGCATCAGAAGATATAGAAGCATCAAAAGAAGAAGTATTACAATGGAGAGAATATAGTGAAAATGAAGTAGAATGTTTTGAATTCAATGGAGGTCATTTTTACATATTCGATAATCTTAAAGAAGTAGCAAATATTATTAATAATACACTTAACCAATATATTTAAAAGTCTTGATAAACATAGAAAGTAGGTGAAATTATGAAATATGTTGAACCATATAAAATAAAAATGGTTGAGAAAATAGAAAAGAGCACATTAGAACAAAGAAAAAATTGGATTAAAGAAGCTAACTATAATTTTTACAATTTAAGAAATGATCAAGTATTTATAAATTTAATATCCGATTCTGGAACAGGAGCAATGAGTAGTTTGCAATGGGCAGAGATGTTTATAGCAGATGAATCTTATGCAGGCGATTCATCGTATTTTTATTTAAAGGAAATAGTCAATGAGATAATGGGCTGTGAGTATTATTTACCTACCCATCAAGGAAGAGGTGCAGAGAATATACTTTGTTCAACGCTAATAAAAGAAGGAGATATTATTGTTGGCAATATGCACTATAATACTATAAGTTCTAATATAACAAATTGCAGGGGACAGGCAATAGATTGTGCAGTAGAATCATTATATAATATTGGAAATGAAAATTCATTTAAGGGAGACGTAGATATTGAAAAACTAGTAAATATAATTGAAATGAATAAAGGCCAAATTCCTTTTGTAATAATCACAGTTACTTGTAATACTATTGGAAGTCATCCAGTTTCTATGGAGAACATCAGGAGAGTAAGTGAAATATGTAGAGGAAATGATATACTATTATTTTTTGATGCATCGAGATTTGCAGAAAATGCATATCTTATAAAAATGCGTGAAGAAGGGTATAGGGAGAAAGAGATAATAGAAATAGTAAAGGAAATGTTCTCTTATTGTGATGGGTTTATAATGAGCTGCAAAAAGGATGCATTATCAACAATAGGTGGTTTAGTAGGATTAAAAAATAAAGATATTTATGCGAAAGCAAAAAATTTCTGTCTATTATATGAAGGATATTTCACTCATGGCGGCATGTCAAGCAGAGATTTAAGAATGATAGGCGAGGGGATTAAAGAAGCTATAGAGTTTTCTCATTTAGATGCTAGGGAAAACCAAGTATTCAAATTGGGAAAAGCCTTAGAAGAAAGGGGAATTCCCATAGTAAGACCATATGGTGGACATGCTGTTTATATTGATGCAGCAAAATTTTATAAAAATGTCCCATTAGATGAATATCCAGCACAATTACTTGGATATGAATTATATTTAGAAAGTGGAGTAAGGGCACATGCATCAAATATGGAGATAGCAGAATCAACGGAAGGTGAATTTAAAAGATATTCTTTATTAAGACTATCTATACCTCGCAGAACATATACTGATAATCATATAATGTATGTAATAGATGCAGTATATGAATTATGGAATAAAAGGGAAGAAAAAAATAAGGGATTTTCGAAAAAAGAAAATATTGAATTCTTAAACCTCAATAATTACACTATGGAATTTATCCCTAACTTTAAAAATTAAGTATTATATATATGTTAAAATTTGAACCATACATGAAAAATATATGGGGACTTCCACTTTAATTAATTTTATTAAAGGCTAATTACAGTATTTTAAAGCAAAAAAGGAGGCAGGTGATAATATATGGAAAAAAATTATAGTGAAGATGAAATATATAAAAAAATAGAAGAGATAGTGAAAAAATATTCCAATGCATTTATTTATGAGAAAGATATAAAAATGACAGATGATTTTGAAAGCTTAGGATTAAATTCTTTACAGTATTTAAAAATTGTTGTAGAGATAGAAAGTGAATTTGATATAGAACTTGATGATGAAAACTTAGATAATAAGATTTTTAAGAATATAGAGAATTTATCTAATTATGTTAAGAAATTAATAAAAGATTAGTTATGGACATTATAGTATTAAAGAACATGTACATTATCTTGTAATTGCTACATTTTTACGAAGCCAAACTATTATAAGAAGGGAAGAAAGTAATGGAAAAAGAACTGACATTATCAAATTCACCAATTAAAGGATATACAATTCATGCATATCCCTTATCAATTGCCCTAAATGAAGAGAAATGCAAACCATGGTTTTATAGTAATTATATTCAGCTTGTGTGTGACCCTGACTATGTAGAAAATTTTTATGACTTTAATAACTTATGTAGTATACTTGAGTGTGATAAATGGATTGATTCAATATATCCTGGGATTCCTTGGATTAGATACAATAGCATTATGGTAAATCAAATTCATAATTATGCTGATAAATTATGTGATATAGTAAAATGGATAATAGATAATAATCAATATTTGGTTACACATTTAGATGACTTTTTTATTACATATAAGGAAGCATATAATGTTAAACATAATTTTCACGATATAATGTGTTTTGGATATGATGATGAAAAAAGTATTTTTAAAATGCTTGCTTATGATAGTATGGGTAATTTTGAAAAAATGGATATTAGCTTTAAGGATTTCACAAAGGCTTATGAAAGTACGCAAGTAAATAGTGACGAACCATTTTATAATCCTTTTAAAATTTTATCAATAGATCATGACTTTTCTTATGATATGGATATTAATTTAATTTACAAATCCCTAGAATGCTTATTAAAATCTAAAGATAATTTAATAATGCGTAAAACAATGAGGAATATTAATGAAAAGCTTGTTTACGGATTAGATACATATGAAGTTTTAGCAGAGTATTATTCATTAAAACTTGATGAACGATATGACCTTAGACCATTGCAAATTCTTTGGGAACATAAAAAATGCATGGTAATGCGTTTGGAATATTTATCAGAGATTTATAAAAATAGTAGTTTTAGTGATTTAAAAAATGAATATTTAGAAGTGGAAAAGAAAGCTTTAATTATAAAAAATTTAGTACTTAAATTTATGATTTCTAATAAGGAAAAAACTCAGCAAAAAGCAATATTATCATTAATGTCAATGAAAGAAATGGAAATAAATCTAATTAAAAAGTTTATGAATTTGATAGAAAATTTAAAGTAAAAGTTAGCAGATATAAAATATGTACAATCATAATAAGAGAAAATGGAGTAAGTATTATTGGAGGTTTACATGGTTGAAATTTATAGCATCAATATTGCAAGCGATATAAGTAAATCTAAATATGCAGAACTTTTATTAAGTATTTCAAATGAAAAGCGGAGTCGTATTGACAAATTTTATTATGAAGTCGATAAAAAAAGGGCTTTATTTGGAGAAGCTCTTATTCGTTATCTAATATTGAAAAATAAAGAAATAAGAAATGAAAAAATCGCATTTGTGTATAATGAATTTGGTAAACCGTACCTTAAGAATAGTCCAAATTTTTATTTCAATATTTCTCATTCTGGAGATTGGGTAATATGTGCAATAGGAAGTCATGAGATTGGAGTAGATATCGAACAAATTGAGCAAATTGAAACAGCAGATTTAGCAAGAAGATGCTTTACGAAGATGGAATATGATGAATTAATCAAAAAATCGGAAGAAGAAAGAAACAGATTTTTCTTTAGTATTTGGACATTAAAAGAAAGTTATGTTAAATGGATTGGAAAAGGATTAACAATTTCTTTTGATTCATTTCGATTTGAAATAAAGGATAAAATAGAAGTCGTTTCTGATGTTGATAAAAAAGTGAATTTCGGCCAATATTGCATTGATGAGAAGCATATTGTATCTGTATGCTCAAAAGAAGAAAGTTTTCCTTCTATTATTAAAGACATAAATATTAATGAGATTTTATTATGATAAATTTTAATAACAAATTGAATTGATTTTGATATTAGCAATAAAAACTGGAATTTATTTAGAATGCATATATTTCATCAATATGCATTTCAAAACAAGTTATAAGCTGGAATTACCTAAATTCAAGGTATATTTCCAGCTTATGTTTTGCACTATTGGTGCACGGTCTACCGTTTACTTTCTCCTAATCATATGCTGCAATAGTATATTTTTAAAAAATTCTATCAAGAATTTTTTTGTTAGTTAAACTTTTTCGTGCGTCAGCCGTGATTTTATATATATGAATAGTTGACAATTTATAATATGTAACTTATAATAAACAAGCAAATCAAATTTTTAAACCTATACTAATTATTTTATGTTTTTAATTTTAGAAGGTATTTTGAATTGCTTAAACGAAAAATATGGTGAACGTAGTTCAGTTGGTAGAGCGCCAGTTTGTGGCACTGGTTGTCGTGGGTTCGAGTCCCATCGTTCACCCCATGTTGGGATGTCGCCAAGCGGTAAGGCAATGGATTCTGACTCCATTATTCGCAGGTTCGAATCCTGTCATCCTAGCCATTTGGTTCACTAGCTCAGTCGGTAGAGCACATGACTTTTAATCATGGTGTCCCGGGTTCGATTCCCGGGTGAGCCACCAAATTTATTTGGTCTAGATTTTGAATTATTAAAAGGAACTGTTAAATTAAGCAGTTCCTTTTTTATATATTAAAAAGTATAAATTTAACAGATAACTTATATAAATGAGTGGTAAGATAATGTATAATTAGTATCGGATAGTAAATTATATTTTAATAGTAATAAAATATTTACAAGATTAAGGAGATTATAATGGAAAATAAATTAGTTAATGAATATTATAATTGGTTTAATTCTTATGTTAAGAAATTTTATGGAGAAGATAGTTTAGTAGATCAAAATGTTGGACTTAAAGAAAAACATACTTTAAATGTAGCTAAACATGCTGTGAATATTGCAAAATCTTTAAATCTATCAGAAGAAGAAGTTAACACAGCTGAAATAATAGGTTTATTTCATGACATAGGACGGTTTGAACAATTTAGAAAATATAAAACCTTTAGGGATGCTCTTTCAGAAAATCATGCAACTCTAGGTATTAAGATATTAGAAGAAAATAAGATATTAGAAAATTTGGATGACAGAAGAAAAGAAATAATTATAAAAGCAATAATACTTCATAATACAAAAATGCTTCCAAACGATTTAAATGAAGAGGATGCTGTATTTTGTAAGTTAATTAGAGATGCTGACAAACTAGATATCTTTAGAGTTATTATTGAATATGAAAAAGAAAGGCAGGAGAATCCCAATCCAGCAATTGATAATTTACCTTTTACACCCGGATATAATAAGGAATTTATACAGGACATTCTTTTAAGCAGAAGAATTAGTAATAATTCAATAAAAAATTATAATGAAAGAAAATTATATGAATTAAGCTGGATAACAGATTTAAATTTCTCTTTTTCTTTTAGTTATATAAAAGAGAAAAAGATTTTAAATGCTTTAATTAATTGTTTGCCTCAAAATGAAGAAATTAATAAACTCTCAAATTATTTAGAAGAATATATAGACAATTTTAGTATAAAATAAATAAAAATTATTTAAAGGTAGCTGTTGCATATCAAATGATGCAGCAGCTTTTTTGTTTGGCAGGGTGATTTTAATTTTATGCGCGTAAAATAATTAGATAGCACTGAGGACTGTATGACAAGATTTCTATAAGCGAGTGAGTGATATAAAACTATGAATCAAACACTATAGTGTTAAAGTCAATCACTGTTTAAAATGGTGAGAAATATTCAAACACAGCACATAATAAATTAAACAGTATAAAAAAGCATCAAACAGTAAAAATATTAATTAAAAATATTTTTATTAATAAAAATGTAAACTAAAAATATTTTTAGGAATCAAAGATTATTAAAAGCCTTGATGTAATACGGTTTTATACTATTTGAGAAATATATAAGCTTCTTGATGGGACGGAATTTAAAAAAATATTAGAGAGTTTGGCATTGATATTGCTTTATATAAAAGTGTAACAGAAAAAGTCTTAAATGATCTAGGATGGGGGAGAGTAAAATGGAAGAATTAGAAATAGCAATCATGAATATTATAATCAACGCTGGAGACTGTAAAAATCACGCTTATATGGCTCTTAATAATGTAAACGAGGGTAATTATGAAGAAGCTGAAAACGAAATTCAATTAGCAAATGAGGCATTAGCAAAAGCTCATGACGGGCAAACAATGTTTCTTCACAAAGAAGCTAACGGTGAAAAAATAAATATATCAGTTTTGTTTGTACATGCACAAGATCATTTAATGACAGCAATAACAGAAAAGAACTTAATTGAGCAAATAATTGAATTAAGAAAGGTTGTGAATACTTTAGTGAAAAAATAAAGATCATTAAAGAAAATAACGGTATGCATATAGAAATTTAATTTTAAAAAATTATTATGAATTATTAAAGAGGAGGAATAAATTATGATAACAATTAGATTATTTTGTGCCGCAGGTATGTCAACAAGTCTTTTGGTAACTAAGATGAAGGCAGCTGCTAAGACTAAAGGAATAGAAGTTGATATTGAAGCTTTTCCAGAAGGACAAATGGACAAACACTTAGATAATGTGGATGTAGCATTATTAGGACCGCAAGTGGGTTATACAATAGCAAAAGCTAAAAAAGTTTGCGAACCTAAAGGAATTCCTGTAGATGTAATACCAATGGTTGATTATGGAATGATGAATGGAGCTAAAGTTTTAGATTTTGCATTAAACCTAATTAAGTAGAAGTAAACAAATATATAGAAGTATAAGGAGTAATAAATTATGAAATTTTCTAAGGACTTTCTATTTGGAGCAGCATCTGCTGCGTATCAAGTAGAAGGAGCGTACAATGAGGATGGAAAAGGGACATCTAATTGGGATGTATTTTCTAAGATTCCCGGAAAGACCTTTGAAGGAACTAATGGAGATGTTGCAGTAGACCATTATCATAGATTTAAAGAGGACATAAAATTAATGGCTGAAATCGGTTTAGAATCATATAGATTTTCTATTTCATGGCCAAGAATAATTCCAGATGGTGATGGAGAAGTGAACCAAAAAGGAATCGATTTTTATAACAGTTTGATAAATGAATGCTTAGAGTATGGGATTGTGCCGTTTGTTACATTATATCATTGGGATATACCTCGAAATTTAGAGGAAGATGGAGGATGGACAAACAAAAGAACTGTTGATGCTTTTTTAAAATATGCAAATGTATGCTTTAAAGCTTTTGGAGACAGAGTAAAACATTGGATTACTTTTAATGAAACCGTTGTATTTGCATCATTAGGATATTTAGCAGGTGCACATCCACCAGGCATTAGAAATGACCCTAAAAAATACTTTCAAGTAACCCATAATGTTTTTACAGCTCATGCTAAAGCTGTGAAAAGTTATAAAGAAATGAAACAATTTGGTGAGATAGGAATAACTCATGTGTTTTCTCCATCATTTAGTGTAGATGACAGGGAAGAAAATATGAAAGCAACATATCATGCTAATCAACATGATATCAACTGGTATTATGACCCAGTGTTAAAAGGAAGCTATCCTGAATATGTAGTAAGGCAGCTAGAAGAGAATGGTTGGACACCAGATTGGAATGAAGATGAATTAAATATAATAAAAGAAACGTCACCACTAAATGATTTTATAGGCCTTAATTATTATCAGCCTAAAAGAGTAATGAAAAATGACATTGAAGAGATTAATAAGGAAAGATCTAGAGAAGAATCAACAGGAGCACCAGGAAATCCTTCATTTGATGGAGTTTATAAGACTGTTATGATGGATGATAAAGTATATACAAAATGGGGCTGGGAAGTCTCTCCAGAAGCATTTCTAGATGGATTAAGAATGTTAAAGAAAAACTATGGTGATATAAAAATGTACATTACTGAAAATGGCCTAGGTGATGAAGATCCAATAATTGATAATGAAATAGTGGATGTTCCAAGAATTAAGTATATTGAAGCACATTTAAAAGCAGTAAAAAGAGCAATAGAGGAAAACATAAATTTAAAGGGATATTATGCTTGGTCTGCAATCGATTTATTAAGCTGGCTAAATGGATATAAAAAGCAATATGGATTTATATATGTTGACCATAAGAATAACTTAAATAGAAAGATAAAATTATCAGGTTATTGGTACAAAAAGATAATAGAGGAAAGAGGCGAGAGCCTTTAATTAAAGACTTATCAAGTATCTATCATTATATAAATTCTTTAAGCGCGCATTGTAATTTATATAAAGACATGAAACTTTAAGTAATATATTAATTAAACATAACTTCATAATCTTATATTTATATTAATACAAATATGTAATTAAATTATTTAAGGGGGAATCATTATGTCATCATTTCAAGATAATTTAAATGAAAAAGTAATACCGATCATTATGAAATTTGTTAACTTAAAGGGTGTTATTGCTTTAAAAGACGGTATTATATACACATTACCTTTAACAATGGTAGGATCAATATTCTTATTACTTGCTCAATTACCTTATGCACCTTTAAATGATGCAATAGCAAGTGTGTTTGGTCCAGGATGGACTGCTCCATTATGGAAAGCCTTTGGAGCAACTTTCAATGTAATAGCATTAGTCACAACAATAGGTATAGCATATATTTATGCTAAGAATGAAGGTCATGAACCTTTATCAGCAGGAGTAATATCTTTTGTAGTATTTATATTAACAACTCCTTCTACTGTAACAACTAAGGGTGGAGAAGTGGTAGGAGACATTATACCAGCGGGAGCATGGTGTGGTGGAAAAGGTATGGTTACTGCAATTATCATAGGATTAATAGTAGGTGCTGTTTATTCATGGTTTCTAAAGAGAAATATTACAATTAAAATGCCGGATGGAGTACCACAAGGGGTTGCAAATTCATTTGCAGCATTAATACCAGCAGCAGTTATTGTTGTAGGTGCAACTGCAATTTGGGCTATATTTAACTTTGGAATGCAAACAACAGTAATTGAATGGATATACAAAATTATTCAAACACCATTACAAGGAATGACAGATTCATTAGGTGGAGTTATAATTATGGGATTATTAATACCATTCTTCTGGTGGTTTGGTATTCATGGAGCAACTATTGTAAGTGGAGTTATGACAGGAATCTTAACATCAAATGGATTAGAAAATCAAGCTATAATCACTAGTGGAAAAGAATTAACAATAGCAAATGGAGCTCATATAGTAACACAATCATTTTTGGATCAATTTATGACAGTAACAGGTTCAGGGATGACAATAGGATTTGTATTATGTATGTTATTCTTTGCAAAGTCAGCTCAATTTAAGCAATTAGGTAAATTAGGTATTGTACCAGGAATATTTAATATAAATGAACCAATTACATTTGGTACACCTATAGTAATGAATCCATTTATGATACTACCATTTATGCTTACACCAACATTATCAGGTATACTTACTTATTTTGCAATTGCAACAGGATTAATACCACCATTTAGTGCAATACAAGTTCCATGGACAACACCAGCACCAATATCAGGACTTTTAGTTGGAGGCCCAAGAACAGCTATATTCCAGTTATTGATGTTAGTATTATCATTCTTTATTTATCTTCCATTCTTTAAGAAAATGGATGCTATGAGCTATAAGAATGAGCAAGCTGCACAAAGTGGCGAAGATGTAACAGCATAAACAAAAAAGGAAAGATATGAAATATAAAATAAATTAATTAAAAATGGCCATTCCTTTATCGTGTTAATTATTAATATACAAAGGAGTGGTCATAAATATATTTTCCTAACGGAAATTTGAAAATTGAAGAAAAGAGGAAGAAATAATGATAGTTGTAAATTGTCCTTTAAAACAAGATGATATAATTAAAATTGTAGAAAATATTGAAATTGAAAATAAGCAAGTATTTAAGTATGCGAAAAAGCAATCAATAAAAATTTATTTTGAATCTGATTATAATAATAATGAAGAAGCGTGTTCAATTATAAAAAAAGTCATAAAAGAATCTGAATTAGGCAAGGTATTATACTTTAACGTTGTAGCAGAATAGAATAAAAGTGTTTGCTATTACAGAAGCTTTAGTTTGATGAGAAGCCCCTTTTAAACAAAGGGGTTTTTTGTTTATAAAAATATTTGTAATGACATTATTCAAGAATTGACAAGTTTATTCTTTCTTTAAAATATTTTTAATTGTATAGTTTTTTCTTTATAATATTGGTATAATGCAATAAATAAGAAATATGGAGGGAGAAATTTGGATCCAATTAGCTTGATGAAGTCTAGGGCTTCTACATTCACAAAAGTTGAACTTGAAATATATAATAGGTTGCTGTCTGATCCAACCTTGATTATGGACAGCACAATAGTAGTACTTGCTGAATTTCTTAAAGTGTCTAATTCTGCAATAACAAGATTTTGCAAAAAGTTAGGATATAATGGGTATGTAGAATTTAGATATGATTTTTCTTCTTATTTTAATAAAGAAGAAAAAGGAAATGAAGATCATATTATTAATAGAACAACTAGTACATATTTATCTGTTTTGAATTTACTTGAAAATATGTTGGATGAACATGAAATGAAAAAATTAGTATCCAAAATGAAGAAGAGTAAAAATATTAGAGTAATAGGTATAGGGGCATCCGGATTAATTGCCAAATACTTAAGATATCGGATTTTTAAATATAGAAGAAATATTGAAGCATTAGATAATAAGTATGAAATAGATGAAAGTTGCGGTTTGGCAGAAGCAGGAGATATGCTTATTGCTATTAGTGATAGCGGCAAAAGCAAGGAAATAAGTAAACAGGTAACAGAGGCATATAAAAATGGAATAACAACTGTAGTTATATCAACAAATGATGTTCCAACCTTAAGAAGTAAATCTAATTTTTATTTTCAATTACCGTCAGCTGGACAATTTTATAAACCAGGTGCATACACTAATCAACCAATTATGATTATATTTATGGAGATGTTAGTTAATTTATATGCGTATTTTGATGAGGAGTAGTATGAACAAAACCACTTGGAAATATTTTCCGGAATTAATATTTCCAAGTGGTTTAATTTCTTGTATATCTATAAACTAAAAAGTTTCTTTATTTCTTCATACTTTTCGTGAGTAAGAAGTGCATCTTTTTCTGTATTTTTAAGCTTAACTATATATGTCCATCGTCCATAGGGATATATTTTGGTGATTAACGATAGATTTATGATATAAGATTTGTGACTTCTAAAGAATTGAGTATTATCTAGTTTTTCCTCTATTTCAGTTAAAGTGATAGAGGTAGTAAAACTATCTGTTTTAGTATATATTACAGTAGAACTATCTTCTCGCTGAATTAATACAATTTCTTTTGTATCAACAAAACTTATACCTTCTTTATTTTTTATCATAAGCTTATCTAAGCCTTTTTCATGCTTTATTATTTTATCTATACCATTTTCATAGCTTGGTTTATTTAGCTTTTTTATTCTATCTAAAGTTTGCATCACTCTTTCTATCTTAAATGGTTTAACCAAATAATCAAAAGCATATAACTGAAATGCATCAGACATATATTCTGCGTGAGCAGTTGCAAAAATAATTATTGTCTTTGGATCTATATCAGATAATATTCTAGCGCAATCAATGCCACTGAAGCCAGGCATTTCGATATCAAAGAACACCACCTCAGGGCGATGTTCCTTAAATATGCCTATAGCTTCCTCACCATTATCAGTATCTCCAATAACTTCAAAACCACCAGATTTGTCTAATATTTTTTTTATTATGGTTCTCATTCCTTGTTCATCATCAACTATAAGCACCTTTATATTCATAGAAAAATTCTCCTAATTTTAAAATCTTCTTTTTCTTCTAACTTTACTTCTTGGCTTTCCAACTATTTCTGAAAGTATAATTGCCTGCTGAAGTCTAACAGAGGTTAGTTCCTGTGCAATAGAATCTATAACTCCTTGAGGATTCGAAGAATTTTCTTTTTCTCTATTAGAGTATTTATTATTTGTTGAAGCATTATAAGATTCAACATCTTCACTTAGAGTATTTTCTATGGAATCACTTTCGGTGTCTTCTTCTCCGTTGTCCTCAGCTTTTATATAAACATTATTATTCACATTTTCAATTGGTTCAAGAATTCTTGGATATTTGGAAGCTGCACTATTTCTAATATTTTTTGTTAATGACGTAGGGTCAAATACAGCATTTACAAAAACCTTTAATAGTTCAATAGCGTCATCATTCATATTCTCACTCTCCTAGGAGTCTATTTTTTGTCATTTTTTTCTTTATTGTCACTAGTAACAGATTGATTTTTATTTCCTGCACTAGAAATTGAGCTTCTCATATTTGTATCAGCAATAACATTTTGCATATCATAATAATCCATTATGCCAAGTTTCCCTTCTCTAAGTGCATAAGCCATTGCTTTAGGTACTTCTGCTTCTGATTCTACAACGGCAGCTCTCATTTCTTGTTCCTTGGCTACAGCCATAGCTCTTCTTTCTTCAGCCTTAGCTTGTGCTATATTCTTATCAGCTTCTGCTTGTAGAGTTTGAAGTTGAGCACCTATATTTCTTCCAACGTCTACATCAGCAATATCTATCGATAGAATTTCAAAAGCAGTACCTGCATCTAGACCTTTATTTAATACAGTTTTTGAAATAGCATCTGGATTTTCTAACACTATTTTATGACTAGTAGAAGAACCAACGGTAGTTACTATACCTTCACCAACTCTAGCTAATATCGTTGCTTCTCCAGCACCACCAACAAGTCTTTCAAGATTTGCTCTAACTGTAACTCTTGCTTTAACTAAAAGTTCTATACCATCTTTTGCAACAGCTGAAACATTTGGTGTTTCAATAACTCTTGGATTAACACTCATTTTAACTGCTTCCAAAACATCTCTACCTGCTAAATCAATAGCAGCTGCTTTTTCAAATTGTAAATCAATATCGGCTCTGTGAGCTGCAATTAATGCATTTACCACATTGTCAACATTTCCACCTGCTAAATAGTGTGCTTCTAATTGATTAACAGTGAGTCCCATGCCAGCTTTTGTTGATTTAATAAGTGGAATTACTATTTTTGAAGGTACAACTCTTCTGAGTCTCATACCAACCAAGTTAAATATGCTTACTTGAACATTGGCCGCTAGAGATGACACCCATAATCCTATTGGAACAAATGTGATAAATACAGAAATTAAACATACTACTGCTATAGCAACTATAAGTAAATTAATAATCATTAATAATCTCTCCTTTAAATTTTAATTTATATTAGGCATTAACCTTTTTAACTAATAATTTTACGCCGCTAACTTTAAATATTTCAACAACAGTCCCTTTAGATATATACTCTCCCTCAGAAATCACATCAAACTTAACTCCGTCTATGTCTATTGAACCAGTTGGCCTTAAGTCAGTAGTTGTAATTCCTCTTTTTCCTAATAGATAATCTAAATCAGAAGAACTGATATATCCATGTTCTTTCTTTTGTTCATCAGGTAAAATTAATGGTTTGAACAGTTTTCCTTTTGTAAAATACGTAAGAACTATGCCTAGCATGGCTCCTAGTACGGCTAAAATTCCTAATGTCATAACTAGTGCCTGTGCAAAATTTTCAGCTGTTAAAACTACTGCTAGTATTAAGAATATAGCTCCTGCGATTCCTGGAAGCCCGAAACCAGGAATATGCATTTCTAAAAATACCAGACCAAAGCCTAAAATGAGTAGAAAGACTGTTAGAACGGTCATATCTGGCAAAAAAGCATTCATGTTTTTACCTCCCCCTTTTTTCAGTTAACAGTTTACAGTTAAGAGTTTACAGTTAAGGACGAAATCCATCGCTGGATTTCTTATAATTTAATTATTAGCACTGCAAAATCAAAATTGTAACTTCTATATTAGTATAATAATGCTAATAGTAAAGTTTTGTAATATAAAACCTCTAAAATATACACTTTTAAAGCTGAAATGTCATTTTTGAATCTTTTTCGGTAGTGCTATTTCAAAGGATGTTCTTTGGTCTGTGGAGAAAACTGCAACTGAACCATGAAATGTTTCAACAATATCCTTAACTATGGAAAGTCCCATTCCATCTCCTTTATCACCTTTAGTGGTAAAGCCTTCTTTAAAGATATTATCAATTATTTCTTTAGGTATAATATAACCATTATTAGATATATTAATTTTTATATTATATAAGTCCTCTGATAATTCAACGAGCAGATACCTATTATCAGGTTTTTGCTTTAAGGCAAAAATAGCATTATCTATTATGTTACCTATAACCCTGCAAAACTCCCAAGGTTCCATAACAAGGTGCATTAAATCACTTTTTATTTCTAGCTCCATATCTATTTCATTTTTTTCAGCCATTTGTAATTTCGCCTGTAATAGTGCGTTGACGGCTGGTTTTGAAGTTTTTAATGCTTTGCTGATTCTTATTATATCCTTATAAACAGGCTCTATATATTTTCTGGCTTCATCAAATTCCTCAAGTTCGAGTAATGAGTAAATAACTTGAATATGGTTTAAATAGTCATGTCTTTGAGTTCTTAAAGTTTTATTAAAGGATTCGAGGTGTTTTATTGTATCTATTAAGTTATTGTTCCCTTTTTTGAATAAAAGACTATAAAAAATTATTCCTGTAATTATACTGTTAAAACCTATGCTTATTGCAATAATATAAATAATGAAATTTCCTTCAATCATATAGGGATTGTTACTTTTGTAATAGATAAAAAGTGCTATAAACACTATTTCTATTAAGTTTAGAAATATAGATATTAAAACTATTTTGGACATTCCATATGTCTGCTTTTTAATTGCCATGCACTCACTCCTTGTATATAGATAACTAATATATTTTACCATATATTAGTTGTATTAACCTTTAAAAAACCTTAATTTATTTTGTATAGCTTCAATTGATTTAAACTAAATCGTCAATTGTCGAATGAAATTTTCAATGTTCTTATAAAAAAATATAGACTATTATGTCAAATGGTGGTATATTATATACATACTAATGAAGTTCAGGAACAAAAGATTTAAATAAACTAAAGATATATTATAAAAAAGAGGTGACTATAGACATGGTTACCTCTTTTTTGACGAATAAATTATAGAATGTTGAGTTAGATTCAATTTAATAGATAGCAATGCAAATTAATCATTTGTATGGTAAAATAGGAGATATGTTCTAAATCAAATAGCTAGAATTATAATGAAATTTAAGACTAATGAACATAGTTAATTTAGGAGAAGTGGTTTTTTATGAAAATAAAATATAAACTAATGATAAGCTTTTTGGTTTTGATTGTATTTGCAGTAAGCGTATTAGGTTTTTTAATTGCTGAAAAATCAGATAATGCAGTTTTCAGCGAAGTTAATGAAAAAAGTCAGAAATTAACAGAATCAATTATTACAACTTTAAGTGTAAGAAATGATCTACTTACAGAAAAGTCTTATGGTGATTCAAATTTTGCAAATACTTTGTTAAATGATTTAACAGATATAAGGATAGATTATAATGAAAATATAAAAGTTGGAGAATTTAACTTACCTGTAATGTATGCGGGAGAACAAAGGTTATCTTTAGATGAAACCGTGGTTGATAAGCTAAAACAGTCTACAGGTACTGCAGCAACAATTTTTTTATTACATGATAATAAACTTATAAGAATTTCTTCTACAATATTTAAAGATGATAAGCGGGTAGTAGGTACATATATATCAAGGGATTCAATTGCATATAAAAAAATAGTCAGCAATGAAGAATATATTGGTAATATTGATATAGAAGGTATCGGTTATGTCACTAGAATGAAACCATTATTGGATAAAGATAAAAAAGTTATTGGTGCAATAGGAATTGGAAATAAAATTCTAAATAATTACTTGGAAGATACATTAAGCAATATTAAGCTGGGGAAAACAGGTTACTTATATATACTGGATTCAGAAGGTAATGTAATTATTCATCCATCAGAAAAGGGGAAAAATGTAAGGAATTGTGATTTTGTTCAAAAAATGTATGATACTAAGAATGGAACAATTGAGTATACTTACAATGGAGTTAAAAAAATAGGACATTATCAGTATTTTGAAGCTTGGAATTGGTATATAGTTACTACTGCTGATTATGATGAATTAAATGCTTCATCAAAATCAATTTTAACGACAACAGTAGTTGCAGCATTAATTATAATTCTTTTTGGAGGAATTATAGCATTATTTTTGACTAATACCTTAGTTAAACCTATTAATAAGCTGAAGTCATGTATGGAGATAGCTGGGAAAGGTGACTTAACAGTTCGATGTCATATTGACAGCGAAAATGAGATAGGGGTACTGGCGAATAGTTTTAATAATATGCTTGCAGAAAATCAGAGACTATTAGAGGAAACAGTACAATATGATAAGCTTAAAACAGAATTTATTGCTAACATGTCTCACGAATTAAGAACACCTTTGAATATTATTTTTTCAACAGCTCAGTTATTTAATGTATTTATAAATAAGGAAGAAAATTTAAGCACTGATAAAATAAGAAATTATACCAGCAGCATAAAACAAAATTGTTATAGATTATTAAGATTAGTAAATAATTTAATAGATATGACAAAAATTGATTCAGGGTTTATGAAGCTGGATTTAAGAAATGAAAACATAGTAGAAGTGGCAGAAGAAATAACCCAGTCAACAGCTGAATATGTACAATCTATGTCAAGGACAATTATATTTGATACAGATGAAGAGGAAAAGGTTATGGCCTTTGATGCAGAAAAATTAGAGAGAATCCTACTTAATTTAATATCAAATGCTACAAAATTTACTAAGCCTGGAGACAAAATTTATGTTACATTGAAGGACAAGGATGATCATATTACTATTTCTGTGAAAGATACGGGCAGGGGAATTCCTGAAGAAAAATTGTCACAACTTTTCCAAAGATTTAAGCAGATAGATCCTTTGTTAAATAGAAGCCATGAAGGAAGCGGTATAGGATTATCTATTGTGAAAGCTTTGGTTGAAATGCATGAAGGAACAATAGAAGTAAAAAGTAAGTATGGAGAAGGCACTGAGTTTACTATATGCCTCCCAGCTAAAATAACTTCAGAAGAACCTCATATGAAAGAAAAAAATGATTCTTTAAATCAATCAAAAGTTGAAAAAATCAATATTGAGTTTTCAGATATATACAGTTAAGTTTGAACGCTTAATATGAGTAATAAGTAAGATATTAACTAAAAATAAATTTAAGTTCATGGTAAAAAAGAATCTTATAAGGATAAAGCTATTTTATAGTTTACCTTGTAAGATTTTTTTGTTTATAATTTTTTTAATGTTTAGATTATAAGGATAAAGTAGATAAGAATTAACCTAATTTTGACAAAGAAATTTATTGATGATGAGTGGAAGAAAAAGTACTTATTATGTTATAATGGTGATAAAGGAAAAAATTTAATTATTATTCAAGAATTTTGTAAGAATTTAAAAATAAATACAAATCCTTAACAATGCTTATATTGTGTATCCTTAAGGATATTTTATTGTAGAGTATACGATAAGTGACAGAAAAATTGGGATTGAGGCGATTAGATTGGTAGAGCAAAGGGTATTAGTGACAAACTGTAAAACAGGTATGATCTTGGCTGAAGACATAATATATAATGGGTCAAAACTAGCTTCAAAAAATACTGTGCTTAATACATATATTATTGATAAATTAATTAGTTTAGGAGAATATTCAATATGTGTATATATTCCTAAGAATTATGATAAAGTGGATGAAAGTAATTCCATATTAGAAAGTTTTAAAAGAGACTATGAGGAAGATATTAAGCAGGTCCAGAAAATAATAAGCGAATTAATGATGACAAGCAACATAAATGTTAATGATGTTTTAAAAATATCCAAATCTGTAATTAGATATTTAGAGGAACCAGGTGTAATTATTGAATGCTTAAATTCATTAAAAAATGCAGATGAATATACATATACTCATTGCATAAATGTTGCCATATACTCAATGCTTATTGCAAAGTGGATGAATTTATCTTTAGAATCAATTCAAGAAGTTATTCAATCTGCACTTCTTCATGATATTGGCAAAACAAGAATACCTAATGAAATTTTAAATAAACCGGGTAAATTAACATCAGAAGAATTTAATGAAATTAAAAAACATACTACTTGGGGTTATTATTTGATTAACCAGTATAGCAACTTAAATAATAATATAAAGAATGCAATACTTATGCATCATGAAAAAATCGATGGATCTGGATATCCCCTTGGTATAACTGATAAAGAAATTGTGTTAGGTGCAAAGATTATTTCAGTAGCTGATACATTTGATGCAATGACCTCTAATAGGGTATATAAAAAGGGGACAACTCCTTTTAAAGCATTTTTAATGTTTATGACTGAAGGTGTAAAATATTATGATACTTCTGCTATTTTTGCACTTTTAGATAATATAAGTTCGTATTACATAGGCATGAAAGTGACACTTGAGGATGGTAGAACTGGTGAAATAATGTACATACCACCTAATGATGTCTTAAGTCCTATTGTACAAGTAGAAGATGAACTTATTGATTTTTCAAGGAAAGTAGATTTAAGCATAACCAGCGTTTATGTTTAAATTTATTATATAAAAAATTTAGATTATTTTAAAAGGGTATTTAAAAACAAAGAATTGTTTAAATTGGGAGGAGAGAGGATATGAAAAAAGTTCTAATTGTAGATGATGCTGCTTTTATGAGGCTTTCTCTTAAGACAATGTTAGAAAAAAATGACTTCGAAGTTGTTGGGGAAGCTTGCAATGGTTTAGAAGCAGTCCAGAATTACATGAATTTAAAACCAGATATTGTAACTATGGATATAACGATGCCTGAAATGGATGGTACAGAAGCAGTGAAGCAAATCACAAGCCTAGATAAAAATGCAAAAGTAATAATGATTTCTGCAATGGGCCAGGAAACATGTGTAAGAGAAGCTATAATAAATGGCGCAAAAGGATTTATAGTAAAGCCATTTAAAGAAGATTATGTGATAAAGACCCTGAAAAGTGTGTAGATAATTTATTATTATCATTTGAATAAAAGAATCGATAAGTTGTCCTTTATGTTACATATAAAATTATAAAATAGAAAATTGTGTTTAAAGTACCTTTATAGGTACTTTTTTCAATGTCTGGAGAATTATAGAATTTCTAATTGTTAAAATTGAGTGATATCACGATTGTGAGATTTTTGAGTGGTGAAAAATGAAAAATGAATGATGAATGATTAAGGAAGAAAAGCCTTTGGCTTTTCAAAAATAAAATGTTTAAGAAATTACGAAGTAATTTCAACCTTAATCATTAATTATTCATCATTCGTTATTCATTACTAATAAAACGTGGCATAGCCACTTTGTTCTGTTTCTAAAAAGCTAAGCCTTAGTTAGTAAAGAATTGACACTTGAGATTAAATTTAGTAATGAGAGTAAAGGTATTTAAAGAACACTAGAAAATTAAAATATTTAGGACATAATTTTGAAGTATAAGTGAGATATTAAGTGAGGAGAAAAAATATTTACAAGAGAAATAGGGGGAGGTTCCTAGATCATTTACGTAATAGAAGTAAAATGAGTTTGTAGTATATGGAAAGATGTTATTTTGCAATATCTTAGATTTTCTTAATACAATTGGAGGCGTGCTTATGATTAATGCAAAAAGAATAATAAAATATATATTTATTTTTATTTTATTTATTATGTTGTTCGGATGTGGAGATATAGATTTAAAAAGTTCTACTATGATTAATACGGATGAATCTGGTACGGTAAAATTACAAATAATATATGACGATTTTATAGCTTCAAAGTTACAGGGAGATATAATTAATCACAAATGGGCTCATGACAATGGATATCTTTTTAATAAATATTCAAAAGCAAATATGACTATAGAAGAAATTACATATGAATTCAAAAATATAAAAGAACTTGAGCAGATAATAAATTCAAGCGGATTGGCAAAGATGACATATTCAAAGAGAGTTCAAGTTATGGAGAATATTTATGATATTGAATTGAGATTTAATAAGTCAGCTATAGATAGATTAATTAAAAGTAATATTAATAATGATGAGAAGATTTATAATTATATAAGCAATATTAAATTTAGAAATGAAGTCACTGTACCAAGAAGCATTGTAAATTCTAAAACTTTAGGAGATATTAATAAAAATACAGAAGAATGGACATATAAATTAAATCAAATAGACAATAGCACAACTATATCACTTTCTTATAAATAAAATATTTTAATGAGATGCATAAAATTAAGACCTAAAAGATTGAGAAAAAGCATCTTTTAGGCCTATTTTCATATCATATAGTACCCATAACTTGATCAATGCTGCTAAAAATTTAGCTAATAACATTTATGAGTACAATATAACTTTTAAGATAATATTATTTTTAAAATATTTTATAGGAAGAACAATAATGGCCATAAGCTCCAGGCATTATTAAAACCACCGCCATAATAATTTCCGTAATAACCGCCATAATTTCCATATCCATAACAGTTATTATAGCAACAATTGCAGCATCTACAGCAATTTCTCATAATTCATTTCTCCTTTGTTAATTATAATCATTTGTTATAGTAATAGTATATTGAACATAATTAAAATGTGTTACTTAAAAAATACTGCATAATTATAGAAAAATAATTTTAAGAAAAGATCATAAAAAGAATGAAAAGTTCTTAAGCTAAAATTATCTAATACAAGCTATCTATAGTATTTTTGTAAACAATTTAATAGATTATAATTTTTATTAATGGTTAATATATTACTGCCAAGCAAAATTAAATTAATTAAGGGAGGTAGATATTTATGTCATCAAACAATAGTGGAAGAAACAGAACATTAATACCAGAAGCAAAACAAGGATTAAACAGATTAAAAACTGAAGTTGCTTCAGAAATAGGATTACAAGACTATGAAAGTCAAGATAAAGGAAACCTTTCTTCAAGACAAAACGGCAGTGTTGGCGGTTTCATGGTAAAACATATGATAGAAAGCTATGAAGAAGGCTTAAAATAAGCATTAAGCTGAAAGCATAGTAAACCATTTTTTCCGAAGTGTTAAAAACCCTATCCCCTTACGGTTAAAAAGCTAGCAGAACATTTATACAGTATTGTTATATTTGTTCTGTTGGCTTTTTTTTTATTTTCCTGGTATATGGGTTCTTATTAATTCCGCTGGAGATAATATCTTATCTATAACATCAGCAGGCAATATTTGTTCTTCAAGTAAAATTTCTCTTATAGTTTTTCCAGTAGCTAAGGCTTTTTTTGATATTAAGCTGGCTTTATCATAACCTACGTGGTGAACTAAAGAAGTTGCAGATACTAGAGAGTTTTCTATGTTTTCTAAACATCTATCCTTATCCATTTGTAAGCCATCTATGCATTTTTCTTTAAAAATAATAACGCTTTTATCAAGAAGTTCTAAAGATTCTAGTAAGCATTCTGCTATAAGTGGAGTAAATGCATTTAATTCTAATTGCCCCATGGAACTTGCCATAGTTATGGCACTATCGTTAGAAATTACTCTTATGCTAACCTGGCCAACCATTTCAGGAATAACTGGGTTTACTTTACCAGGCATTATTGTTGAACCAGCCTGCATATTAGGAAGCATTACTTCTCCTATTCCTCCTCGCGGGCCAGAATTTAAAAGCCTTAAGTCATTAGAGATCTTAAGAAGATTCACGCTGCAAGATTTTAATAAACCAGAGGTTTCTACAAATATATCGCAGTTTTGTGTAATATCCATAGGATAGTCAGACCTTGCAATACCTAGTCCGGTAAGTGTTTGAATAGTGTCTGTCATCATAAATACGTACTTGTTTGTAGCATTTAGACCTGTTCCTATTGCAGTACCTCCTAGGTTAATTTGTCTCAATCTTTCTTCAACCTTGTATATTCTCCATCTATCTCGTTCTATTGCCTTTGCATATGCACCAAAACCCTGTCCTGCTGTCATTGGCAGTGCATCCATTAATTGAGTACGCCCAAGCTTTATAATATCTGAAAATTCATTTTCTTTAATTTGAAGAGCTTCCTGTAAGCTTGATAAGGAATTACTTAATTTCCTAATTAATTTTATTGCCGCAATCCTAAGAGCGGATGGATAAACATCATTAGTAGATTGTGACATATTAACATGATTAAGTGGATGCACTAAATCATAATCTCCTTTAGTACCGCCCAATAGTTCAATTGCCCTGTTAGCAATAACTTCATTAACATTCATATTTGTAGAAGTACCAGCGCCGCCTTGGAAAGCACTAACTTTAAATTCATCGTCAAATTTTCCTTCTATAATTTCCTCGCTTGCTTTTATTATTGCATCAGCTTTTTCAGGAGGAAGCAATTTTAATTTTTTATTTGTCATAGCAGCAGCTTTTTTTATAAGAGCAATCTCTTTTACAAGATTTAAGTTTACAGTCTTTCCGCCTAAATTAAAGTTTTCTAAAGCTCTTGCTGTATTTATTCCGCCGTATGTAGAATTATCTATATTCTTTTCACCTAATAAATCTTGTTCTAATCTATAATTCAATGTCAACACGCCCCTTTAATCAGTTTACAGTTTACAATTCACAGTTTGCAATATGCATATTAATATTTTATATTATAATAGAAGAAAGTATTTAAAAGAATACCTAAAGATTAAAATTAATTCAAAAGGAGTAATAAAATATGAGTTTAAATACAACACCATCAGGAGAAAGAGTACATATTGCTCTGTTTGGAATGACAAACGCAGGAAAATCCAGTATTATAAATGCACTTACAAATCAAGAAATTTCTATTGTTTCAGATGTTAAAGGGACAACTACTGACCCTGTTTATAAGGCAATTGAAATTCTGCCTATAGGACCATGCATGATTATTGATACTGCAGGCCTTGATGATGAAAGTGAATTAGGAGAATCAAGAAAAAAGAAAACCCTTGAAGTACTATCAAAGACAGATGTTGCATTAGTAGTGGTAGACAGCACTGTTGGTTTAACTGAAAATGATTTGGCTATAATAAAGGAAATAAAAGAAAAGAAAATACCGACTGTTTGTATTTTTAATAAAGCAGATGAAAAAAGTTTAACAAAAGAAGAACTAGATAGATTAGAAAAAGAAGTTGGTGCTACTGTTGTATCTGTTTCGGCTTTAAATAAAAATGGTATAGATGATCTTAAGCAAAAAATTATAAATGTAATACCAGATAATGAAGATAAATTTAAACTAGTTGGAGATCTTATAAGCCCTGGCGATATAATTGTTTTAGTAACACCTATTGATAAAGCTGCCCCTAAAGGGAGATTAATTCTTCCGCAGCAGCAAACCATAAGAGATATTATTGAAAGTGACGCTATAGCTGTTGTAACAAAGGAACATGAATTAAGGGAGACTCTTGAAAACTTAAAGAAAAAACCAAGACTTGTTATTACTGATTCGCAAGTATTTTTAAAGGCATCAGCAGATACACCTAAAGATATAATGCTTACATCATTTTCAATATTACAAGCTAGATACAAGGGAGATCTTATTGAGCTTGTGAAAGGAGCTAAAGCAATAGAAAGCCTTGAAGATGGGGACAGTGTATTAATTTCAGAAGGATGCACCCATCATAGACAGTGCGATGATATTGGAACAGTAAAAATTCCAAGATGGGTACGTCAAATGACTGGAAAGCAGATTAATTTTGAATATTCTTCTGGAAATTCATTTACTGAAGATGTGAAAAAATTCAAGCTTATAATCCATTGTGGAGGCTGTATGTTAAATAGAGCAGCAATGCTTTCAAGAATTGATAATGCTGTTAAACATGAAATTCCAATTGTTAACTATGGAGTGTTAATAGGATATGTTCAAGGTATTTTAGAAAGAGCCCTTGAGCCATTTCCACTGGCAAAAGCAATATACGATGAGGACTTTAATGAATAATAGGAGCAATATTTAATGAATATACATGATTTAATCATATATAATAAAACAATGCTAAAAAGAGAAGGAGTTTATGTAGATTATCCCAGTAACTTATCAGCGGAACTACGTGGCTATCTTTCTCAAAAAGGAATTGAAAAGTTATATTGCCATCAGGCAGAAATGTTTGAGAAGGCAGTGGATGGGAATAATATTGTAATAACAACATCTACTGCAAGTGGAAAAACTCTTAGTTTTTTGCTGCCAGTTATTCAAGAAATTTTATCAAATCCTTTAGCCAGAGCAATTTTCATATATCCTACAAAAGCCCTTGCAAGTGACCAGTATCGCGCCATATTACCATACTTAGAATATTTCGGAGACAATAGGATTTCAGCAGGAGTATATGATGGAGATACCACTGTAAATGAAAGAAGCAGGATTAGAAAAAATGCTAATATTATATTGACTAATCCTGAAATGATAAATGCTGCGTTTTTACCGAATCACAGTAAATTCGGGTTTGACTTTATATTTTCTAATCTTAAATATGTAATAATTGATGAGCTTCATACCTATAGAGGAGCATTTGGCTCACACCTTGCAAATGTTTTTAGAAGACTTGGAAGAGTTTGCAGATATTATAACTCATCACCTCAATATCTATGTAGTTCAGCAACTATAGCAAACCCAGTTGAACTGGCAGAAGAAATCTGCGGGCAGAAATTTATTCAAGTTAATAAGGATGGTTCACCAGCTCCTAAGAAAAAATACATGCTTGTACAACCTCCGAAAATTATGGGGCATGACAAAAAATATTATGGACAGATGCAATCAACTTCTGTTGCTGCTGAGTTAATACCTGATTTAGTAGAAAACGATATTAGTTTCATTGCCTTTGCAAAATCAAGGAGAAATGTTGAAGTAGTATTAAAAGAAGCAAGAGATAAACTAGAAACGGAAAGCTTCTTTGGAGGATCATTAAAAGATAAGATATCTGGATATAGGGGAGGCTATACTCCAATTGAGCGTAAGGAAATCGAAAATAAGATGATTACAGGAGCTCTGCGCGGACTCGTATCTACAAATGCTTTGGAACTTGGAATAGATATTGGGAAAATTGATACAACAGTAATTGTTGGATATCCGGGAACGAGAGCCTCTTTCTGGCAGCAGAGTGGAAGAGCAGGTAGAAGTGGAAAAGAGAGTACTAACTATTTAATTCTTGATAACCTCCCTTTTGATCAGTACATAGCCATTAATCCAGACTGGCTTTTTGAAAGCGGAAGTGAAAATGCAGTTATTGATAAGAATAATCTTTTAATAGAGCTTGCTCATATACGTGCAGCAGCAGCAGAGATACCATTGACCTTAGATGATATTTCAATTTTCCCAGACCTTGGAGAAACAATTCCTGTTTTAATTAGAGCAAGTGAGTTAACAAGTCAGAGTGGAAAGTTTGCATGGAGTGGCAATTCCTTTCCAGCAGGAGATTTTAGTTTAAGAAATATTGATAAAGCTAGATACAAACTTATTAATAAGGATAATAATAAAGAAATTACAGAAATGGATGAAATGCAGGCCTTTCGTGAAATACATAATGGAGCAATATATATGCATGATGGTGTACAATATCAGGTTATAAAGCTAGATTTGGAAAGCAGGACTGCATTTGCCATTGCTTTTAATGGAAACTATTATACAATGCCGGGCGGAACTACGAATATAAGGATTATTCAAGGCAGCAAAGATTTGGATTATAAACGTACTAAAGTCCAATTTGGTGATGTAAATGTGGATGAAATAGTTTATATGTATAAAAAGCTGCAATTTCATAACCATCAGAACTTGGGCTTTGAACAGCTGGAAAAGCCATTATCAAAGGATTATGATACAGAAAGTACTTGGATAAGGATTCCTGATAATGTTGTTAAGATATATAGGAGACTTCTTCAGGAAAGTGAAAATAGTAATTTTATTAGAAATAATCATTTTGAGGGAATATGTTATGCCATAAAAAATGCAGCAATGATGGCTACAATGACAGAGCAGGAAGACATTGGGGTTGTTATGTCTAACAATGCAATAGAAATAAGTGAAAACTTTGATGGTGACGTATATATGTTTGTTTATGATAAGTACGTAGGCGGTTTAGGTTATGCAGAAAAAGTATTTGATTTAACTTCAAAGATTATTGAGAACGCAATTGGGATGGTTGGTGGATGCAAATGTGAAAATGGCTGTGCTGCATGCATTGGAGATTATCAGCTAAATAAAGCTATGGTTTTGTGGGGACTAAAGAATTTATTAGAAGAAATTGAGGCACCAAAGGATATTAAGTTAGCACAATATGCTCCATCAACATTTGTTAAGAAACCATTCAAATTTAGTGAATTACAGGAAAAATGGAAAGAATTTTGTGAATATCTTCAGGAGAATGGAGATGCATTTGCAAAATTTTTAAATACAATTCCTAAAGTTGAAATAGAGAATCGTACACTAACTGTAGTTTTAAATAATGCTTTTTATAGAGAATGGGTAATGGAAGAAAGTAATAAAAAGAGCATAATAAATATTATTTCCTTCCATACAGATGCTCCAGTAGGAATTGAATTGAGAGTAAGACTTGAAGAAATAGATGAAGACAGGAAAAACATAAAGAATAAATTACAGAGAAGATATGAAGATTTAGTTGAATAGGAGAATAACATGCATTATGAGAAAGAGTTAGAAAGGCTAAATGAATATCAAAGAGAAGCAGTGTTAGATGAAAGTGAAGCATGTATTGTAAATGCAAATGTTGGTAGTGGAAAAACTACTGTGTTAATTTCAAAGATTGTGTATCTCCATTATGCAAAAAACATCAGTTATAAAGACATGATTGTATTGACCTTTACTAATAAAGCAGCTAATGAAATTAAAGAAAGATTAATGATTTCTGAAAACAGTATTGATCCAGAGCAATTGGAGAAATTCGGAACCTTTCATAGTGTAGCTCTTCATTTGCTAAAACATGTATTACCTGTTCATAAATTAGACTATACAAAAGATTTTCTCGTAATAGAACCAGAAGAAGAATTAGATATTGCGATGCAGATTATACAGGAAGAAAAGCTTAAAATTAAATATAAGAACCGATTAATAAAGCGGCTTGAGCAGGCCATGTCTATTGATAAAGAAGAGGAAAAGATTTCACGTTATGATGATGATATATTTAAGCTGGTTCAGTTATTAAAAGAAGAAAAAATAAAACAGAATAAGATGACCTTTTCAGATATATTAAATAATTCAAATATTTTATTAGATGACTATAAATTAGAAGCAAAGTGGATTATTATTGATGAAGTTCAAGACAGCGACAAATTGCAGCTTGATTTCATTGATAAATTGAAAAGTGATGGAACCAAATTATTTGCAGTAGGTGATCCTAATCAGGTTATTTACAGCTGGCGTGGAAGTTCCTTAAATGTAGTGTATACCTTAAAGCATAGATATAATGCAAAGGAACTGTCTCTTCCGATAAACTATCGTTCCAGCAGTTCTATTTTAGAAGCAGCAAGATGTTTTCAGCAAAATGGAGAAAGCTTAGTGGGAGCAAGAGAATCTGGAAATAAGATTGTAGTGAAAAATCATTATAATCCATTTAATGAAGCATGTTATCTAGTAGATAAGATTAAGGAAATACATAAATCAGGTGTATCATATAAAGAAATTGCAGTTTTTTATAGATTACAGAATCAATCTCAGGTATTCGAAGATGTATTTTTGAAAAATGAAATTCCATTTGAGGTATCTATGAAGAAAACTATACGCGATATTCCTGTATTAAACTGGGTGATTAAACTATTGCGCTTTTGCGTGAATCAAAATGATTTTTCCTCGGGAGTATATGTTCTTAGCAATAAGAATTACGGGGAAAGGATGACAGAAAAAGCAGCAAGAAAAATAGTGAAAGAGCAAAACATAATTAAATCAGAGTTACTTGAAAAGATGCATGAATTTATTCATAAATGTTCTGAGATTACAAAATCAGAAGAAATTTATAACTATTTTGAATTTGATAAGTATATTAGGCCAACAGCGGCTACATATGAGGAAGATAAAGAATCTATTTGCACCTTACTGAATATTATTATGGAATATGTAGGGGAAAAGCAAATATCCTTTATAAATGGACTTAGAGATTTCATAAACTCTTCTGCATTATATGGTGTGAACATCTTGCAAAAAGATATAAGTAGTGATAAGGACTTAGTTAAGCTAATGACACTGCATGCATCTAAAGGATTAGAGTTTTCGTATGTGTTTATTATAGGTGTTAATTATGGATTGATTCCACTACATACAAGAGATATGGAGGAAGAAGAGGAACAAAGATTATTTTTTGTTGGAATTACAAGAGCAAAAGATTATTTGGAACTTTCCTATTATACAAATCCTGATGATCAAAGAGTATCCCCAGGAGAAAGCAGATATATCTATATGATTCCGGAAAAGTTAATACAAAGTGATAAGATAAAAAGTGCTAATGTTAATTTGCAAGAATTAAAGAAACAAATTCAAGCGGAAAAAGCCCAAGGAAAGAAAGAAGAAACAGCAGATGTTGAAGCAGTAGTTGAGGCAGTAAATGAAGTGACTATAAAAAAGGTGACTCATAAGAAATATGGAACTGGAAAAGTTCTAAAAGAAGATGATATGATGATTGAAGTGGAATTTGAAAATTATGGAGTAAAAGAATTTATAAAAGCCTTTAGTGAACTAGAATTTTTATAAATATATTTTTAAATTGATTACTATTTGGTAACGCATTGTTTAGTAAAATAAGCAAATAATAACAACTAGTAATATCAATTACTCATAGATACATTATGAAAAAAGGACAATACAGGAGGAATAAGGAGAAGTTATGATATATTTATTTAGTTTTCTGGTTTTATTATGTGTTGGGATTGTATTGTTTATAAATTTAAATCCGGTTTTTGGCGGAAGTCCAAGTAAAGAGCAAAAAGAATTTTACAAGCATTATGATAATTATGTTAATGAGAGATTTGTGAATGAGACTCAAACAAGTATAAATATGAGTTTGCCTAATTTTCTATCAATGCTTAAGGATTCTATTATACATATTAAAGACAGGAATCCAGTTGGAAAAATTCCTGTTTCTGTGGTTGATTGGGAGAAAATTAAAAATGAAAAAAATAGTTTAACTTGGTTTGGTCACTCAGCGTTTTTACTTAGTATTGATAATAAAAAAATACTCATAGACCCTATGCTTACCCAAATTCCATCACCAGTTTCTTTTATAGGAAGTAGAAGATATAAATATACTCATGAGATGTTACATATTATTGAAGAAATGATTCCTATTGATGCAGTTCTTATTACACACGACCACTATGACCACTTAGATTATAAATCAATAGTAAAATTAGAAAGTAAGGTATCGCATTTCTTTGTTCCATTAGGAGTAAGTCCTCATTTAATTCGATGGGGTGTTCCAAAAGATAAAATTACGGAACTCAATTGGTGGGATGAAGCAGAATTTAAAGGCTTAACAATTGCATCAACACCGTCTAAACACTTTTCTGGCAGAGGAATCTTTAATAGAGATACAACCTTATGGGGCGGTTTAGCCGTCTTAGGAAAAGCTACACGTGTATATATCAGCGGAGATGGTGGTTATGAGAAACATTTTAAGAATATAGGAGATAAATATGGACCTTTTAATATAACTTTGATTGAAGGCAGTCAATATGACAGGCGCTGGCCTTGGGTACATATGAAACCAGAAGAAGCTGTTCAGGCTCATTTAGACGTAAAGGGAAAGAATATGTTAATGCATTGGGGAGCATTTACTTTAGCCTTTCATAGTTGGAAAGAACCAATAGAGAGAGCAATAAAAAAGGCAAAAAAGTCAGAAGTTAATTTAATAGTTCCCCAAATTGGCAAAACTGTATCACTAGATTCAGAACTAAATATACCTTTTAATGCATGGTGGAATTTTTAGTGTGTAATACACTATAGATACATAACATGTAATTTAGACTTATGCATGTAACTCACCGAAATCAAAATCATTCTTTTACTCCAGTTTCTAAGGAATTTTTATGGGTGATTCTAAGGCTAGAAGTTGTGCTCAAAATGCTAGCCTCAAAGAACAAGCTTTGAACTAGCACATTTGGAACAACTTTTAGCCAAGAATCACAACCATAAAAATTCCTAATGAAACATTCCGCAAAAAATGATTCTGATTTCTGGTTGGGATATATTTCAAAGTATAAGTACAATTTATAGTTGGTTTATCTATAGATATCCAACATTATAATTGGACTTGTTATATGAATATACTTACATATTTGCTAAATCTTCATGTGGATATCTTAACTAGAAATAATAAATATTTATGTGTAGAAAACATTTGAAAATGAGCTGTTAAAGGCTCTTAGTTGTAGGTTGTCTCACTTTAGCTTGTCACGCTGAAAGCGGGAGCATGCTAAAGTGAGTGCAACCTGCAACTTAGAGCCTTCAGCGATATTTTCATAGTTTTTCGTAACAAAAATATTTATTATTTCGGTAAGCTATCACATAAGTCTAGTTTACATGTTGTTTAGCTATAATTTATATTATAACTTTGCTTAATATATGTGTTATGAATTAGCATTTACAGTTTAGGATAAGAGATTAGAGAAAGCAGTCCAATAAAAGGGCTGCTTATTAATTTTAAATTAATTTAATTATAAATTGATTATTATTAGTAGATTAACTTATATTATATAAAATTATTATGTGGTAGTAGATTTTACTTGATTATTACCCTTATCTTTGTTATTTTTACCTTTCATTTTATCAACATTACTTTTATCATTTTTATTTCTGTTATATTGAGAACTACCCATATTAATCACCACCTTACTTTATTTTTTATTATTCGCTGAAGAACTTATGGTTATTCATGTTTGCCAATAAATTATTGTATACATTAGGGCATTTACTTGAGCTGGAAAAGATTGTTACTTTTATTCAAATGGTGAAATGATTATGAATATAGATTTGATAGGAGCGGATTGGCTGTTAAATTAGGTTAATATTTGAAAAATATGTTATAATCTAATTGTGGAAAGAGATAATAAGATATTACGAATGTAAGATGAAGCAAAGTTTGGAGGTAAAAATGTATTCTGCTTTTTATCTTCTCACCAATGATATAATGTTAGTGCATAATATAATGTTTTAGTTCGTAATTTTCTTAATGATGAAATATGTTATTCATGGAGGAAAATAAAATGAGTTTGAAAATATTAAATACTGATAGTACAAATATCGATTTTATAAAACTTATTAAACTATTAGATAATGACCTTAATGAGCGATATGGAGAATTGCAAAAACAATATGATAAGCATAACAAAGTTGATTATATAAATGATGTGGTAATTATTTATAAGGATGAAATACCTGCTGCCTGTGGAGCATTTAAGGAATACAATATTGACACCATAGAATTAAAACGAATATTTGTAACAAAAGAGAACAGGCGACAAGGATTATCAAAATTAATAATTACTGAATTAGAGAAACTAGGAGGCAGCAAAGGATATAAATATGCTCTGTTAGAAACAGGAATAAAACAACATGAAGCAATTAATCTGTATAGAAATAATGGATATGAGCTAATAGAAAATTATGAACCGTACAAAGGGAATGCAAATAGCATAGGCATGGAGAAAAATTTATAATATTGGATATTTTGCTTGGATATTATGATTAGCACACAAGATTCTTATAAAAAGTAATAGTAATTTATTATGAATAAAAGGGGAGCCAAACTATGTTTAAATTTGACCATTTTGTAATAAATATAGATAGTAATTATCAAAATAATAAGAACACTATCAGAAAAATAATTGACACAGGATTTCCGTATAAACCATCATGGGGAAAGGGAACTTCAGGGTTTAAAGCATCTAATTTATGGATTGGAAATGAATATTTTGAAATGATAAATATATTAAAGCCTAATGGTGGAGGGTATAAAAGTGAATGGGTAAATTTATATAATAAAGGGCATAGAGGGCTGGTTTGCATAATGCTTGATGTTGCAGATATTAATGAAGTTTATGATACATTAACACAAAAAGAAGTTGATATTACAAAACCCGAATTTTTAAAATTTAAGTGGTTCTTTAATTTATTTACAAGAACTATGCCTTGGCAAAATTGTTATATAAACTTCTTTGAAGGAATATCATTACAAATTGGATTTCAACAAATGAAAGATGAAAAAACTCGTAAGTTTATGGAAGGATATATGGTTCCCAATAGTAAAGATAATGATATAACTGGAATAAGTAAAATTGTAATAAAAGGTCCACTAACAAGTGCAGATGAAAAACTAATAGAAACTATTTTTGATGAATATATAATTCACAAAGAACCTTTAACCATTAAACTGAACTCAGAACAACTTATCGTTTTTCAAAACAGTGAAAATTTTAATGCTGGCATTTTCACAATATGTAACAATTTGGATTTATGTGATAAAAATGTTTCTATTGAAAATGTTACTATATATAATAAATTCTTGTCTCTTGTTGAATCATAATATTCTTAAATAGTGTATAAAGTGTAATTTAGAAGGAGGTTTAAATAATGGATTTTAGAAAGACATTTGACCAAATACCAGAAACATTTGATAAATATAGACCACGATATTGTGATGAACTCTTTAACGAAATTATTAGGGGATCTGATTTGAATTCAAGTAAAGATGTACTTGAAATTGGTCCAGGGACAGGGCAAGCAACAGAGCCTATTTTAAAAACTGGCTGTAATTATAAGGCAATTGAACTCGGGGAGAACTTTACAGAATATATGAAAAACAAATATGGGACTTATAGTAATTTAGATATTGTAAATGCTGATTTTGAAACATGCGATTTTGGAACTCAAACATTTGATTTAATATATTCAGCAGCTACAATTCAATGGATACCTGAAGAAATAGCATTCTCAAAAGCCTACAATATACTAAAACCTGGTGGCATTCTTGCAATGTTTATGACCCGTTCAGATGAGAAAAGTGCAAATGAAAAACTGTACAATAGAATAGAAGAGGTATATAAAGAAAACTTTTTTGTTAAGCAGAAATATAATTGTAAAATGAATTATGATAATGTTGTGAATTATGGCTTTGTAAATTACAAGTATCAAGACTGGAAAAAGGTAAGAACACTTAATGCTGATGAATATATTTCATATATAAGTACACATTGTGAGCATATAACTTTAGAAGAGCCTTATAAGACTAAATTTTATACGGGAGTAAGAAACGCTATTATAGATGCTGGCAATAAAATCATTATCAATGATACTATTCCATTATATCTTGCTCAAAAACCGCTATAAATTCCAATGTATTTAATAGATAAAATGAGTATGATATTGGTTTGGTTAATTCAATTTATTTACAAATTGCAATTGTAAATAAGTATGAATTTTTTTTATATTCGTATATCGAGCATGGAGGGGGAATTGTGAATAAATTTTTTAGTATTATGATAGTTATTTTAATACTTCTTATAACATCTGTGACTGGATGTTATAAAAGCGTTTCAATAAAACTTCCTAATAATATAAAGGAACTTAAATTTGAAAATGTAAAATCTGCAAGAATTGAATTATCAAAAGTTGGAGCAAATACAACTAAAAATTTAATTTTTGATTTTAATAATTCTGACAAAACTGAAAAACTTAAAGATATAATAAGTCAGTTAAATTCTGCTAAAGTCCAAGGAGATGTGGAAGAAAATGTTACCAATAAAGGTAGTTCGCCCACATTGCTAATTTTAGAACTTAAAGATGGTTCAGTTATCCAAGTTAAGCCTGCTGTGGGTGGAAAAGTCACTAAATTATCAGATGGCTCAACTGAAACATCTCAATTCGATATTCCAAACGAAGTAACAATTACTACAAATTCAAATATAAGACCTTTTAGAATATTATCTCCAGAAATAAGAAAACTAATTGATAGCGGTTATAAAGATATTTTTAATGATTCAAATAGCTCAACTGAAACATCTCAATTCGAAACTCCAAACGAAATAACAATTAGCCCAGTTTCTAACTAAAATTGTATTTTAAAATCAAATTAAATTTCATAAATATGGAGGTTTATTATGTCTTATAAAAGAAAATTAGTTTTATACATTGCAACAAGTTTAGATGGCTATATAGCAACAGAAGATGACTCCTTGGAATGGTTGTTTAAAACTGAAGGAGAAGGAGATAATGGGTATTCTGAATTCTACAGCACAGTCGATACTATTCTAATTGGGAGAAGAACTTATGACTGGATTATTGAAAAAGAAAAAGGTGAATTTCCTTATAAGAATAAAAAGTGTTATGTATTTTCTAAATCAGAAAATGATAAAAATAAAAATGTAGAATTTATAAGTCAAGATGTAGTGGAATTTACAAATAAAATTAAAAGCCTGGATGGAGGAAACATATGGCTTGTTGGTGGTGGTAATCTTTTACATTCCTTCATTAAAGAAAAGTTAGTTGACGAATTTATCATTACCATAGCACCTATACTAATAGGTCATGGAATTCCTTTATTTAATAAAAATGATTTTGAGTTAGAATTAAAGTTAAAGGGGATGAGGAGATTCAATCAATTTGTTGAACTCCATTATGTGGTGAAATAAAGTAATTGATATTTAGTCCGGAATCTTCTACTTATATTGAGCACTTTTTTAGCATGCGCTAATCCATTTGAACATATTTAGATTGATAAAAAAGTAGGAAATAATATCGCATGGGGCTTAATTAAAATTTAAACTTGCCTTATATGCTACACTATACAAAATATGCTAATCGGATTTACTCACTTCTATAGCATATGTAATAATTGTATTATATTGCAAGAAATATAAAGTAATAGATAAATTATAATTTAAAGGGGGATACTGATTTTGATAACTAATACTTTTGATGATAAAACAGAAGCTATAATTAGTCCTGAAAATTTTTATGGGAAAAAAGAAAAAGTATGTGAGACTTGTATTATAACTTTTTCAAATGTTGTAATAGACAATGTTTTACAGACATTTAGATGTGAAAAAATTGATTATATAATGTCAGCTAATGGCTTAATTCCGCTTTATAAATTGAATTACAAAGGAAAAGAAATTGCATTTTATATGACGATGATTTCATCAACAGGTGCAGGAACATGCATTGAAGAAGCTTGTTGCTTAATTGGTGCTAAAAAATATATAATGTTTGGTTCTTGTGGTTGTTTAGATAAAAAAATTGCTGCGGGGAAAGCAATAATTCCAACAGAAGCATACCGTGATGAGGGTTTTTCTTATCACTATGTTCCAGCAGCCGATTACATTACAATTAGAAATGCTGATATTGTTGCAAAAGCATTTGAAGATATGGGGATTCCTTATGTAAAGGGAAAAACATGGACAACTGATGGTATTTATCGCGAAACAAAGGCTAACATGGAAAAAAGAAAAAAAGAAGGCTGCATTGCAGTAGAGATGGAATGCGCTGGTGTACAAGCTGTGTGTGACTTTAGGGGACTTGAATACTATGATTTTTTAATTAGCGGTGATTTACTTGATTCTCAGGAATGGGACAGAAGAATATTAGGAAATGATGAAGAAAGGAATCATCAGTTAAAAAATTTCTATATAGCTTTAGAATTAGCTTTGAGAGTTTAGACAGTAAATCAAAAAAACAGATAGACTGAAAATAGAATTATTTTTAGCGTTCACATATAAGCAAATTTAAAGGCAATAAACACTTTAATAAGTTTATTGTCTTTATTAACGTAACTTAATCCTGATGTAGGAATATGAAAAGCTTGTAAAAAGATACAATTATAATATAATATGTATATAATGTTGCTGAATAATCAGAGTGATAAATGAATGGTGATTTATGGTTTTGTGAAGGTGATAAATAATATGAGTACAAGTAGGGGTGAGTTACGATGGCTAAAAGGTCAAATGAAAATAATTATACGCACTATTCTTATACTGTTAATATATATAAATTCAAATTAAAAGGAAAGGAGGGAAAAAGATGATACAACTAGGGAACGCACTTATTCTTTTAGCACTTATAATGGCTCTATTTTTCGCTGTTATTGCAATAATACGAGGATTTAAAGGAATGAAGATAAGCAAAAGTTTTGAAACATCTAATAAAAAAATAAAAGTTGGTTATTGGCTGCTTTCGGCTATACATATGTGGGTGGGCATTTTAATAACTTTGTGTTATTTAATTGCAGTAGTATTGATTTTGAATAAATTATAAAGGAGGTAATTTGGTGGGTTTTTTAATTTTTCTACCGCTTATTGCGGCTATAATTGGGGTTATTATTTGTCTTGTTTGTTTTATAGGAACCTGTCTGATAATTATTGGTGGTACAGGCATAGCAATGAATAAAATATACTTGAAGCAGATGAAAACAAAGGATATTAAATTAAAACCTTTATTTAATACAAGCTCAATAATTTTAGGAATTATATTTATATTATTCCCTTTAGGATGTGCTTTATATGGGATTATTTTTTCATTATCATCAAAATAAGCATATAAGTATCATTTATAATATCCGCATGATCTATAGTAAACTTAATTTAAAATATTTATCTCATATAAAATTGTGTTAGATGAACTAATAATAGGAATAACTTGTAAAGATAAAGGCACCGGAGTATTTTTGTTAGGCGCAATCTATCTTGATAAGCAACATGAAAATTTAGGAATAGGTACTAAGACAATTGAATTTATTATAATGCCAAATAATAATTATAAAAAAGAGACAGACAAATTATAAGCTGTAGAGGTGAATAGTGTGAAAGTATTAGTAATGAATTGTAGCCCAGTGAGAAATGGAGCAACTGCTGAAATAGTAAATATAGTCTTTGATTGTTTGAAAGTAAGATATGATGTAAGAAGTATATGTATTGACGATTTTGATATTCGTTTTTGTAAAGGATGTAGAACCTGTCATAATACTTCAAAATGTATTCAGCATGATGATATTGATAAGATAATTGAACAATATGAATGGGCAGATGTTATTATATCCGTATCACCTTCTTATTGGGCAGATATTCCAGGACAATTTAAGGTTTTTATTGATAGGTGTACACCATGGTGTAATACGCATGAACCACATGCAACTATAAGTAGTGGAAAGAAAGGATATTCAATAGCATTAAGAACAGGCCCAAATATGAAGGAATGTAATCGCATTATTGAAAGTATAGAGCATTTTTATGGACATATGGAAATTGAATGCTGTGATAGATTGGGTTTATGTTCAGTGGAATATAAAGAAGCAGTTGAACAAAGAAAAAATGAAATTATAGAATTTTGTAATAAAATATAGATAAGTTCCAATTTAAGAGTGAGTAATAAAAATAGTAATTTGAAGTAAAGATACTTATATTTTGTGAGGTGTAGTAAATGAATATTGTTTTTGAAAAAATGAATTTGGAACATCAAAAAGAAATTATGGAAATTTTTAATTTTTATGTTGAAAGTGGCACTGCTGCTTTCCCAAACAATACATTACCTGAACCGTTTTATACAATGATAATGAAAAAATCAGAAGGATATCCTTCGTATGCTCTCAAAAATATAGATAATAATTGTGTTGTTGGTTTTTGTCAGTTAAGTCCCTATAATCCATTTCCAACATTTAAATCAACTGCATACGTTACTTATTTCATTGCAAATGAATATACAGGAAAGGGACTAGGTGAGAAATGCCTGTTAAAATTAGAGCAAGATGCGTCAGAAATGGGAATCACCAATTTGGTTGCAGAAATATCATCAGAAAATCATGGTAGCATAGCATTTCATGAAAAACATGATTTTTATATTGCTGGAGAATTGAAAAATATAGGTGTTAAGTTTAATAGAAAGTTTGGCGTTGTTTATATGCAAAAAAATATTTAAGTTTCAAAGCATATAGATTTGAGTGAGCATATATATAACAAATTTGAATTTGAAAAGGATGATTAATCATATTAATCTTAATAGAACAGGGGGATGAACAATGATTCAATCAGTTGTGCATATTGCTTTAGTAGTAAAAGATTATGATGAAGCAATCGAGTTTTACACAAAAAAACTTCATTTTACATTAGTTGAAGATACATATCAACCTGAGCAAGAAAAAAGATGGGTAGTAGTATCTCCACCAGGTTCAAATGGAACAACAATATTACTTGCCAGAGCATCTAAGCCAGAACAAGAGGCATTTATAGGAAACCAAGCAGGCGGAAGAGTTTTTCTTTTCTTAGGAACTGATGATTTTTGGCGTGATTATAATGAAATGAGAAAAATAGGTATAGAATTTATTAGAGAACCTAAAAAACAGGATTATGGAATAATTGCAGTATTTAAGGATTTATATGGTAACCTATGGGATTTGGTTGAGTTTAATGAAAATCATCCAATGTTAGAAAGAGTTAAATAAATACAAATATAAGAATCTGAATTATAAATTATAATTTATCGAATTGACTATAAATTATGAAGAAAATTTATAGTCAATGAAATGTACAAATCATAATTTAAGGTTGAATATTATAAATGGTAATTTTAGGAGGAAGTTTGATGGAGATAAGAACAAGTTATATCAATGATTTTGAAGAAATTTATAATTTATTTACTCAATTATGGCCAAATAAAGAGTTACATAAAAAAGATTTGTTAAAAGTATTCGAACGAGGGCTAACTGCAGATACTGATTATTACTTATCTGCAGTTGAAAATGGCAAAGTAATTGGATTTTCAGCATTTTATATTGCAAATAACTTTTGGCAAGAGGGAATTATTGCGTATGATTATGGAATGATTGTTGATGAGAAAAATAGGGGACAAGGAATAGGTAAAAGTTTAATTGATACAGCTTGTCAAATAGCCAAAGAATTAGGATGTAAAAGATTTGAATTGGATTCTGGTTTCCAAAGAGAAGATGCTCATAAATTCTATGAATCAATTGGCTTTGAAAAAAGAGCCTACCTTTTTTCAAAAATACTATAGAATATATACAAATTTCAATTTGTCTGATCGAACAAAATGAGCATAAAATCAGTTAAAATATTAAAAATTTAGTTTATGGAAGGAGGTATTATGTTAAGTTTAAAAGAAGCAGAAAGGGAGCTGTCAATAGGTGCACAACTAAATCCAGGACCGTGGATAAAGCATAGCATGTCTGTTGGCTTGAATGCTAAACTGATTGCAGATAAAATTGATATATTAGATAGTAATCAGGCTTATGTTATGGGATTACTACATGATATAGGTCGCAGGGAAGGCATAAAATTAATTATGCATACGATTGACGGGTATAATTATATGATGAGTTTAAACCAAAAAGAGATTGCTAGAATATGTTTAACACATTCATATCCAATACAAGATGTAAATACTTTTTTTGGAAAATTTGATTGTACAGAAGAACAAAGGGTCTTCTTGTCACGCTTTATAAGGAATACGGTATATGATGATTATGACCGATTAATACAATTGTGTGATGCAATATCATTACCAAATGGTGCGTGAATAATGGAGAAAAGGTTAATTGATGTGGCAGTAAGACATGGTTTACCAGATTTCACTATTGATAAATGGAAAGCATTTTTAGATTTGAAAAAATATTTTGATAAATTGTGTGATTGCAATGTTTACACATTGTTGCCAAATGTAATAGAAAATTCTTATGAGAGTTTGCTATAAATTCAAATTTGTTGAGGAGGTTATAAATGGATAGTTCCAATATTCCAGTATGGGAATTACTACAAAAGCAAATGACATGGAATCAACTAAGTTTTATACACAATAAAAAAGTGTTGGACTTTGGAAGCGGAAAGGGAATTACAGCTTCATATTTCGCAAGTGACAATGAAGTCGTCGCAATTGAGCCAGATGATAAAATGCTTTCAGAAAGAATTGTGAAGAATAATTATACTCAAATACATGGAGATATTCAGACCTTGAAAAAATTTGAAGATGAATCTTTTGATGTTATATTATGCCATAATGTTTTTGAATATGCTTTTGAAAGAGAAGAGATTCTTAAAGAATTTGCAAGGATTATTAAAAAAGGAGGGGTCCTTTCTGTGTTGAAGCATAATAGGGCGGGAAGAATCATGCAGATGGTTGTTTTATTAAATAATTTTGAGCATGCAAACGAATTATTAGAAGGAAAGAATGGAAAGGCAGAAAAATTTGGAGATATTCATTATTATGATGATATGGATATTTTAAAGTGGTCAAATGATTTTGAAATAGAAAAAACATTAGGAATAAGAACCTTCTGGGATTTGCAACAAAATCAAGATATACATAAAGATGAAAAATGGCAAAAGCAAATGATTACAATGGAACATAATGTCTGTGAAAGAGAAGAATTTAAGGCAATTGCTTCCTTTCATCATCTGATACTTCGAAAAAAGTAATATATTTCAAAAGGGATATATAGTATTCAAATTTCAATTTATAGAGGAGAATAGATAAGATAAGTATATGAATAATAATCTGCCAGGATTAAGATTAATTATGAAAAGAAAATTCTCTCTCGAACTAAATGTATACATGTTATAATAGTTCAATATAAAGCCAGCAAATCAGGATCATGATAAAAAATAGTTACTTAGGTAAGGGTGAAAGAGGGAATAAAGAAGAGAATGAGTGACTTAATTAAAAACAACGAGATTTTAATTAACTGGAATGTTTCAAATGAACCTATTAAACAAGTTTATTGTTCCGCTTGGCAAATAGGTAACAAGTATATTTTAAAATCTGGAGAGAACCTTAACTGGTTAAAAAATAATTTATCAGTGATTAGAGCGTTGTCAGAGTATAATATACCGGTGGCAACAATTGTTAAAACCATTGATGGACTAGATTATGTGCTTAAAGATAATACATATTACTTTCTCAGTGAGAAGATTAGAGGAGATCATATAAGTGACATTTATACTGACAATTATAGGACAATATCATATTTGATTGGACAAGTAATTGGCAGGTTGCATATTAGTTTTCGTGAGTGTCAAGAAAAAATAGATTGTAAGGATAATAATTTTTATGATGAAATGATTGGATGGGTTTCGCAAACCTTGCGAAACAAAGAAGTTAATACTGTTCCAAAAGATATTTTAAGTGAATGTATTTCACAGCTAAAAGATATATATCCTAAGTTACCAAGGCAGCTAATACATAGGGATATCCACCTGAATAATATGATGTTTGAAGAAAATATTTTAACAGGTTATATTGACTTTGATTTAAGTCAAATTGATGCTCGTATTTTTGATTTGTGTTATATGGTGTTGAGCTTCCTTATAGACAATATTAATAATAATGATAAAACAAAAAAATGGGTTGATATAGTAGATAATGTTGTTAAAGGTTATAGCTCAATTATTCAGCTAACAGTAGATGAGAAAAAAGCAATGCCTATAATGATGATTGCGATAGAGGTACTTTTTGTAGCATATTTTACAAATGAAAATAATAAGGTTTGTGCGGATGGAGCATCTGAAATGTTGCTGTGGTTATGGGCTAATAAGGAAAGAATAGTTTTGTAGATTCAATGAATATACAATATTTTTATTCTCCCCCTATTTTGCCCAGCATAGTAACTTTGCTCTTATATCACTGAACCAAATACTCCAATACGTTGGCCATTGACCCATCCCATTTCATCTGAGCATAAGCTTGCAACAACAGGTCCAATATCAGAAGCTTCTCCCATTCTTCCGAGTGCAGTTTGAGAAGCAATCATATCCTTAAGCCCTGGATTTTTAATATAAGTATCTCCGCTAAATTCGGTGTTAACAGCTCCTGGAGCTATAGTATTTGCTCTTATCCTTCTTGATCCTAATTCTTTAGCTAAATATTTAGTAAAAATTTCTACTGCACCTTTTGCAGAAGCATAAAGCCCAGAACCTGTAGATGTAAAACTAGTTAACATTGTGGAAGTGTTTATAATTCTACCTTCGTCAGCAATAAGTGGAATTAGTTTTTGTGTCAAAAAGAAAACTCCTTTAAAGTGCACATTGAATATTTTGTCAAACTCTTCTTCTGTAACTTGTAAAATTGGTGTATGATTTGAAATTCCTGCATTATTAATCAAAAAATTAAAATGCTCTTGCTTCCATTTATCCTTTAAAACATCTGATAACTTAGATGCAAAGGAATCAAAGGAAGATATATCACTTACATCAAGCTGAATAGCAGCAGCTTTACCACCATTTGCTTCGATTTCCTTTACAACTTCATCTGCCTTTTCCTTTTGATTATTGTAAGTGATAATTACATCTATTCCTTTTTTAGATAATGATATTGCAGAATTTCTACCAATTCCACGACTTCCACCTGTAACTAATGCAATTTTACTATTATTGTTCATAAAAACTCTCCTTTAAAGATTTATTAATCATTTAGAAATTAATCTCTCGTTATTTATACTTTTACTTATTTTAAAATTATAATAGTACCCTAGTTAAGCTTGTATAAATCACTTGAAAATAAATTTCCTATAATTTATACTCATATTAGTACCTAGAGTTATATCGAGGTCAAGCTTTTTTAAAAATAAATTTTAAAGGGGATTTTGAAATTGACATATTCTATAAAAGATGCATCACAGATATTGGGGCTATCTATATATACAATTCGTTTTTATGATAAAGAAGGGCTTTTACCATTTGTATCAAGAAATAAATCGGGAAATAGAGAATTTACTGAGTCAGATTTAGGTTTATTCAAGGTGATTTGTTGTTTAAAGAATTCAGGAATGCAAATTAAAGATATTAAAAAATATATTGATTTCTGCATGGAAGGTGCCAGTACTATAGATGCACGAAAAAAAATACTTTTAGAACATCGCAAAGAAATTATGCAACAGATGGAGGAGCTCAATAAAAATCTACAAATAGTTGATTTTAAGATTGAAATGTATGAGGCTCCTAATGCCATAGAAATTATTAACGAACAAAGAAGAAAAGCTTATGAAGAAAAATGTGAGAATAACTTATTGCAAACAGCAGAAGATGGTAATATTAGCCGATAGATACATTTACAAAGAGCAAATTAATTAATAAACATTAGTTAATTTGCTCTTTGTAAAGAACTATATCACTCTAACGCGCCTTTTAATAAGATACAGAAAATCTTAATCATATTTAAGAACAACAATCCCAGAATAATCATTAATATTCCCTTGGTTAAATTCAAGGACAGCATGCTCCTTTACTTTCAGCCCTGAAGCTGATATAAATTTATCAACCTTTGCAAACAAGAAACCAAATATCCCTAATGCTTTAGTTCTGTAATGCATAGGTATAACCACTATAGGATTTAACTGCTTCATTACAGTAACTGCATCAATGGCATCTATTGTAGCCCTCCCGCCAACAGGAAGAAGCAGTATGTCTACATTACCTATTTCCTTCATTAGATTAGAATTCAGGGTATGTCCAAGATCCCCACAATGACAAATATTTATTCCGTCAACTTTAAAGTTATATATGATATTTTTACCTCTCTTAGTTCCTGAAACTTTATCATGAAATGTCTGTACGCCTTTTATTTCAATCCCATCTTTTGAAAATTCACCTGATTCATTTATATGAATAAAAGTACTTTTGACTGCCCTTATATTATTATGATCACCGTGTTCATGACTTGTAGATACTATATTTGCTTCAATTTCAGGCAACTTATATCCTAACATTTTATTAAATGGGTCCATTAATATTTTAGTTCCATTTTCTGAGGTTATCATAAAACATGATTGCCCAAACCATTTAATCTTCATTTAAATTATCCTCCTTTAAATATTTAATTTTCTTTAAATTAGTAAAGTATTCATTCTTTTATATACTTTAAAGTAAACTAGCATGGCATTTATCAATAATAATGCACCTGTAATAAAAAATACGTATCTTATACCAAACCAGGCTGCCACTTGTCCGCCTAAAACAGCCCCTCCAAATATGCCTAAGTAACCTGCCGACATATTAATTCCAAAAACCCTGCCTGTAATTTCACTTGGGGTAATTTTCTTAATCAGTATATTTACAGATGGCATAAGCCCTGCGCTGGTTAATCCTAGTATAAATCGAAGCCCCATTAACTGCCAAGGATTTGTTACAAAAGCTTGTGGTATAAAATCTAGTCCTGCCACAATAAGTGCTATTAACATAACTTTTTGTACTCCAATTTTATCTGCTAATTTCCCAAGTCTCGGAGCAGCAATTATATTTGCGAGTCCAGAAGCTGAGAATGCCATCCCCGCTAAAAGTGCAATATGACTACTGTTTCTAGATAACTGGCTAATATATACTGTTATAATCGGTTCAACAGAACATAATGCTACTGTTAATATAAAAAAGGTCACAAGCATAGTGATTGTCAAGGTCTTTTCAGGAACAGATTCCCATACCTCCTTTAGGCTAAGCGGCTTTCTATTTGAAGGAGTAAAAGATTCTTTTACAAAAAAAGCCACAGTAATAAATGCTACAAACAACAATCCGCCGGTTATAAAAAATACATTTTTAAGTCCAAAATACTCTGATATATACCCGCCTATCATCGGGCCCAGCAAAGAACCTGCTATACTTGCAGTTGAAAGTGTTCCTAAAGCCTCCCCCGCATGTTCCTTTTCCGTCTGAGTTGCAATAAGTGTAGTACATGCAGTGCTGAAGCCTGTTATAACACCTTCCAGTAATCTTAATCCAACCAATACATATGCATTGGGAGCAAAACCCATACAGCCTATAATTATTGCCATGCCTAGACTTGATCTTAAGAGCATTGGTTTTCTACCAATTTTATCAGCAACATGCCCCCAAATTGGTGAGAAAACAGCTGAAATTATATATGTAATTCCAAAAGCCAATCCTGATAACTGTGCAATTGAAGCTGAGTTAATAATTCCAAGATGGCTTATATAAAGTGGTAATACCGGAGCAATCTGGCTCATTCCAATGCTCGATACAAACATTCCGAACCAACATACAATTAAATTTCTCTTCCATACCTTCATTCTCGTTTTCACCCCCATCATATATAATTATGTCCTAATTATAAGCATGAAAATGCCTTTGTTCCATGCAAAATTTTAATATCCATGGACATTTTTGTGATAAAACTCTAAGGGACTTATGCCCTCAATTTTTTTAAAGATCCTGCTAAAGTAAAATTCATCAGAGAAGCCAAGCATTTTAGCTACTTCTTTTATTTTTTTATCGCCATCTATAATTAGTTCTTTGGCTTTATCTACTTTTATCTTATTAAAAAACTCTATCACAGAATATCCTGTAGTTTCTTTAAAAACTTTAGATAAATATGGAGGAGACAAGCACACAAGTTGTGATAAATCCGTCAAAGTAATTTTATTATCTATATTATGGAGCATATATTCGATTACTTTATCAACCTTTAAAGAGGCTGAATAGTTATTGTTATTATTTTTTATATTTTGAGAAATCTCAAACAATAATTCCTGAAATAAAGTTTTCGCTATGAACTCATAATTTGGGAGTTTTGCCATCCAATTTTCCACTAACTTCTTAAATACATTATTAACCATATAATAATCCTTTAAATTTTGCACGAAATCTAATGGCAAAGTTTCAACTTCAGCTGTAACATTCCATTTATTATTTTCAAGTCCTACTTTTGCATAACTGAAATGTACTGAAAAAAAGCAAATAGGATCCACAGAATCAACTTCTATAGAGTATTGAATATTGGGGCAAAGATATAACAAAGTACCTTCCTTAAGCTGATAGCTTTTATGTGGAGCTCTAATATGTCCCTTACCCTCGGTAATTAAAATTAGTTCATGATGCTGTAATGTTCTATTAATTATACTTAAATATTTTAATACTCCGCCTGGCTGCCTACAATTGCAGTAGTGAAGATGAAAAAATAAATTTTTTATTATATTCATAATTTCCTCCGTGTTAGTCAAAGATCAAATTAAATATTAGAACCACTAGAGTTCTTGTTCTATTTTAACATATCTAACAAAAATAGAAATGGGTAAAGGAGAATGTAAAAGATTACTGCCATTATTCAAATGGCAAATGATTGTGGATTGTAACATGTGTGGATATAGATTCGATAGCAGTGGATTGTCTGTCAAATTAGGTTAATATTTGAAAAATATGTTATAATGTAAATAAATGCGAAAAATATCTTTTTGGAGGTATAAAAATGGAAAGAATGCCATATAAGCGACCAACTGAACATTATGATGAAAGAATTAAGCAAATAGATGAAAAAATTTGCGAATTAATAAATAAGCGCAAGATTACTTCAGATAATAATCCAGGTTACCCACCTTTTGAATTTATATCTAACTGGGCAGAAAAATTTAGTTTATATGAGGATTTATTAAAATCAGTATTTGGCATACTATGGAATGAGAAATCATACAAACCATTAGTTGAACCCAAAGAATTTCAAAGGAATTTACCAGTTTTAAAGTCACTCGAGATAGATAATCGTCTTTTTTCTATAATGGCCATCCGTCAGTACTCAAATTCTAGCGTTGTAAATTTCAATATAGATTGGGATAATACAAGTGATCAATTGGAACATAAGTCTAGGCATGCTAATTTTGATATGTTTATAAGTGAACAATATGAATGCCGATTATTAGATGGATGTGGAGGCAGAGGCCATTTTCATTGTAACTTTGTTGTATCACCACAATTACCTGATGAACTTTCAGGAATTAGATTGATCTTTAAAGAATTTAATCTGCAATTTAGAGATAAACAAATAGGCGGTGACATTGTAATTCAGTTGTAATATATAATTTTTGGGTGGTTAGTTCGTATCCTTTTTTTATGGAAAGTAATAGTAAGGATGTTATGAAGTGAGTTCTAGGATATTGAATATAAACACTATTTTTACGAGAATTGGGGGCTAATAATGAAAGCAATAGGATTTGATTTAGGACGTACTCTTATAGGAGATGAAAATATACCACTTAGTTGGAAAAGTTTATATAAGGAAGCATTGATTGATATACTTCGTAGATGTAACTCTAACATAGATGATAAAAAAATTGCTATAGGTGAGGAAATATTGCTGAAGTATAATACCAGAATAAACTATAGAGAGTGTGAGGTAAGTTCTGATGTGATTTTTTCTGAAATATTAATCAAATGGAAACTGAATTCGCAGGTGAATTTAGCCTTAGTTAAGGAAACATTTTTTAATTACTTTCAACGAAATGTTAAATTATACGAAGATACTATACTAACTCTTAAGACTTTAAAAGAAAGAGGTATTAAAATCGGAATATTAACTGATGTACCTTATGGTATGGATAAAGAATTAGTTCTTGCTGATATTGAGAAATTTAAAGAATACGTTGATATTGTATTAACATCTGTAGAAGTAGGATATAGAAAACCAAATAAGCAAGGATTTCTACAACTCTCAAAAGAATTAATGGTAGATCTAAATGAAATGATTTATGTTGGTGATGAGGAAAAGGATATTATTGGAGCAAATTGTCTTGGAATATATTCAATATTAATAAATAGGACAAATAATGATATAAGATACGGACAGAGAAAAACAATTAAAAAGCTAAGTGAAATATTAGATATAACTTAATACACAACATTTTTAATGCATATAAATAGAACTATATTAAAAGAGTCTTGGAAAATATTAATTACTGTACAACTAAGATTAGGGGATATAGAAAGGAAGACAAAAAATGAACATGAATTATTTTGTGAAAACTCATGGATTAGGAAATGAGTATATTGTTTTAGATAAAGAAAAGATTAATTTTAACTTAACACAAAAGGCGATTCAAAGAATATGTAATGTAAATTTTGGTATAGGCTCAGATGGGATCCTACTGAAAGTGCAATCAAGCAAGGCAGATTTTGGATTAAGAATTTTTAATCCAGATGGTTCTGAAGCAGAAAAAAGTGGAAACGGATTGAGAATATTTTGTAAGTATATTTTTGATTATGGCTTAACTAAAAGTGAAGAGTTTTCTGTAGAAACTAAAGGCGGAATAATCAAAGCAAAAATTATTGAAACCTCAAACAAAAAAGCAAAACTAATTTCAGTAGATATGGGAAAAGCAATTTTTAATTCAAGAGAAATCCCTACAAATTTTTTAACAGAAGAAGTAATAGGAGAAAAACTAGAAGTTGATGATAGAGAATATGAAATAAATTGTGTTTCAATAGGAAATCCTCATTGTGTCATTTTAAAAGAAGAATTAAATATTGATGAAATAAAAAGTAATGGAAAGATTATAGAAAACCACTGCCAATTTCCAAATAGAACTAATGTCCAATTTGTAAAAGTTATATCAAGAAGCGAGGCGGAAATATTAATATGGGAAAGAGGTGCTGGATTTACATTAGCATCTGGAAGTTCATCATGTGCAGTAGCAAGTGTTTTAAGAAAAAAGAATTTAGTTGATAATAAAGTTAAAATTAAAATGCTTGGTGGCGAATTATTAATAGAAATAGATAACAATTGGAATATAAAAATGACTGGAGAAGTTAGACAAATAGCAGAAGGAACTTTAAGTGATGAACTTATAGAGGATTTTAATAAGTAAATATATACATATACGGGATGGAAATATTAAAGATTTTGGCTATTAGCCTACAATGTTTTGGATTCATCTTTTTCTTATAAAACGTAATAGTAATAAAAAACTAAATAGCATTGATATGGGAGGAGAGGTTTTTATGATAAAAACAAAAAGATTGTCCCTAGTTCCGTTAAGCAAAGAATATTCCAAAGATCTAATTAAACTATGGGGTGATTATGATGTAATCAAGTATACATATAATACATTAATTGAAACACAAGAGGAATGTTATGATAAATTAGTAAATTGGCTTACGCTACACAAAGATAATTTTGGCCCTAATAAATTTGCAATTCTTTTAAACCATAATTTGATAGGTATAGCAGGATTTCCTGTATTAGATAATGATAATTTTAAGTGCGGTTTCTTTTATCAGATAATTCGGGAATATTGGGATAAGGGATATGGTTTTGAAACTGCAAATGCATTGCTTAATTATATTTTTGAAAAGCATCCTCATGCAGTAGTAATTGCAGATGCAGTAGTAAACAATCCTGCAAGTATAAAAATATTAACTAAACTTGGTTTTTCTCAAACATGCATTGAAGAAAAGGGATTTAAGAATAATGATCTGGAACTAGATATAGTTCATTTTAATTTAAATAGCCACATGAATTTAAAATAGTATCCACAACATTCTTATAAAACTTTATAGTGATAAATAACAAATTAAAAATATGAGGCACGGTATATGATTAAAGTAAATTTTTATGAATTAAATACTATAGAAGATAATAAATTATTATTTGCAGTAATAGTAACAAAATTTAATGGACAGTGGATTTATGTAAGACATAAAGAAAGAAGTACTTGGGAAATTCCTGGAGGACATAGAGAAGAAAATGAAAATATTAATGATGCTGCTTCGAGAGAGTTGGTAGAGGAAACTGGAGCAGTAAAGTTTAAATTAATTCCAATATGCACTTATTCTGTAGAAAGAGATGAAAATGTTAATTATACTGAATCTTTTGGGCAACTATTTTATTCAGAAGTAGAGGAGTTAAATGATGAGCTTCATTTTGAGATAAGTGAAATTAAATTATTTGAAGATATACCAGATAAACTAACATATCCTCTAATTCAACCATTTTTACATAAGAAGGTATTAGAGTTTTTACAAGAGATGCCTATATAATTTTCGTATATTATTCAACAATCGCAAATTATTGACCACCAATAATATTTTATTTATCTGTATACAAGTAAATGAAACCAACAAGAGAAGAGTAATAGATGAAAATTATAATAATAGGGTGTCCAGGCGCGGGGAAATCAGTATTAACAAAAAGGATTAATGATTTTCTGCATTATCCAGTTTTGCATTTAGATAAGATTTATCATATTCATTAAAAGTTTTGAAAAGGATACAATGCCTAGAATTAAATATATACTAAATAATTTTCCTGATAAAAGTATAAAAATTTTAAGTAGTTATAGAAAAATGTAAAAAAATTGGCAAAGAAATATGCTGAATAAATTTCCGAAGGGTGGTATTAAAAGGATTGTTAGAACAAAATTTATGAATTGATCAACCCGGAATTTTCTTATAAAACGTAATAGTAAATAATTATGAAGCAATTACTACTCATATTTAGGAGGAGAAAAATAATAATGAACAGAATTGAGATTTTAAGACAATATATTGATAATATACTTTTAAATATGTCAGATTTTGAAGAACGA
>JAJXWH010000112.1 GCA_021781745.1 Bacillota bacterium | reverse complement strand
AAGTAGTAAAGCCATTTCTCACTACTTGCATGTTATATAAAAATAGAATATAATTCTAAGAAAAAATGAGATAAACGTAGCTATTTAAAGCTAATAATTTATCCAGGGGTCAAATGAACCTATATAAAAATAGAAATTGGTAACACATTGTTAGAAAGGCATAAAGAATATGAGAAATTTAAGTAATAGAGAAAAAAATTTTTCGAAGAAAAGAAAGTTAATATTAAGTTGTACACTTCTTGGAGTTAGTTTTATTTTATACCTTATGTCTAGGTATATTAATGGCTTTGCAAACTTATATTATAAATTTGTATATACTGCACTAGTTAATACTCTTGCAAGAGCATTATCAATACTTCCGTTTTCAGTATATGAGATAATATTATGTGGATTTTTAGTTTTTATTTTCATAGGAATTATAAGATACATGTATTTGGGAATTACTAAAAAACTTTCTATTAAGGAGATAATATTAAGATCGACTAGTAATCTTCTACTTTGTGTATCAATGTTTGCATTTTTAAATATAGTAACATTAAGTGTAAATTGTTTTAGGTCAGATTTTATTAGTTTAACTGGACTTAAAATTGAGGATAGCTCAGAAGAAAAATTAATAGAACTGTGTAGTCATATTAAAGATAAGCTTAATGAATTAGATGGAGAAATAAATAAAGATGATCATGGACTATTGAAATTAGACAAAAATGTAAAAGAAGAAGGAAAAGATGCCATGAATGCCATGGGAGAAATATATCCCTGCTTAAAAGGATATTATCCAAATCCAAAACCATACATTTTTTCTAAAATAATGTCTTATCAATTATTACAGGGTGAAACAACCTTTACTTTGGAGGCTAACTATAATAACGATATGGCAGAAAGTAATATTCCAAGTACAATTTGTCATGAACTAAGCCATATAAGGGGTTTTAATAATGAATATGAAGCAAATTATATTAGCTTTTTAGCATGTATCAATTCAAAGAATTATGAGTATCAATATAGCGGATATCTAATGGCTTATTCATATTGCATGAGTGATTTATATCAGTTTAATTTAGATGCGTTTAAACAAATAAATAATGAACTTTCTAATAATGTGAAAGCAGAATTAAAAAATGACGCTTTATATTGGAATAGGTATAGAGGCGGAATATCTGATTTATATGATAGAATATATGATAAAATATTAAAAGCAGGAGGTCAGCAACAAGGAATTAGAAGTTATAATGTTGTTGTAAAATTATTAATTTCAGGATATGGAGTGCAATTTAGTTAAAACTATATAAAAATATTTAATATTTAGATTTAGGATGGTGATTGAAATGGCAAAACTATTTTACCAAGGACATGGAAGTTTTCGTATTATAACTAATAACAAAGTAGTTATATATGTAGACCCTTACGTGGGTGAAGGATATGATTTACCAGCAGATATAATCTTAGTGACTCATGAACACCCGGATCATGCAAAGTTAGAGCTGATTACGCAAAAGGAAAATTGCAGCGTTTTACGAGCAGAATCTATGCTTATAAATGGGAAATATAAGCATGTACAAATTGGAGATATAAATATAACATCAGTACCAGCTTACAATAAAAATCATGATGTAAATAAATGTGTGGGTTATGTAATAGAGGTTGATAATGTTAAGATTTACGCAGCGGGAGATACTTCTACAACAGAATACATGAAAACTAATTTATCAAAGCAAGAATTAGATTATGCGCTGCTTCCTACTGATGGGTATTATAATATGGATGCAAAAGAAGCAGAAAAGTGTGCAGAAATTATTGGAGCAAAACATGCGATACCTATACATACAAAGCCAGGGGAGTTATTTGATATAAATGTCGCTAATGAATTTTTTCCAGCTAATAAATTAATAGTAAAACCAGGCGAAGAAATAGAATTAAGCTAGAGAAAGAGAAATATAATACAAAGCTTCAGAGTAAATATTACAATCTTCTGTACATTATGATATAATTATAATAATTAAATGTAATTACATTATGTAAGCGGAGGAATTATGGGAAGTATAGAAAAAGGGAAAAAATTATTTTTTGCAATGGCAATAATACTAGTGGCTATAAGTGTAGGCACATCTCTATTTAGCACTGCTAGTCAAGGTTTTGTTGACTTAATTCAAGGAATTTTTAGAACTGCAGTTGAAGTATTAATTTTATATTATATATTCAAGGGAAATAAAGTGGCGAAGATAATAATGATTGCTTTATTATTTATAGGAATATTAGTTGCTTCAATATTACTCTTATTTTCAATGAATATAACTTTTATTATATTAATAGGAGTATATGCAATAAGTATATATATAATTGCGCTTTCTCCTAGTGTAAAAGAATACTTAAAGTCGGTAAATAGTTAATTAGAAAAACAATAGAAGTTAAAATGATTTTCATAAGCTGAGGTTAAAACTTAAAAGCCTCAGCTTTATTTTATTAAGTAAAATTATTTATTATGTATAAAATAAAAGGAATTTAAAGAATGAATTAGCAATATACAATAAATAGAGTATAATATACACACAATAATTTAGAAGCATAGGATGAACAGCAAATTTAGGTGGTGGTAAACGTGTCAATTACAGTAGGTAAATTATTTGGAAATGGAACTGTATTATATCAAATGAAGCTGTTAGCAGGTCAAAAAGGTCTTAATAATCTTGTTGAATGGGTACATATCATTGAAAATGATGAAGTTAGTGAATTTTTGCATGGAAATGAAGTTGTACTTACTTCAGGAATACTAAATAATACGGATGGCTGGTTATTAGAATACACAAAAAAACTATATGGAGTTGGAACTAGTGCCTTTGTTGTAAATATTGGTCCATATACAAAATCAATACCACAAGAAGCAATTGATTATTGCAATGAAGTAAAAATGCCTCTTTATACTATTCCATGGGAAACAAGAATGGTAGATTTAACAAGGGATATATGTTATCGGATTATGCAAAGTGAGCAGGTTGAAATAAGTATTGCAACAACAATTAAAAATATAATATTTAAAACAGGAGATTTAGAAACATTAATTTTGCAGATGGAGAGATATGGATTTTTGAGAGATAGTCATTTTTGCTTCATTGTAATGTCTTTTGAGAATAAAGAAGATAAAAATTTGGTATTTAACATGAATAGAATAAAAATGTATTCAGAAAAGCTTGCTAGGAGTATTCATGAATTATATATTTCATTTTCATATAAAGATTGCTGGGTATTAGTTCTTGTTAATTATGGTAATTATGATGTTAAGAACTTTGTGAATTCCTTTTTTAGAAATTGGAACGAACCTACCTGGAAGGTTCATATGGGAGTAAGTGAAAATAAAGATGGAATAAAAATACAAGCAGAGAACTTTAATAATGCATTTACTGCTATGACCATGGCTAGGAAAAAGGATAAAGAGGTTGTATTTTATAATGAACTTGATATTCACAAACTGCTTTTAAATTCAAAGGATAAAGAGGTATTAAAGGAATTTTATGAAGAAACATTAGGAAAATTAGAAAAGTATGATAAAGAAAACAATACTGATTTAGTGAATTTCCTATATATGTATCTACAGAATAACGGAAGTCAAAGCCTTGTGGCTGAAAAGCAATATATTCATAGAAATACTGTAAATAATCAGTTGAAAAAGATTGAAAAAATTACTGGTTACAATCCTACAAACTTAGAAGAGAAATTAAGATTTTATTTGGGCTTTTTTGTTAAGGATATAATGTAAATGTGCAATTGCACAAACAAACTTAGTCACTTACTCATTGATTAGTCAAAATTGCTGGTATATAATAAAAACAACTTAAAGGAAAAACGAATTTAATAAGAAAACAGCAACGGAGCTTGTTCACTTGAATAAGTTCCGTTTTTTTATTTGTAGGAAATGTATATTTTGAATGAGGGAGTGTATAAATATGAATGGTGAAGAAATTAAGAGTACTTTAAAAGAATATAATTTACAATCTTGGAGTAAACAAAGAAATATAAATCCAATTCCTGTAGAAAAAGCTGACGGAATATATTTTTGGGATTATGATGGAAATAGATATTCAGATATGTCATCTCAACTTGTTAATATGAATCTAGGCTTTGGTAATAAAGCAATTGGAGATGCAATAAAGGAACAAGTTGATAGATATTGTTTTGTAGGACCATCCTTTGGAGCGGAATCTAGAGCAAAGTTAGCTAAAAAAATAGTTGAATTAATGCCTGATAATATGGGAAAAGTTTTTTTTACAAATGCTGGAGCAGAATCCAATGAGAATGCAGTGAAAATTGCGAGAATGTTTACTGGCAAAACAAAGGTGTTTAGCCGCTATCGCAGTTATCATGGATCTTCATTTGGTGCAGGAAATTTAACTGGAGAGCCTAGAAGATATGCATTAGAACCTGGTATACCAGGATTTATAAAATTCTTTGATCCTTATATTTACAGAGAGCCAATTGAATTTGAATCTGAGGAAGCTGCAACTAAGTATTATTTGGCCAAGCTAAGAGAACAAATCATTTATGAAGGACCTGAAAGTGTTGCAGCAATCGTAATGGAGACTATCACTGGTTCAAATGGAGTAATTATTCCACCAAAAGGATATCTTCCTGGAGTTAGAAAATTGTGCGATGAGTTTAAAATCCTTATGATATGCGATGAAGTAATGACAGGATGGGGCAGAACTGGTAAGATGTTTGCTTTTGAGAATTTTGATGTGAAACCTGATATTGTTACATTTGCAAAAGGTGTTACGTGTGGATATGTTCAACTTGGTGGAGTTGTAGTAAGTAAAGAAATTGCAGCTTACTTTGATGATAACCTACTATCTTGTGGATTAACTTATAGTGGACATCCTCTAGCTTGCGCAGCAGGTGTAGCTTGTATAAATTATTACCAAGAAGCAAATATTTTAGATAATGTAAATGCAGTTGGAAAGATACTTGGAGAAAAATTAGAGGAAATGAAAGCTAGTCATCCAAGTGTTGGGGATGTAAGATATATTGGATTATTCTCTGCAGTGGAACTAGTAAAAAACAAAGAAACTAAGGAATCACTAGTACCCTATGGTAAAGATGTAGAAGGTATAATGGGGAAGATAATTAGTATGCTTAAAGAGAGAAAGTTTATGACATATTCACATGAAAATATGATCTTAGTAGCACCTCCATTAATTATTACTAAGGAACAACTAGAAGAGGAACTTGCTAAATTAGATGAAGTACTTGAAATTGTTGATAAACAATTTATCTAGATGAGGTGAAGAAGATGGCATATGAATTTAGTTTACCAGGGCACACAGTTATTGGAGAGAATGCACTAGAAGAAAGTGGAAAAATAATAAAAACTCTTGGAAAGAAAGCATTTGTAGTGTCAGGAAAAAATGTGACAAAAATGGGGACCGTTAAGGCACTTACAGATTGCTTGGGTAATTGGGGTATAGATTTTCAAATATTTAATGACATCATAGGAGAACCAACAGATGTTATGATAGAAAGTGGCGTTAGGGCTTATAAAGAAGCACAGTGTGATTTTTGTATTGCAATAGGCGGAGGAAGTCCTTTAGATAGCGGTAAGGCAATTGTAGCTATGACAAAACTTGAAGGATCAATATCAGATTATATGGGAGTAGTAATTGAGGGAAACTTTCCACCACTAGTACTAATACCGACTACTGCAGGAACAGGATCAGAAGCTACCAAGTTTACTGTAATTACGGATTCGAAAAGGAATATAAAAATGCTTCTAAAGGGGGAAGCATTATTACCGAATCTGGCGATTATAGATTCTAAATTTTCTACAACTGCACCAAAGGGTGTAACAGCAGCAACTGGTATGGATGCCTTAACTCATGCGGTAGAAGCATTTACTTCAAAAAAAGCAAGTCCGCTAACCGATACTTATGCATTATCTGCAATTAAAAGAATTTTTACTTATTTACCATTAGCCTATGAAAATGGTGAGAATAAAAAAGCTAGAGAAGAGATGGCTTTAGCAGCATATGAAGCAGGGGTGTGCATAAATAATTCCTCTGTAACAATTGTTCATGGAATGAGCAGACCAATAGGAGCCATGTTTCATGTAGCCCATGGAATCTCAAATGCCATGCTTATTAAAGAATGTTTATCATATGTTTTAGACGGAACCTATGAACGGTTTGGTGCAATAGGAAGAGCTATTGGCTCTGCAGATGATAAAAAGAGTGATAAAGAAGCGGCTGAAGCTTTCTTAGAAAAGCTTGAAGAACTATGTAATGCTTGTAATATTCCGACGTTAAAAGAATACGGAATTAATAAAGAAGATTTTGATCCAGTAGTTAATAAGATGGCGCAAGACGCTATGGATAGTGGAAGCCCGTCAAATACTATAAAGAATGTTTCAAAAGAAGATTTATTAACTATTTACAATAAACTATGGTAATATAGAATATTTGCAACGGTGCAAAACTAAATGTTTTGTGCCGCTTTTTGTTATAAAGAAAGTCAAAGAATTTTCGGAAACAACTGTTAACTGTTAACTGAATAAAGGGAGGCGTAAATCAATGAGTATGTTAAATGAAATAGATACAGAATTTGGAAAAGGAATTCTATCAAATTCAAAATCTGATGATAAAGTTGAAATTAAAATTGAAGATTTAAGCATGGTTTACCAAGATAAAAATGGAGGAGAGCCAGTAACAGCTCTTAAAAATGTTAATTTAGAAATAAAGGAAGGCGAATTTATTTCATTGCTAGGGCCTTCTGGATGTGGAAAGACAACATTACTACGAATTATAGCAGATTTATTGCAGCCTTCTTCTGGAAAAGTAACAGTGCGCGGCCAAAGTCCAAGAGAAGTAAGACTTCAAAAGAAATATGGTATCGTATTTCAAAATCCTGTTTTATACGATTGGAGAACAGTTAGAAGAAACGTATGTATGCCAATGGAACTTTTAGGAATGCCAAAACCTGAGCGTACTAAAAGAGTTACGGAAATGCTTGACTTAGTTGGACTAACTAACTTTGGAAAACATTATCCTTATGAGTTAAGTGGTGGAATGCAGCAAAGAGTTGGTATTGCAAGAGCATTAGCGATAAATCCGGAAATACTTCTTATGGATGAACCATTCTCTGCTTTAGATGAATTCACACGAGAAAAGCTTCATGAAGATTTACTTGAAATTTGGACAAAGACAAAAAAGACAGTAGTATTTGTAACTCATAATATTTCGGAAGCAGTGTTTTTATCAGATAAAGTTGTAGTTCTTTCACCACATCCAGGACGTGTTTCAGCTGTAATTGATATTGATATACCAAGGCCTAGAAATATGGAGTCAAAACAATCAAAACAATTTTATGATTATATAACAAAAATAAGAAATAGCTTGGTAGTGTAAAAAATATATGAAAAATCAGTCTGACTACCATTTAATGTTAACTGATGTTCGCCAGTTGCCCTTGACACACCTAAAGATA
>JAJXWH010000111.1 GCA_021781745.1 Bacillota bacterium | reverse complement strand
ACTTAGAGCCTTCAGCGATATTTTCATAGTTTTTCGTAACAAAAATATTTATTATTTCGGTAAGCTACCACATAAGTCTAGTTTACATGTTGTTTATCTATAACTTAGAACCAAATATAATTTATACTTTTCAGGAATATTATTCATAATAATTTGGAGCAACTTTTATTGAATTAAAAAATTCTTCATCATGTGCAAAGAAAACTTTAGCGTTATATTTATTTTCTAATTCTTTTACCTTATTAATTGACTTAAAGAAAGAAAGACTGTCATAAAGTAACCCTGATGCCTTAACTGGCGGTCCATATATTTCTGAACAGTATACACAGTCCTGAGGAAAAATTAATGTTCCTTCCTTTTCCAAATGTATTACTAATCCTAGTAACCCTGGCGTATGACCTGGCAAATTTATAATTTCCACCCCTTTTGCAAATTCAAAATCTTCTTCAATTAAATGATATTGCTTTACTGATATATCCAAATCTGCTTTTATATATCCACCATGGGTTAAAGGATCAGGATTTAGTCTAACTACTGTTTGAGCATACATAAAATCATATTTAGCTACGTAGACATCAGCATGTTTAAACATATCTAAATTTCCTGCATGATCTAAATGCATATGAGAAATAATAACCTTCTTTATTTCTTCAGGTTTTGTGCCGCAAAGAGCTAGCTGATTTTCTAATCTTTGTTCCTTAGTTTGATATAATGGATATATTTCTTGAAGATTTTTAGGCCAATATCCATTCATAGCTTCAGGATTACTTCCTAAATCATATAGTATTTTCCCATCTGGATGATCTATCAAAACAGCCATTACAGGAAGCTTAATCCATTCATTTTTTACGTGTGGTTTACTGTAGGTTCCCATTGTTGCCCCACCTACTACATTATTTTTATCAGTTTCTAAATATCCTGTATCTAATATATATACTTTCATTTAATAATCCTCCTACATTACTACTTCCATTATCAAAAATTCTTTATTTGCAATTATATCACCACAAATTAACTGATGTATATGTACTTTAGTAACGTATATTTTGTGCATGCATAATATAAAATTGAATAAATTCTATAAGTTTAACTTCTTTTTTACGATTTTATAAATTTAAATTAATATTTTAATAGTATTCTTAAATTGCAAAAAAATTTTAAGGATGGTGTAAAGATGCAAACTAAAAAATTAGCAGTTTGTAATTACCATATCAACATAATCAAAGATTTTCAAAAAAGATTCAATTTTATAAAAAAATCAAATATAGTTTTATTAATTCTTACTTTGTTACTAATAACTATTGTTTTTACAATTATCACAGATTTTTCTAAAGCTTTAAAAAACGTCAGTAGTACAAATGAATCTATTTCAGAATTTAAATCTGATATAAGTATTCTTAGTGATACAGCGAAAACCATTGAATCAGAAAGACAAGTAAGCAAATATAACAATACTAATGCTTTTGGCTCTGATGGAAATACTCTTGAAGCAAATCAAATTTCACCTGGTTTAAAAACTGCCTTAGTCAATTTGGCGGATATAAATAATGACAGAAATATATCTGAACAAGAAATATCAGATCTTCAAATTATGAGATTAAATGCAGATGATTATCAAAAAGAACTTGAAAGATACCAATATACTTTACAATCAGCAGATCATAATCTAAAAAACTATGTAATAATAACTAATGGGAAATACGCTGGTACTGTCCTATATAACGGACCACTAAAGTATACAGATGCTGAAAATAAGCGATATTTTGGAATAGAGTTATTTTATTAAATTATATACAAACAAGACCTTACCTGCCCTTTTAATTTCATGCAAACTAAAAACATCAGTATTACAGCAATGTAGTACTGATGTTTTTAATGTTAATTATAATTAATTAACATTCTTTATCATCTGGTGTATTGCTAGGGTCTTCAATTAAGGTTGTGAAATAATAGTCATGAGAATGTTCATCGTTGCAAGTTGTCTCGCCATTTACTAAATGAATGTGCTTACCGCCGGAAATATTGATTGCTGGACCGGTTGTATCGCATATTCCGTGAAAATGATCCTCAAAGGTATCTGTAATAACCTCAATTTTATGCACATGAGAGTCACCATACTTTATTGCAGCACCAGTCACCCCAGCTATTCGGTGATTATGGAACTCTCTATTATCATCCTCAGCGTAATCTGTGCTTGATAAAAATTCATGATTGTGGTTTAATACTCTCAGACATTTTTCCGGAGCTTGATTAACTTCTGGTGATTGGTTTCTTATTGGAAAGCGTCTTCCATAATTTCTACCTCTTACGAAGTTGTATCCCATTAAATTTCCTCCTCAGTTATTAATGATACTACATCCTATGTATGTCTAAATATTTATGTGTATAAAATAAAGGTACAGCTAAAAATCAGCTGTACCTTTATTTTATCAACTTGAGAGAGAGTTAAGGTTTAAGGGGTTGTTATAATTTTATAATAACACAATATTATAAAATATCAAATACTATTTAATAATTTTTATCAAAGAATATTTCGACAATGTAATAAAGGCAACATAAATCTAAAATTAAGCCGCCTCTAAAAATATTTATTTAATTTGCAAATACTCAACATAGTTGGCCAATTTATCGACCTTATTATTACTTTTTAGCCACAAACTATAGCCCGATATATTTCCTTCCAAATCCTTTATATTCATTATCCCAATTGTTTTATTATTTACTTTTTTTATATTATCTTCATGTATATTAAATTTTATCAACTTGCCCATTTCACTTTCCTCCCTTAACGCTTATATTTACATTATATTTCCATAATTCATTTTTATTCCTATTAACATAATGTTTATGATAAAAAGCAGTCATAGTTTATGGCTGCTTTTCACTCCGTTAAAAATATGAAAGTGTTATGGTATTAAGGTAAAGGGGTTCTTACCAGTTATGGTATATGAATATAATACCATGCGCCTAAAAAATAATCAATATTAATTAATATGATTTATTAATTATTTTTTATAGAATATAAGCAGTAATTAACTTAATTACTGCTTATATTCTATATTTATTATGAAAAAAGGTATTTACAAATTATATAAAATGTATATGATTATCCTTAATAAGTATACACGCTGCATATCTCAATTTATTTTATTTCTTCAATAGCTAATAATCTTGGGTTATTTCCTTCTTGAACTTTAATATATATTCTTGCCATTTTCATTTGCAAATTTTCTATTATTGTTTTTACTTTACATATAAAGTAATAATCTTCTATTCCATTTGTAACTACTGCTACAGGGTTAAAATTCCATCCCTTTATTCCATTTAATGCTTTGCTCAATATTTTTTTATCCTTCTTGGTAACTATATTTCTAATTTCTAATTCTTCATTATCTTTTTCCATGTTATCAAACACCCTTTCTAATTAATATTTTATTATTAATTTTTGTCAGTTGTTTGTCAAAGTTATTAATCTTTTGTTAATATAGTATTACAGAATAGTAAATCTAATGAAAATAAGCCCCAAAAATAATCTTTAGAGCCTAAACTAAAATTGATGTACACTAATAATTAGATTTTAAATCATTTTTACATTCACCACAAACACATAATCCTTTAAATTCTAGAATGTTGTCCATATTTCCACAGAAGGTGCATCCTGGAGAATATTTCTTTAATATTATCTCACCTTCGTCCTTAAATATTTCTAAAGCATCTCCTTCATTAATAAAGAGTACTTGCCTAGTTTCCTTTGGAATTACTATTCTTCCAAGGTCATCAACTCTTCTAACTATTCCCAATGATTTCATATTACGCCTCCTAATATACTACATTTTCACTATAATACAAATTATTTTCATTTTTAATTTTCCAAATCATATAAAATAATTGCCGTATTTATTATAAAATTTATAATAATTTTTACTTATTCTCACATTGAAATTCTATTTCCTTTGATAATGTTTTAGTTACAGGACAATTTTTTAATTTTTTTATTACAGCATTTTTAATGCTCTCATCGATAGTTCCTATGATGTCTACATTATATTTAAATATTGTCTTTTTATCATTACACCTATCCAAGTCTACCGCCACAACAATTTTTTTATATTCTATATTCATTGAATCTAATATCATCCTGGTTGTAATATTTAAACAAGATGCATATCCTGCTTCTATAAGGTCATGGGGTCTAAAAAATTGCCCATTTCCTCCCTTTTCTTTTGTAACATCAGAATAAATAGTTTCATTTCCATTAGATATGCTCGTGATGTATTTGCTATCTTCACTTATTGATGTAATCATTGCTATTCACCTTCTAAAATTATTTTGCACTTGATGTTTGTAAACTTTTTCCTGAGCTTTACACTTCATCATTCTTATTATAACATATTTAGTAAATTATGTATATATAATTTCAATTTTCGAACATTTATGTATTTTAACTCAATTTAATTATATTATTCCTCAAGTCTATTACGTCTTATCTTTCTATTAATAAAAAAGAAGTAAATCAAACTTTTTAGTTTAACTTACCTCTAGAAATAATTAATTTGCTCGCAAAAACTGTTCATAATTTTCCACTTTATCCTCTCTACGACTTTCTTTTAACCAATTGTTATATTTTGAAATAGTCTGTTCTAAAGCTTCAAACTTTAACTTTCTATGCTTCTCTCTTTTTATTTCCGTATACATAATAATCTTAATAATGTTCCCCATTTGCTTCACCACCTTTCATTATTATATACAAGCAAATAGATTTTTTTAGGTACCAAAATTTATCATATCAGGATAAAAAACTAAAAATATCCAAGTTGAATAAAGGCGTAATGCTTTAACTGACCACTTTTTGTGGTCAGTATGAATTATAATATTAAACATATGTACATTTCTAGAAGTATATATCCGAAAACTCAATAGTTACTGCTTCAATTCGTTCTTTTTTATATAGTATGTGTTCTTCCATATCTGCGGAAAGCTTTTGCTCTTTAATATCAATAGGAAAGGTTATTAGAAATTCAGCCCCTTCTTTACGCTTACTTTTGCAAGTAATTGTTCCGCCTTGAATTTCTACAAGAGATTTCACTAAAGATAACCCTATTCCACTGCCTTCATTTTTTCTAGATAAGCTTGTATCAACTTTTTGAAACCTATCAAATATTTTTTGCTGCATTTCCTCTGGTATTCCTATTCCATCATCTTTTACACTAATAGTCACATGATTTGAATCAGGTTTATAAATATTAACCTCAATTGTCCCATTTTCTTTTCCATATTTCACAGAGTTAGATAATAAATTTAACATTATTCTTTCAATTAAATGGGCATCACAGTTAAGGCATAACTCTTCCATTTCAGTGTCGAAAATCAAGTTCATATTTTTATTATTTACATAAGCAGCAATTGATAATGTTATATTTTCCACTTCACTTACTATATTTTCAACCTTAAATAGTGGCTTAAAGAATCCTGCTTCAATCCTAGATAAATCTATAATATTATTAACTAATCTTATTAGTCGTAAACAGTTTTGCCTGATTATATTATTATATTTTAAAATATCATCTACAGAATAATTGTCTTTATATGTATTTTCTAATTGCAAAACTGAATAAATAACATTTAATGGTGTTCTTAATTCATGAGATATATTAGTAAAAAACTCACTTCTTGTTTCTAATAAATAATGCTCATTAATTACTTCTTTCTTATTATAATCAATACAATTTGATAGGACATTAAGACCATTAAAAATACATTTAGCCATAGTTTTGCACGATCCATATCCACATGCTGAGCAATTAATATTTCTTGACTCCTCAGTATGTTTATTCATCTTTACAAATATCTCGTTGTATTGCTCATTAGTGGGTTCAATTATATCATTATCAACACCATTTTTATGATAAAATCGTTTGAAATCATCAAGGTTTAAATTTTTATCAAAATAATCATGTATCCAATTAATTTTCTTTGTATTACATTTTTCACTAATCTCTGCCTCTTTTGCTTTTTTCAGTTTATTGAACAAATAATCAACTTCATCTATCTTGGAAGAACAGGCATATTTATTACAGGAACCTGTCCCAAAATTACATCCATAAGAACAATTAAAGATATCAACAACTAAAGGTACCTCTTTCTGGTCCTTTATATTATTTCCATACCCCTTTATATAATCATACGCATATTTTATACCGTTTACTTGTCTTATCCATGCATCTTTTAAATATACTTCAATATTTTCTTTAAGCCCTCCAGGCCTGCTAAAAAGAAAACCTAGTCCCCCTCCAATATTATCAAAGTCGCATTCATCATATTTAGATATATCAATATTATTAATTTTCAAGTATTTCGAGAACTTTTCCAAAGTCACATTATATTTTACATACCCATGAGTATTTTCATCATTGATTTCATCAATTTTAGCAATACACGGCGATAGAAAAGCGATGTCATCATTTATATTCGCATATTTTTTCATATAAATAGCTGTACTTATCATCGGGCTCTGTACCGGCGCAAGTTTCTCAGTTAACTTTGGATGATGTTTTTGTATGTAATTAGTAATAGATATACAAGTCTGAGATATCATTGTATTTTGATTTTCTTTCTCTAGGTGTCTTATGTATGCCCAAACGGAAATATCAGCTCCAAAGGATACATCATAAATAAAGTTTACACCTATTTTCTTTAAGTACCCAAATATCTTTTTATATTCGTTAAAATTTGCAATAATAGATGGTGCCGCAATTACTGATAATTTTTTTCCCTTATGTAAGTCTTGAAAAAATCTTTCTGTATCATCTCTATAATTTCTTGCATCATGATCACAAACTTTGATGCATTCGCCACAATTAATGCATTTATCAGAATTGATTTTTATTTTATTATTTCCATTAACAAGATAGGCAATATTAGCTCCAGGTACTGGGCAATTACTTAGGCATTTATTACATCCTACACATTTTTCCTCCTCTAGGTATATTACATCTTCTACTTTGCACATTTATACTTCCTCCTGAAAGGTCTCTATTTATCATTGTAGTTATTCTAAAAACTATTAGACTCCTTAATTATTATTTGAGATTTTAAAAAATTCTAAGAATTAACTACAAATTCATTACATTATAACATATACTGTAAAAAAGTGCATATAAAATATTAATTTCAATTATATTCCATAAAAATTATCACTTTTTAATGCTCACAAGTAAAAATATCTGCATTTCTTTATATAAATAAACAACATGTAAACTAGACTTATGTGGTAGCTTACCGAAATAATAAATATTTTTGTTACGAAAAACTATGAAAATATCGCTGAAGGCTCTAAGTTGCAGGTTGTACTCACTTTAGCATGCTCCCGCTTTCAGCGTGACAAGCTAAAGTGAGACAACTTACAACTAAGAGCCTTTAACAGCTCATTTTCAAATGTTTTCTGCACAAAAATATTTATTATTTCTAGTTAA
>JAJXWH010000110.1 GCA_021781745.1 Bacillota bacterium | reverse complement strand
TCGCTCGACTTGCATGTGTTAAGCACGCCGCCAGCGTTCGTCCTGAGCCAGGATCAAACTCTCAATAAAAAGTTTAATCTTAGCTTACTCAAAATAAAGAATTGCTGGTTTACTTAAATGTATTTATCATATTCTGTTCAATTTTCAAAGATCTTTCAGTCTCTCGACCGCTTTATTATGATAACATCCTTAGCTATTATTGTCAACATTTATTTTCATAAATTCTTAAATAATTTTTGCTAATTTGTTTCTTTTCGTTAACCATTTTCCGTGGCAACGAATATTATAGTATCACGTTTTTCACATTCAATTCATCGAATAACACTTATGTATATAATATATCCTGATATTACTCGCTTTTTCTTTGAAAATCTATTTATTTTACCCAAAGACACGCCAGGAAACGTTAACTTTATTATAGGCAAATATAATTGAATTATTAAATTATTAACTGCACTTTACTACTATTCAGATTTATTTTAGTATTAATATTGTAGACTTGTTAATTTAATTTGTTAGATAGAGAAAGTATATACAGTTATTATATAGTTGTGCAATCACTTAACAAACTTAAATGTCAGAAAACACTCTATAGAATCTATACATATTATACGAGAATATATATAAATACATTTTACTTAAAGTCATTAACAATTCTATGATTAATATAATTTTAGTTTAGGGAGATTTTAATAATGAATAAAAAAATACTGTACTTATTACTATCAATTACTATAGTTTCTTTAATGGGATGTGGAAATACAGCAACTTCATCCTCATCTGCAAATTCTGCTTCTAGTTCCTCATCAGCAAAATCAATACAGGTATCTAATTCTACAACTACTGTATCAACACCATTTACATTAACAGATAATAATTCTTCATATTTTTGTCCATTTGTTTTTAATGGAACTGATTTAATATTTCCTAATCCAGATGAAAACAATCGAATTTCAACAATTCCTGACCCATTGCCAAAGGATATTCTTCAAAGTAAAAATGTTACTAACTTTGCGGATTATTCTGCAAGCAATATAGCATTAATTGATGAAATGCTTTATTTTTCTAATGACTCAGAAAACGGTGCGCTATCTTCCTTCGACATTGCTGACAAAACATATACTAAAATAAACACTCATTCTATAAGTAGCCTGATGGCTATTAATACTGACTTGTTCTACAAAAACAAAGCTGATGACAATAAAGTTTATAAATATGACACAACAACCTCTAAAGAGCAGGTAGTATCACATGATAGTGTTGGTTCCTTTATGGTTAATGGAGACTTTCTTATCTATCAAAACTTAAGTGATGGTGCAAAACTTTATTCAATCAAAACAGATGGTACTGAAAGACAAAAACTTACTGACTATACAGCTAATAGTTTTGTAGTGTATGATGGACAAATATTATTCTTTAATTCTTCTGATAATAATAATTTATATTTAATGGATCCTTCTACATTAGATTGTAAAAGAATTTCTATAATGAATGGGTCAGAGTTAAAAATTATTAATAAATCTTTATATTTTATTAATGGAAGTGATTCAAATAACCTGTATTCACTATCAGTAGATACAAAGAATTCAACTGCAACATATAAAGCAGAAATATCTCAAGGCATTAATGACTATTATTTAACTTCTGCAGGTATTTTTTATAGTCCAAGTGTTAATGTAAATAATATTTACTTCAAAAAGTATTCTACTCAAAGCTAATACATAGAAAAGATGGGGGAGATTATTAATAAATATTTTCCACCCATCTTTTTCATTATAATAAGTACCACTATAAACTTCTTACTATTTCTTTAAATTTATTTCCTCTTACCATAAAATTAGGATACATATCAAACGAAGCACAAGCTGGTGATAGTGTTACAATATCTCCTGATTCAGCTGTACTTTTTGCAATATTAACAGCATCTTCTAATGATTCTGCTATTCTTATATTAATCTTTATACCTTTCTCTTTTTCTAGCTTGTCAAATACTTCCTTGATCTTGTCTTTTGTATCTCCCATGAGAATCAATTCTTTTATATAAGGATATCCTTCATAGGCTAATGGTTCAAATGGAATATGCTTATCATATCCCCCCGCAATTATTATTACTTTTTCATCAAACGCTTTAAGTCCAGCTAAGGTCCTAGTTGGGCTTGACGCTATAGAATCATTATAATACTTAACCCCATCTATTTCTCTTACAAGCTCGCATCTATGCTCAACACCTGTGAAACTTTGTGCTACTTTCTTCATAATTTCAGTAGAGACATCATCTTTCGTTGCTGCGAACGCTGCAAGATAATTTTCAACATTATGCATTCCTTTGATTACTATATCATCCTTTTTACAAACTTCCTTACCATCAAGGTAAAGAACACCGTCCTTATAATATGACCCATCCTTCATCTCTCTTTTAGAGCTAAATTCCCTAACAATTCCTTTTGCTTCTTTTAAAAACTCATGTGTAATTTCATTTTCTCTATTTACAATTAGAATATCATTTGAATTTTGATATAAAAAGATATTTTTCTTGGCATCAATATATTCTTGCATATCTTTATGCATATCCAAATGATTAGGTGCTAAATTTGTGCATATAGCAATATCTATCTCTTGAGCCATAGTCATAAGTTGAAAACTCGATAATTCTAATACAACTCTATCATCTTCATTTATGCTTTCTATTTGTGAAAATAATGGCGTTCCTATGTTTCCTCCCACCCAAGTTTTATAACCTTGTGCTTCAAGTAACTTAGAAATAATTGTAGTTGTAGTAGTCTTTCCATCACTACCTGTTATCCCATATACTTTTCCTTTAGTGTATCTAACAAACTCTTCCATTTCAGATGTAATATATGCACCTTCCTTCTTAACTCTGACTAATGATTCGCTATCAATTCTCATTGAGGGCGTTTTAAAAATCACATCAAATCCAGTAAGTTTATCTAAATATCCTTCTCCAAGTTCTAAGGCTACTCCTTTTTTATTGAAATCAACTGCTACTTCTCCAAGTTCTTCCTCGGTCTTTTTATCAAAGGCTGTTACAGTTGCACCTAAATCTAACAAAAAATTGATTAGTGGAATATTGCTTACCCCGATTCCAACAACACCAACCTTTTTTTGATCTATAAATTTTTTGAAATTTGCAAAGTCTTTTTTCATCTTTATCCTCCAAAATCAAATAATGTTCCTCTATCTGCTATAAATATTACCAAAATCTGTTCTTTTATATATTAATTATAGCACTTAGGTTAAAAAAATAAACTGACTCAAAAGAAATTATCTTGAGTCAGCCTTTGTCTTTTATATTTCTAGAATTCTAAACTTGATTGAATATAATTTTCTATTTCACTTATCTTAATTCTTTCTTGTTCCATTGTATCTCTATTTCTAATTGTAACTGCTTCATCCTCTAATGTCTCAAAATCAATTGTTATACAATAAGGAGTTCCAATTTCATCTTGTCTTCTATATCTCTTACCTATGCTTCCTGTTTCATCAAAGTCAAGATTAAACTTTTTACTTAATTCTCCATAAACATCTAATGCTTTTTCTGAAAGTTTTTTAGAAAGAGGCAATATAGCTGCTTTAAATGGTGCTAATGCCGGATGTAAATGCATAACTGTTCTAACATCACCATCTTCTAATTCTTCTTCATCATATGCTTCAATTAAAAATGCTAATGCAACTCTATCAGCACCTAACGATGGTTCTATTACATATGGTATATACTTTTCATTAGCTGTTTGATCTAAATAGCTTAAATCTTGACCTGAATGTTCTTGATGCTTAGTCAAATCATAATCAGTTCTATCTGCTATACCCCAAAGTTCACCCCATCCAAATGGAAATAAGTATTCTATATCAGATGTTGCATTTGAGTAGAATGATAATTCTTCTTCACCATGATCTCTCATTCTTAAATTTTCAGGTTTTACATTTAAATTAAGCAAGAAATTCCAGCAATAATCTTTCCAATACTTATGCCATTCTAGATCAGTGCCTGGTTTGCAGAAAAATTCTAACTCCATTTGTTCAAACTCTCTTGTTCTAAATGTGAAATTACCAGGAGTAATTTCGTTTCTAAAAGATTTACCAATTTGTGCTATTCCAAATGGTACTTTCTTTCTTGAAGTTCTTTGTACAGCCTTAAAGTTAACAAATATACCTTGAGCTGTTTCAGGTCTTAGATAAATTTCTGACTTAGCATCTTCAGTAACACCTTGGAATGTCTTAAACATAAGATTAAACTTTCTTATCTCTGTATAATTCATCTTTCCACATTTAGGGCAAACTATATTATTACTTTCAATATATTCTTTTAGCTGTTCATTAGTCCATCCATCGGCACTTGCTACTTCTGCACCATTTTCTGTCATATGATCTTCAACTAACTTATCAGCTCTAAATCTTGCTTTACATTCTTTACAATCCATTAATGGGTCTGAGAACCCGCCAACGTGTCCTGATGCAACCCAAACTTCCCTATTCATTAAAATAGCAGAATCTAACCCAACATTATAAGGACTTTCTTGAACAAACTTCTTCCACCATGCTTTTTTAACATTATTTTTAAATTCCACACCTAAAGGGCCGTAATCCCATGAGTTCGCTAGACCACCATATATATCTGAGCCTGGGAATACAAATCCTCTATTTTTACAAAGAGCTACAATCTTATCCATTGTTTTTTCTACTGCCATTGTTTTATCCCTCCAAATATTTTTGATAAAAATAAAAAGGCTATAAGCGCAAAGGGACGAAATTTAAATTCCGCGGTTCCACCCTTCTTGGCTCAAGCCCATCTTTCTTCTTTAATAGACGTTACACTCAAAAGCTCCCTTCATTCTAAATCAATAATGATTTACACCAAACATCATCTCTCTTTGATCGATTTATAAATTACTCTTCTTTTTCAACGTGTATATTAAATTTATAAATTAATTTTAACAAAATCCCTTTATATGTCAATAGTAAAATACTTTCTTAAAAAAGTATAAAAAAATGGCTCCGCGAAGAGGACTCGAACCTCCAACCTATCGGTTAACAGCCGAGTGCTCCACCATTGAGCTATCGCGGAACGTCATTACTTAATCTATTATATCAGCTTTTTCTAATTATGCAACCCTATTATTTATCTTTTTTTATTTTTCTCTTGAATGTGAACTTATGTTTCTGTCTAAACTTAAAACAAATATTGATTTTTAGGATAAAAAATCATAATTCTAGAAGACTTTAAGTTTATTTATAATAAACCAAATACCAATTTAAACTAACAAACGGGCGGAATAACACTTCCACCCGTCTTCTATTTCATTTATTCTTTTAAAAGTATAAAAAAAATGGCTCCGCGAAGAGGACTCGAACCTCCAACCTATCGGTTAACAGCCGAGTGCTCCACCATTGAGCTATCGCGGAACGTCATTACTTAATCTATTATATCAGCTTTTTTTAATTATGCAACCCCATTTTTATATTAATTTTATATTTATTAACACTACCGTTTAAACATTGATTAAAATTTCCATTGACAAATTGTATGTGGTTACTATTTCTTATGTGTCCATAAATTTATACGTGAAAATAGCCAGTAACCTTTGGTTTAATATAATCACGACAAAACACAAAACCAAAGGAGGTTACTGGCTACGTGGTTGATTATATCAAATTATTCGATAAAATTATAGAATTTATTAACTGGGATACTTTGAAACATGCAGCATTTAAGTTAAATACTGATAATAAAGTTTCGAAATTTTTCACTAAAGATCATATAAAATCAATGATTTACCATCATATCTCTCAAAAAGATAGTCTAAGAGATTTAAGCTTTGGTATATCTATGTCTAGCAAATTAAAAGAAACCGTAGCAAGCGTTAGCTTGAGTACCTTATCATACCATAATAATAAAAGAAATTATGAAGTATTTTTACCGGTTTTAAATGAACTCATAAATAAAGTTTTAAATACATGTTCAGTAAATGAGTCCTTAAAACGCTTTGGTTCAATTAAATTAATAGATTCTACTACTATAAGTATGAGCTTAAATCTTTACCAGTGGGCACTATTTAGATCTACCAAAGCCGGGATAAAAATTCATACACGATTTGATTTAAATAAGGGTATTCCCGATGCATTTGTTGTTACAAATGCTGTCGAACATGATAAAACTGCTATGGATTCCCTAATTGATAATAAACATTGTATCTATGTGTTTGATAAAGGTTATTTAGATTATGAAAAATTTGATCAATATACTGGAGACGAAAAATACTTTGTAACTAGATTAAAGAATAATGCAGTAGTTACTGAAATCAGAGACCTAAGAATAAGCCACAGTTATGATAAAAAACTTTTAGATGTAGGAACTAATATAATCTGTGACAAAATAGTAAAGCTTGGATCTAAATATACTTATCAAACAAAACAAGAATACCGACTTATAAAAATTATAGATAAAACAGGTAAAGAACTTACATTTATAACTAATATTTACGATCTTTTTAGTGAAGAAATAGCATTTTTATATAAAAAACGCTGGGAAATAGAACTTTTTTTTAAGTGGATAAAACAAAATCTAAAATTTAAAACTTTTATAGGACGATCATTAAATGCAGTGATGATTCAGATAATCACTGGTATTATGACCTTCGCTATATTTAAACTTATAGAACCATTGATTGAAACAAAAACTACACTAATTGAAATTAAAAGAGCTATAAAAGCTAATCTCTTCGAGATTTACGAAACTGTTCAATTTAATTGGTCTTATATTTTCAATAGTTCCTAATTAAAAAGTGAAGATATAGCATTAATAAGAAAAAATATCCATCCAAAATTCTGTTTTCATATCTAATTTTATTGGATATATATTCTACTTGGAATATTGCACAATTTTTTTAAAAGTCAATGGTAATATTAATCATTCATTAAACAGTAGTGATTTATTAATTAAATTCTATTAAAAACTTCAATTTCTACTAGCCTTTTGCTTATGCTTTAAGCAAAACTACTTACGCAATTCTTAAATCAAAAAAGTTGTAACATAATCCATATATGCTACAACTACTTGTTGACTTTTGTAATCTAAAAAAGTATAAAAAAATGGCTCCGCGAAGAGGACTCGAACCTCCAACCTATCGGTTAACAGCCGAGTGCTCCACCATTGAGCTATCGCGGAACGTCATTACTTAATCTATTATACCAGCTTTTCTTAATTATGCAAGCCTTTTTAACACTTTTCCTAATAAAAGTTAAAATAAATACATTCTATGATTAAATTTTTGCTTCGTAACTTAAATTTTATGTTTTAACTCAATGCAAAAATTACTTTATTTAACTAATGTATACTACTTGTAGTAGATGATATTCAATATATAGTCAGGACCACCAGTAAAACTGGTGGCTTGCTCTGCGCCTATAAGGCTTTGTTACTGGCTGTGCTACTCGCACACTGAACGGTTTGCCAACCGCATACCTTTACTACCTGCACCTAAAAGGTGCTT
>JAJXWH010000109.1 GCA_021781745.1 Bacillota bacterium | reverse complement strand
CGACTAAAACTCTCGACTATGTACAGGTTAGAGTTATGACTGCCCCTAATAGCACCGTTGAGTTTTGGTGGGGTAATGTAAAGTTTGAGCAAGGAAACAAAGCAACAGATTGGACACCAGCTCCTGAGGATAGTCCTAACAATAACAATATTATTGCAACAATTAACCAGTCTCCAGAAACAATATCTATAAGTGCTAGTAAGGTGGCAATCACAGGTGCAGTTACATTATCAAGTTGGATTTATGGTGGAACAACAAATATTAATGGTGGGCTAATTCAAACAGGCACTATAACAGCTGCACAAATTGCCGCAGGTTCTATAACAAGTGCAAGTGGTGTCATTGGTGCGTTAGATGCAGGAGTAATTACTACTGGTACTCTAAATACAAATGTATTAGCTACAGGAAGTATTACTGCTGATAAACTATTCTGTGGAGGTCAACTTTACAATGTAGCACAAAATAAACAAGTAACTGCTAGTGCTGGTGCTCAAATAACTGGGGGTATGTGTGCTCAAAATGTATCGGGGTTGGGGTATTGGACTACAGGTACTCTAAATTCTTACTGTTTTGTCGACTTGGGTGCATTAATCTATGAGATAAGACAAATAAGTTTCACCAGCTATTTTGCAACAGACAGTAGATATATTCCGAGTGGTTATATTTTAGACTGTTCCCAAGATGGCAGTACATGGAGTACCTTGACTACAGTAACAAACAATACAAATTGTTTTCAAACTTATAGTGGTGATTTTGGAGCAAGATATATTAGAATAACAATTACAGCTTTTCAGAGTGGGCAAAATTGTTGCAATATTGGTAATTTTGCAGTATTAGCTAACCAAGGTGGTGTAATGATAAGTGGAGGTAATATTGTAGCAAACTCCATTACAGCTAATAACATAGCAGCAAGTACCATAACAGGAAGTCTTATAGCCGCAGGAACTATAACAGGAAACTTAATTGCTGCTAGTACAATAACAGCAGACAAGATTGTTGCAAATAGTATTACTTCTGCACAAATAGCAAGCGCTACAATAACAAGCAATCAAATTGCCGCTAATACTATCACAGGTGCTAATATAGCAGCAGGAACTATAACAGCTAATAATATAGCGGCTAACACGATTACAGCGAATAATATCGCAGCAGGGACAATAACTGCAAATCAATTGACCGTAGGATTAGGAGAACAAGGTGGATATTGTTATAATCCCTCATTTACTCATTGGGCAGGAACATACCCTGACGGTACCTCTATATGGAATAGTGGTGGAGTAGTTAAGGCAACCTATAATGGTATGAATGTATGTGAATTTGACTGTCCAGTTTCAGGAAACCAATATGGCATGATATTATATACAAGTTTTTTTGCAAATGGCATATACTTAGAAGGTGCAAAATATTTTTGTCTAAGAACAAGATTTAGATTAACTTCTGGTAATTCTCCGAGTGGGGCTACATTTATAGTTGATATTCATTATTCAGATGGTAGTTACGATAGATTGCAATTAGATTGCACAATAGCAGGAACAACCTTAACTACTAATACTTGGTACACAATAAGTAAGATTTTTGCTTTACCAGATTCAAGTACAACATCAACGAAAACCTTTGCTAATATGCAAGGATATTTATTAGGAAATTGGAGCGGTGCAGGTGATGCAATTAAAAATATTCAGTTTAGTTCTGCAAATATTTATCCTGCAACTCAACAAGATTATTTATCTCAATCATGGACATATAGTGGAACAACTGCAATTAATGGAGGACAAATTCAAACTGGGACTATAACAGCTGACCAAATTGCCGCAAATGCAATAACAGGAAAAACTATAACTGGTGGAACGATTAATGGTACAACTATAAATGGTGGAACGATTAATGGTTCATATATATATGTTGGTAGTTACAACAGCGACCCAATTGTAACTATAGATACATCAGGGATTAATGTACAAACTGGTTATTTGAGTGTTCTTAGTGGAAGTGATAGAGTTATGTACTTTTCCAATGATGGGTATAATAACGCTGGCATTGAACTTGGTTCTATGACAACTAAGACAACCCCTTATATAGATTTTCATAGTTCTGGAACAAGTAGCGACTTTGATTCCAGAATAATATCGGATAATTTACAAAGTATTGCTCATCTGAATCTTATTTCTGGAGCTGTATATATAAATGGTAACCACGCATTATATTCTAGTAATATACAGTCATTTGCTTTCAACACAAATAGTAGCTCAACGTGGGGTTCGTTTCATACAGATGCAAATGGTGATTATGGTTTCAATATTTGGGCTTCTGATATAAGTCTTAAGACTAATATACAAGATAGTCCAGTTAGTGCATTATCAACTATCAACAGTATTCAACACAGGATGTTTAATTGGAAAGATAGCGGACAACTGCAAATGCTTGGATATGTAGCACAAGAACTACAGAAAATTGAGGACAGCTGGGTTATAAAAGTACCCCAAGAAGATGGTTACATAAGAATGCAACCGAATGAGACAACAATTATTCCTTATTTGAGTAAGGCTCTACAGGAAGAAGATGCAAAGGTTGAAGACTTAAAGGCAAGAATTATCGTATTAGAAAATGAAATAGCACAATTAAAAGCGGTATCTTAATAGGTGCTGCTTTTATATTTATGGAGGTGTATGATGGGTGATGCTTATAATAATGATTTGTGCAAAGAACGTTGCAAGGTAGTTGATGAAAAGTTAGAATTTCACGACAAAAAAATGGAAGACCATGATATTCGGATTGGGAAACTTGAACAACGTGGTGCGAAGATGGAAGAAAAAATTGAAAATCTTTGTGAACAAATAAAAAGTTTAGTTAGTACCTTAAAATGGGGTTTTGGATTAATTATTACCGTAGCCATTTTTGTTTTTGGGTACTTGATAAAAATAAAATAAATAGGAGGAGATACAGATGAAAGGTATCGATATTTTTAGCGGACAAGGAAACATTGATTTTAACAAAGTAAAAGCTTCAGGTGTAGAAATAGTCTACATTAAAGCTACAGAGGGAATTACTTATACTGATAGCACTTTAAAAAGTTACTATGATGGTGCGAAAGCAGCAGGACTTAAGGTTGGTTTATATCACTTCTTAAGGGCAAATAACCCATTAGATGAAGCAAAGCACTTTTTAGATGCAGTTAAAGACTTAGCGGCTGATTGCAAATATGCAATTGATGTCGAAGTAGACCTTGGACAAACAGCACAGCAAATATTAAGCAATGTAAACCAATTTGCTGATTACTTAAAATCACAAGGCAAAGAAGTAGTTGTTTACACTTATACAAGTTTCTTAAAAGAATATCTTAACGGACTTAGCTTACCTCTTTGGGTAGCTGAATATGGGGTCTCTAAGCCAAATATAAGCGTTCCTTATATAGGATTCCAATACAGTGAAACAGGCTTAATGAATGGAATTAATGGCAACGTAGATTTAGACGAATTTTCAGATGCTATTTTACTAGGCTCTTCATCAACACCAGTACAATCTCAACCAGTAGTAGTTCCACAAGCCGCACAGCAAGGAAATGACACAATAAGGACTATACAAATGCAGTTAAATGTATTGCTAAAAAAGGGACTAGCAACTGATGGATTAGAAGGTTCTCTAACAACTACTGCTATTAAAGAATTTCAAGAAATAATGGGATTAGTTCAAGATGGTGTTTGGGGTCCAAAGACAGCTGGTGCGGTAGGAGAAATTTACTCAAGACCTACGGATTCAATTACAGCAACACATATGGATTATCCAACTAGATATATTCAGTTTAGAGTTGGTGCTGAAATAGACGGTACATTTGGAAACTTTACAAAAGTTACAGTTCAAAATTGGCAAGCAAGGCATGGGTTAGGTGCTGATGGTGTAGTCGGTGGACAGACTTGGTATAAATTGTTAGATGAAAATGTGTAGGAGGTAGTTGAGATGAGCGAATTAATTATAAATCAAATAGTAATTCCAGTTGTAGGTGTAATAGTAAGTATGATATTAGGTTTAATAGCCTATTTTGTAAAACAATTTTACGATAGCCATAAGAATATGTTAGAAACTCAAAGGCAATATCTTATTCAAAAGATAGGCATAGATAAATACAATCAAGACATTACAGTTATCAAAGGGGCAGTAGCCACCGCAGAGCAGCTAGGCAAGGAATTTGATTGGACAGGTATAGTGAAACACACAAAAGTACTTGAAATGATAGAAGGTAAGACAGGCTTAACAGACGAAGAAATATTCAATACCATAAAGGCAGCTGTATCAGAGATAAATAAAGATACATCAAGATAATTTTCCTCCCTTAGGGGAGGATTTTTTTATTTTTTGTAAAATCAAGAAGGGAATTAGTAATAATTGTAGAATAACTATATGAATATAATTTTAGGAGTTGAATTTTATGGAAAATGAAAAGAGTAATGATTTAAGAATAGTACCTGTTTTTTATGCAAATACAACAAGTGTAGAAGTAAGTCTCTATGATTTTAAATTTTTGTTTGGAATTAAATCTAATACAGCTAACTCGGAATTTAATCCAAATGATATTAATTCAACAATAATAATGAGTCCTCAACATGCAAAAGCCTTAGTTAATGTATTAAATGAAAATGTGAAAAAATATGAAGAAACATTTGGACATATAAATGAACTTGTAATAAAGAGGTAATATTATGGATGAAGAGAAAATTATTTTTACTGCGCTAGATCCTTTAAATAGAAGCGTAACTTTAACAGGACAAACATGGACGGTTCATATAACTGGAGATAGTGGTCATGATGAGGTGTTGACAGAACATATAAAAAGTAATATAGAAAATCCTCGATACATATTGCAAAATGTTAAACCTAAAAAAGATGGTTCTAGTGAATTGATTATTGATGATAGTCGACAAGATTATGTTGACATAATACCTAAAGGTGATAGAATTTATGGTATAAAGACTATTGTTGAATTTGATAAAAATAACAATGGGACAATAGTGACGAATCATATTCTTAGGAATATAAAAGAAATAAAAACAATTGGAGGTGTAATCTATGATAGCAAACAAAATAAAAGTTCCACAGGCTTCACTACTTTATAAGTATAATGAAAAATATGATATTCTAGATGTTTATATTGATAAGATAGTTCCTGTTATTTCTGATGAAATCTATACAGGGGTATATGATTATTTTGATGAAAATACTGAAGAACTTGTTGGAATATCAATAATGGATTACACAACTAGAAATAAAGAGTTTCTTAAAAATATTTTACCTTTCGATATTAATTTTAATTACATCCAATCCAATATAATGAAAGCTTAGGAAATTAATCCTAGGCTTTTTAGCATAATAAGCTTACTAAAATACACCAATAAGCATGTCCAACTTTAGCGGTTATTACATATATTAATGACAAGAGATAAAAAAGGGGGCATGAATTATGATTTATTTAATATTGATAATGCTTATATTAGTTATTTCCTGCATCATAATATTAGGAATGATACTACATAACAAAGGTAGTACGAAAGTTAAATTAGTGTTTAATCTGTTTGGAATAAAAGCGGATATGGAAATCACAGAAGAAAAGAAAAAGGTCTAGGGATTATTTCTCTAGACCTTTTAGTTAATTAAAAATAGATGCATTGTAAAAATATTTTTGCTTTGCTATAATTAAGGAAAAACATACATAAGAAGGTGTTATTATGGGATTTATTTCTTTTTGCAAATTAAACAATATTCGAGATTATAAGGAATTGCAAAAAGCTAAAGAAATAGCAAGTAAAAATGGAGAAGATTTTGACGAAAACGAATGGATAAGAAATAAAATAGCTTCACATGAAGAATTAGACGATTTAAAACCTAAAGTCTCTAAAAGACAAGCTGAAAAGCAATATCAAAAGGAGAGACTATCACAACTTAAACGTGACCATGTACCATTTTGCCCTAAATGTAAAAGTACAAACTTAACTTTTGTAAATAAAAAATTAAGTCTTGGCAGAGCTGTTGTAGGTGGAGTTGTTGGGGGAGCACTTACTGGCGGATTGGGAGCTGCGGCAGGTGCTACTATGGGAGGAGTAAGTAGTAAAAAAGGAAAAGTTAAGTGTCTAAATTGTGGACATACTTGGAAGATATAATAGTAAAAAAACCAACTCATTAATTCGGGTTGGTTTTAACACATTATTAACACACAAATTATAAATAGCTGTAGATTATTATAATTTATCGTAAATATCGAAGCTAGTATTCAAGCCATTTATAAATATTTGTAGCATTTTATAAATTGTAAAAATCGAATTGCGAAGATTGGACTACGAAAATCGTTTAGTAGTTCCATAGGACAAGGTCCATTAAAATGTTTTATGAGAGATAAGGCAGCAATAATATTAGCAAGTATTATTGCTGCTTTAACTTTTTAAAAAATTAAATATAAGATATAATTAAGATATGATGTCAGAGAAAATGAATAATGTAACAGTAAGGAGATTTTGTATGATGAAAGATATAAGTGAACCTATGCTAGTTTATCATGGTGGTTCAGAAATTATAATGAATCCTGAAATAAGAATAGATAAGTATGCAAAAGATTTTTACTTTGGATTTTACTGCACCGTATTACCTACTCAAGCAGAACGATGGGCAATGAGAAATATAAATAAAAGTATTGTTAATGTTTATAAATTTACAGCTAATTCTAATTTGAATATAAAGTACTTCAATGAAATGACGGACGAATGGCTTGATTTCATAGCTATGTGTAGAAATGGGGGAAGCCATGGTTACGATATAGTAGAAGGGCCTATGGCAGATGATGTGATTTATAATTATGTACAGGATTTTATTGATAATAAAATATCGAGAAGTGCTTTTTGGGAACTGGCAAAATTTAGATATCCAACTCATCAGATAAGTTTTCATTCGGCTAGAGCTTTAGAGTGCTTAACTTATGAAAGGAGTTATAGCTTATGATACAAGTAAAAGTAGACAATAATTTATTTTATTTATGTAGTCTTATAGAATATATAGGAAGAGAAACTAAAAATAAACGCTGCGATATTGTAAATTTGTTAGGTAAGAAGGTCATAGAACATATATTTAACTATGCAGATGTTTTTCATTGTGAGCCTATAGCAGCAGTAGCAGGTAAATTTATAGAAGAATATAAAATACCAAATGGTATGTTTGATAATGTTTCTGCTTGTAAATATAATATTCCGGATTACTGGAGTATAGGAGCGGTATATCAGAGATTGATCGAGGGTTTAAGCCACGATAATTTGATCGATAAGTTAATCGAAATTTATAATTCTTGGATAACAGAATATATAGATAATTATAATATGGCGGTGTACTATATGACGCCTCAATATCTAAAATTATGCTATGAAGAAGGTAAAATATTAGAATAATAATATATAAATTCAGTTTAAAAAAGCTTAATATTTTACTATTAAGGTATCAAAAATTTGGAGGTGTTTTTATGACTAATGAAGAAATATATGAGAGAATAATTGTTATGGATAGTGTTAAAAGTGCTACGAATTTTTTAAAAACATCTGAAATAAGCAAGTCTGATTTGAGTAAATTATGTAAGAAACATAATATTTTCGTGGCAGAAAAAGTAACTAAAGAAGATTTGATAAAATT
>JAJXWH010000052.1 GCA_021781745.1 Bacillota bacterium | reverse complement strand
AAAAGATAGGGTGAAGAAAGGTGAATATCAAAGTTAATATTTTTTGTGTTTTGACAAGAAATATGTAGCTGTAAGTGCAAACAAATATGAGTTGCTATATTTAATCTATGGAAAATTTCTCTGAGAGAGCGTGGCGCAGTCATTTTTTCATGTCTAGGAAAGTATAAAATTTTTAAAATTTGAAAAGCTTGATAGAATCAAATCTTAAGGTTTTGAAAATTGACAATGTAGGATAAAATCCTTAAAAGGATTTTTAAAATATACTTTCTAGAAAACATGCGGTTTTCAATCTAAATTGTCAATTATCAATTGAAACGTGCCGCAGGCACTTTGTTCTTTATGTACGAACATTTGAATTTCTAAAATACAACTTTAAGTTAATGCAAAGCATATTAAGTTTTAATTATTTAATTGTAGTGATTTTTATAGTTTGTTTCAATTCTTTTTCTGTAGTTAATGGCTCACTTGGATAACCTAATGCAATGCCAGAAGCGGGAATAAAACCTCCTGGTAAATTCAAATCTTTTAATAATTCCTTATCTGAACAAAGTGCAGATATTATCCCCCATAAAAATACACTACCTATACCAATGTCTGTAGCCGAAAGAGCCATATTTTCAATAATACAAGCGGCATTAGCAAGTTCAGCATTGGGGTATTTATCATGTGGTTTACCAGAAACAACTACTAATGTTGGTGCATCATATAATGGGTTAGCCTTTGGATTTTCATTTATACGTGCATATGTTTTTGTAATTCTATCTAGTAGGTCAGAATTTTGAATAACTGTTAAGTGTACCATATCATAAGCACCCATTCCTACTGGTGCAGCACATCCAGCATTAATTATAGTATTTAAGGATTCGTCACTAATTTGCTCAGATTTATAACTTCGAGTGGATTTACGTATTGATATTGCTTTCATAAGTTCCATGATTAATGTCTCCTTCTAAATATAATATTTACTCCCAAAAATGTACTTGGTATAATTAGTATACTTAACTAAATTTATACTGACAAGTACGCAGAATTTTGTGATTAGGTATTATTTTTCATACTTTGGAGGAACAGATATGGTGAGCAAACAAGAATTGGATCAATATTTAATTTCAATTAAAGAATCAGATAATAACCATGAATGTGTTGCAAAAAGTGCATTGGAAGTAGTTGGTGGAAAGTGGAAACTACGTATATTAGCACAATTATTAAAAAAAGAAGTGGTTCGGTTTAATGAATTGAAAAGAGAAATATCAGGAATAACAAATACAATGTTATCAAATTCATTGCATGAACTAGAGCAGGATGGATTAATTGCTAGAAATCAATATAATGAAATGCCAGTAAGAGTAGAATATACTTTAACTGATACAGGAAAAAGCATGTTGCCAATATTTTATGAATTAACTGTTTGGTGGAATAATTATAGAAAGTAGTCTGTGAAAAATTTATATACATCACATTATATCAGAATGAAATCGTGATTTTTTGTTGCATAATATTCCTAAAAGTCTATTTTTTGCTTATGATGCATAAGAAAGGTGGTTTATTTATGATTAATGATCAAGAATATATTACTACAGAATTAAAAAAAGTGCTAGAAAAATGATAATTTTATCGTCAACTCGTTTAAATAATTTAATTTCTATTTCCGTAGGTCAGATTGCCCACCTGGACTTTTACCAAATTTAGTTCTTAAACTTTTAATCTTCTTTTTAAATCCATCTGATGAAGGTGGTTTACTACTATTATTACTTTTATTTACTTGACTTTATAATGATTTGACGCGATCTGAAAGGACTTTATTATCTTTTGATAATGCTTCTACTTGAGAATTTAATCCTTTTATTTCATTAGTAAGTTCCTTTATAACCCTCATAGCTTGAATCAAGCCTTGATTATATATTTATATTATTTTGCCTTCGCTCACGGACGTTACCACCCTATCATTAGTTATTATATAACAGATTATATAATAACTAAAATTAATAGTAATGAAAAGATATAATTTTATCATTTATGATTAAATTATTTAATAGCTGAATAGTTACTAATTATTTTACTATACCAAATTTAATAAAAAAAGGTATAATTAGTATGGAAGTGCGGGCTTGTATTTATAGATTATGGAATATGAATATTGAAATTATTAAAAGAGGTATTGAAATGGGACTTATATTAGGGGCAATTGGTGTTTTAATAATGATCATAATTGGAATGCTTTTTGGAAGAATGATGCAGATTGCAGGCTTAATTCTTGAAGCAATAGTTAAACTTTTTAGAAAACTGTTTTAACCTAATCAGCCAATTAAAAAGAAAGATTTAATCGGATTAATGTTAGCAAATTTAGTAATAGTAATTTCGCTGATTTGGTGTTATATACGATTTGCATATTAAAGGATAATAATTAATGTAGAAAAATAAGTTAAATGGTAATGGAAGAGGAAAATATGAAAAGAAAATTTATGTTGATAATATCAATTTTTCTATTAGTGGTATCAATTCCTTTTTTATTGAAGGATAATACTCATATAATTGGAACTGTTTTATTGATGATTTCAATGATGCTAAATCTTATTAGAGGACTTATTAATTTATGGAGTGAGCGAAGATTAAAATAAGTCTTCTTATTCCTAAAAGACGTTTTTTTGTTTAATAATGACATAAAAAGGAGTAAAAATGTTTATTAGATTATTCATAAAAACTACAGATATAGATAAGCGTAGTTTTGACTACGACGAAATATAAGTGCTTATTTTAATAATTATGTTTAATTAGCTAGATAAAAGTGTAACAATATAATATATAAAATAAGTAAACTTAAGATGATTTAAGATAACTTAAGATAAAAAGAGATAACAAAAGTAATAAGGTGCTAAATAGAAATAATATGATGTTGCAATTGGTACTACGTGTATACAAATTTTATTTTTGGTAATATTATAGTAATATCAAGAATAATATAGATTGAAGTAAAACCAATAATTGGGAGGTGGAAGCATGTTTGAAGCAAAAGAAATCGCAAGATGGTTTCTTTTAAGAAATAAAACAGAACAGGATTCAGATGAATGTATTGAATCTATTTCTAATTTAAAATTGCAAAAATTGTTATATTATGCTCAAGGAGTTCACTTAGCAGTTACTGGAGAAAGACTATTTGAAGAAGAAATATATGCATGGAAACATGGACCTGTAGTTCCAGAAGTGTATGATTTTTATAAAATTAATAAAGGAAATCCAATAGATGTAAGTGAAGAAGAAGGAGATACTCAAATAATTTTAAATGTTGAACGTGATGTAGCTGCAGCAGACTCATTAGAATTTGTATTCAATGAATACGGTCAATATAGTGCATGGGGATTAAGGAATAAGACTCATCAAGAAAAGCCATGGAATGAAACTCCTCTTCAATCTATTATGAATGTGAATCTTATAAGGGAATTCTTTAAAGAAGAAATTGTTGAGATAGAGTAATGGCAATAAAAAGTAAGAGTACAGGTCATAAAAAGCATAAAGTTGAAGAAATAAAGGGAAGTTATAAATTCACATATATTAAATTTAACTTCTCTTTTTTAACAACTAATAAGCAATATAATTTTGAAAATCCTAAAATGATGAATGATATAAAAATTCAAATATTCGATAGAATTCTTTATTGGTCTTCTATGACAACGACGGCATTAGGTACTTTGGGAAAAAATTTAGGATATGAAACAATAGAAGAAAGTCAAATAAAAATAAATGCAAAATGTAATAGTAATTTCGGTTCAGATGAAGAAAGAGGACGAGCGTGTAGTGATAAATACTATGTATTTAGAGGATATCCTAATAATAATCCATATACAGTTAGGCTTATAGGAAAGTGGGCCAAAGGTATATTTTATTTATTTTTCATTGATCTTGAACATAAATACATATAAATTAAAATACTTTAATTAAATATTTCTTTAGCAATATTGAAAATACATATAATGTACAAGCAGTAGTCAGAAGTAATCCAACTACTGCTAATTTTGCCTATAACATAATGGAAATTTTTACTAGCTAAAAGTTTAATTCAAATTTTCTATAATTTATATTAAAATGTTTATGAAGAAGTGTGTTAAAGAAGGTTATGCAAATAAGACTAGAGTAATTCTTATTTTTGCATAACTTTTTATTTTTGTGATAAATAAAGAATAAGCAAAGTAATAGTAGGATGTTGCAAACTAAAATGTTAAAATATTTATATAATGGAAATTTGTAAGTTGTTATTCTATGGAATAATATATTTAAATTATATTTGTAAATAAAGAAGGAAAATAGGGATAAAAAGAATATTGAATTACTCTTGAGAACGAGCCAGAAGTTTATATAAAAAAATTAGAAAATATATGGATGGAAAAATAGATAAGAATTTTGAAAAGTGAAATTAGGAAGGGCAAATTTATAATAATAAAGTGTAATGTAGGAAAATACACCAGAAATTGATATTGAAAAGTGTAAAAACAGAATTGATGCAATAATTATGTCAGAACGATTTTTAATTGGAGGTTTGAAATGAAGTTAGTATTTCAAGGAAAATATAAGAATGAGAGTCAGTTACCAACTGCTAAATTACCTCATAATGCTCAAAAGTTTAAAGCGGCAAAATATCCAATTGGTATAGCAACCAAATCTTTAATATTTTTAATTCCATTAATGATTATGTTAGTAGGGGGAATCTATATTAGGGATTACATACATGGATGGTCTATAATATATATTAATATGGAGGGTATGGCATTAGGAATCATAGTTATGTTCCCACGATTGATATTTCAATTAAGCATGTTTGGTAAAAATACAGAAGTAAAATGGTGGTATTCAATTAGGTATTTAGGAATTGTATTTGCGTGTACAGAGCCGATAAGTAAGGAGAAAGAAATTTTACTATCATTATTTCCACATATTATTTTGGGAATTATTCCTCTAATTTTATGGATAATAATGCCTCAATTCATGGATGATATTGTACTTTGGTTTGCCCTCGGTGAACTAGCAACAGGCACAGCAGATTTCTTAAATGCATTTTATGCTATTACACAAATGCCAAAAGGATCATTTTTTGTGTTATCTGGACCAGAATATTATTGGTATATTCCTGAATCAGTTAATTCAGAGTTTTAAAAAATTTAATGAAATAAAATAGTTATGATTTGATTAATAAAAGATACTATATCACAGTAAAATAAAGTTGCGTTAAAAATTTAGAGAAGGCTATGCATCGAAAGAATAAAAAGATTATATTCTATTAATATAACAAGAATAACAAGTTAATTAAACTTCATTAGATAACGGATCATAATTACATGGATGAATATCCTTAGTTACCTGTATGTTATATTGCTTGATGTAGATGTTGTACTGCTGTAGCGACACATATTTGTCTAGGTTTTGTGAAACAGCAACAACAATTTTATTAGTTGGACAAAGTTTTTTTAGCAAAAAATTTAATAAAGCTTTTCTGAGAAATATTTTTTGTCTAAGTCTAAGTTGTGCTAATGAATTCATAATAATACCTCTATATTAAAATAAAATACTAATATTGGATAAAATCGTAAAATATTAGCAAATAAATTATAACATATTATTATAATATTTACGTGATACAATTGTGGCAAAATTGAGGCAAAATATAAATAAAAAATATTATAGATACACAACATATAACTCACCGAAATCAAAATCATTCTTTTGCTCCAGTTTCAAAGGAATTTCTATGGGTGATTCTAAGGCTAGAAGTTGTACCCAAAATGCTAGCCTCAAAGAACAAGCTTTGAACTAGCACATTTGGAACAACTTCTAACCAAGAATCACAGCCATAAAAATTTCTAATGAAACATTCCGCAAAAAATGATTATGATTTCTGGTTGGGATATATTTCAAAGTATAAGTACAATTTATAGTTGGTTTATCTATATGGATATCCAATATTATAATTCGACTTATTATATGAATATAATTACATATTTACTAAATCCTTATGTGGATACCTTCACCAGAAATCATAAATATTCTTGTAACCACAAGGGTCATAATATGAAGAAAACATTTGAAAATGAGCTGTTAAAGGCTCTTAGTTGTAAGTTGTCTCACTTATATTTATGATTTCGGTAAGCTACCACATAATTCTAGTTTACATGTTGTTTATCTATATAATGAAATATTTTGTCTTATGCAAGAAATTAAAGACAAAAAAGAATAACCTACATTATTTCAGCAAGTTATTCTAAACGGATTGTATATTTAATAAGGGAATACAATGTATGAATACTGTTTATGTTATCATTATAAATTGCAACTATGACAGTATTGTGTCAAATTTATAAATTTAATATTAACAATATGTTAAACAGAAAAAGAAGCAGCCTGCTTAGGGAAACAGGTTGTCTTCTTTTAATCGTCTTTATTGCCACCTGAGTGTAAAATTTCAGCCTCAGAATTATCATATATTTTGTTTATAAATTTTACTATTAAAAAAAGTATAATAATTAATAGATGCACATAAAATACCTTTAAGTAATATTGGGAGGCAGAAATTGTGGATGAGGAAATAGTTATTCAACATATTGGAATTTTGTGTGAAAAATATAGATTATTATGTTCAAATAAGAAAATTGTGATAGCGCCTGATTTTGAAATAAGAATTCGTATTAATACAAATCAAAAAAATATTAATTTTCATGAGTATATTTTTGATGATGAATTTAATATTTACAGTATAAATTATACTATAAATCGAACTTATAGATGTTATTATTTAATAGATAAATATAAAGACTTCAATAAATTAAAAAATGCTATAGAATTTTGTATTGAAGTAATATTGGAAAATTATAAAAAAGTATTTAAGAGCTAGATAGTAGCAATAAGGAACTCATATTTTGAGTTCTTTTATTATGCATAAAAATAGGCACAAAGTAAAAAAAAAAAAAACTTGCAGCAAAAATGAAAAATTGTAAATGGATATAAGAGCATGAAAAAGAATGATGAAGGTTATGAAAGAGTAATTAATAGAACACTAGACAACCAATTGGTCACCAGCACCTAACCAACCTCTAACCACTAACAAGAAGGATAAGAACTATAAGAATGATAAAAAATATAAATAAATTTAATAGTATTACATTTCCAAGCAAAGAGATTGCAAAAATGCTGCATAATGAATAGCGAAAAGCCCATAGCTTCTTCAAAAGATTATAATAAGAAATTTTGATTGACACATCTTTATGATAAATTTATCATGATTCCCGATAGAATTTTTGGAAAATTTAAGTAAAACAGAGTTAATTTAAGCTTGAGCCATATAATTTCTAAATTTGTTCGTATTTGAGTGCGAACACTAGTTTGTTTATATCGGAAATACTGATAAAATATTGCTATGTTAAGACAAAAGAAGTTATTAAATCATTTAAGTAGGGGAGAAGTGAGAAAATGAAATTAACACCAATAAGACTTAGGAGATTGAATTTAGGTATTGAAAGCAAAGAAGCCATAGAGGCATTAAATGTAAGTAAGAGCACCTTTTATAAATTAGAGCAAGGTTGGACAAAACCTTCTCCTCAATTAATAAAACGCCTTGCAGATACTTATAAATGTACCACTGATGAGATATTTAAAGATTTAATGATAACGGGAAAGTAAATTTACTGACGACGATTTCGTGGCCAGTGGTTGAAAGCAACAGGCAGCTTTACATAACAATTTAAAGTAATTGATGCGTATAAAGGGGGCATGAACATTGTTAGTTAAATGTGAAGCAAAAACGTGTATTAATTATAGAGAAGGAATGTGCCAAGCGGAAGCCTTGAAAATAAAAAGCTTTACTTGGTATTCAGAAGAAAAGAAGGAAGAACAAGATGAAATGATCTGCAGCTCTTATGAGTATTTTATTAATTGGATGTTTAGATGTTAAGTTATAAGGGACAAGCTTTGTAGTAGGAGGAGTTCGTAAGATGGATGAAGGATGGTTTAAGATTCACAGATGTTTATTTAAAAAGGCTCTTTGGTTAAACTCAACTCCAGAGCAGAAAGTTATTATGATTACTCTTTTAGGAATGGCTAATCATGATGAGAAAGAATGGGAATGGAAGGGAAAACAATTTAAAGTTAAACCAGGCGAATTTGTTACAAGTGCTAATTCAATAATGGAGAAAGCGGGAGCAGGAATTTCAAGGCAAAATATCAGAACTGCCCTTAACAGATTTAAGAAACATGATTTTTTAACCTATGAATCAACCAACACAGGAATGCTTATAAGAATAGTGAATTGGAAACTTTATCAAGGAGACAATGGAGAGGGGGACAACATGGCTGACAAAAGAGTAATAAAGGGATCATCAAACACTGACCTACCCATAGCCATTAATAAGAATGATAGGAAATATAAATATATATGTAATTTCACTCAAAATAAACGTCTTATAGAAACTATAATAGATTTTTTGAAAATGAGGAAGGAAATCAAAAGGCCAATGACAGATAGAGCTGTTGAGATTATGCTAAGTGAGCTTAGAGCTTTATCGAAGGATGAACAAATGCAAATTAAGATTTTAGAAAAAAGTATTCAAAATTGTTGGCAGGGAATATTTAAAATTGATGGGAGTAGTAATTCCCTGGGAAATAGTACGTTTGGAAAAAGAATAGGGAATGGAATATATAGCAAGGAAGTAATTGGAGCTATTAATGGTAATTATGACGAAGGAAGAAAGGAGGATAAGCATGGAAGTGTTGGACCGAATAATGGAGCAAGTGAAAAGAAATTCAATATTAAAATCCCAAAATGGGAATCAGAAACAGGAAAAGGAGAGTATGTGTGGGATGAGCCAATTTAAATGCGAATTATGTAAAGATGTTGGATATATTATTAAAATGCAACCTAATGCGCAGCCATTAATGACACCATGTAAGTGTATGGAGCTTGAGAAGGTAAAGAGACTATGGAAAAATAGTGGAATTAATGCAGAGGTTATAGATAAAACTTTTAGTAATTTTGAAGAATGGTCAAGCAAGTCTAAGGAGATGAAAGCTCTTGCAATAAAATATTATCGAAGTTTTGCCGCCATAAGAGGAAAGAGAAGAAATTCAATTTTACTTAGTGGTAATCCCGGGTCGGGGAAAACTCATATTGCCTTGGCTCTTGCAAATAATTTTTTGAAGAAAGATATAAAGGTCGTGTATATGTCCTATAGAGATGTGATTACAAGCATTAAGCAAAATATGATCGATATGGAGTATTATAAGAAAACCTTGAGCAAGTATCAAACCTGTGATGTGCTATTGATTGATGATTTGTATAAGGGGAAGGTTAACGGAACGGATATTAACATAATATTTGAGCTTATTAATTATAGATATATCAATAATCTGCCACTAATAGTTTCCACAGAATATACACTTGAAAAGCTGCTCAGTTTTGATGAAGCAATAGGTAGCAGAATATATGAGATGTCTAAGGATTATATAGTTGAAATTGAAGGAACAGAGAACAATTTTAGACTTAGGTGATATTTACCGAAATCAGCAACATGTTGTATTTCGGTTTCTAAGGAATTTAGCTGGGTGATTCTAGGAACAGAAGTTGCACCCAAAAAGCTTGCTTCAAAGACAAGCTTTTGAACAAGCTTTTTGGAACAACTTCTGTTCGAGAATCACACCATCTAAATTCCTAATGAAACACTGCATACAACATGTTGCTGATTTATGGTAAAAGTATCCACTAAGGTTTGGAAAATATTTAAATATGTTTATCCAATTGGTTAGGATAGAAAAGCTTAAATTTAGTATAAATATTGATAATAAATTTATATGAGAAAGAGGGGAAAGGACAATGGAGGAAAGGATTTTGAAAAAGGGAATTTACAGGCACTTTAAGGGGAAAGAGCAGTGGGTATTAGGAACTGTATTGCATTCGGAAACAGATGAGGAAATGGTGGTTTATTGCAATTTGTATGGTAATATGCAAGGGTATGTTATGCCTAAAGATAGGTTTATGTCAGAGGTGGATCATAAGAAATATCCAAAAGAAACTCAGAAGTATAGATTTGAATTAGTAAAAGAAGATGAAGAGTTGGAGGTAAAATAATGAGTTCACAAGGAATAATGGAAAGTTTAAATTTTTGTATTGTAGCCTTAGGTAAAGGGAATACGCAGCTTAAAACATTAGGATTAAAGAAAGCGCAGGCGGAAAAGACTTATAGGATAAAAAAAGCTGAGGAAATAATGAAGCTTAAGTCAGAGAAATATCCAGCGACTTTGATAATGGAATTGGTAAAGGGAAATGAGGAGGTTGCAGAACTGAGATTGCAAAGAGATATAGCTGAAAGTGCTTATAACTCATGTTTAAATGCCATTGATAATGTGAGATTAGAGATAGAGGTTTTGAGAAGTAAGTTAACATGGATTAGAAATGAATTAAGCAGCTGGAAGGTTAATGATAGATAAACAAAATTAAGGATTAAGAAGTGGAGAAGACAGGTTGGGAGGAATTATTATATGAATATTACTATAGATAGAATTAGAAAATACAAGGAAATTTTAGCGGATATAGGAGATATAGATATAAGGGTTCAGGAGCTTGAAGAGGAAATATTGGGAATAAGCGGACAAAGCTTAGAAGAGAGAACGGGAAAGACTTATAAAATTACTTCTAGTGTAGAGCAGCAGGCAGAGAAGCTCATGGAGAGGAAAGAAGAATTATATAGGGAGCAGTCAGCTAAAAAAAGGGAATTGCAAAGAATAAACAATGCAATAACAATATTAAATGATGAGGAAAAGGAAATAATACAAGTTGTCCATATAGAGCATAGAAAATATTATGTGGTGCAGGATAAGTTGAAATTATCCTACCAAAGAGTTAAGCAGCTAGAAAAGCAGGCAGCCAAGAAAATGGAGAAGTACCTTTTAGTATAGGCATGGATAAACAACATATAAACTAGACTTATGTGGTAGCTTACCGAAATAATAAATATTTTTGTTACGAAAAACTATGAAAATATCGCTGAAGGCTCTAAGTTACAAGCTGTACTCACTTTAGCATGCTCCCGCTTTCAGCGTGACAAGCTAAAGTGAGACAACTTACAACTAAGAGCCTTTAACAGCTCATTTTCAAATGTTTTCTGCACAAAAATATTTATTATTTCTAGTTAAGATATCCACATGAAGATTTAGTAAATATGTAAGTATATTAATATAATAAGTCAAATTATAATGTTGGATATCTATAACAATAACAATGTACTGGCCACGATTTAGTGGAAGTGCATCAAAGTATGATTTTTGTTAGAGGATGGGAATACAATAATTTCTGCATCCTCTATTTTTATGCCTAAATCTTGTTTTAAATATGAAATACCTCGGATTATAAATAAGTTATAGGAAAATTGTAGGAAAAGTAGAGAAAGTGTATAAGAAATTGATAATAATAACCCTTATAATAGTAAGTGGGAACAAAAGATAGTTTCCTCTCATAAATACCCTTTTTCAAAAAGTATCTAGTTTTATTTATAGGCTAGGTACTTTTTTGTTATGAAATTATTAACTTAGGCACATGGACAAGTCGTTTTTTGAATGTGCCTTACAGGGGGTGGACTTTTGCAGCTGAGTTTTAGATGAACAAGAGGCAAGCTTTCATTTGTAATATGAATGTTAAACTTAAGATGGAGCTGAGAATTTGATTAAACAGTGTAAAGTTTTTATTTGCAATATAGCAGCCAAACTCTTAAATGCTTAGTATTACAGAATAATGGTTACATTGCCAGGAAGGAACATAAACTATAGGGATTAAAGGAGGAGGTTAATGATTAATGAAATAATTAGCTCAATTAACGGAATGTTAGTTGAGAAATTTCCTAATACAAAAATATATGCATCAAAGCTGGAGAAGGATTTTACAAGACCTTCTTTTTTTATTCGCTACATCACCAGCAGGCAGGAAAATTTAAATAGAAATAGTTACTTAAATATAATAACTATGAAGATAATTTATTTTCCGCCACTAGATGAAAATATGAATGCTGATTTTACAGCTCAAAATGAAGTATGGGATACCATGCGGGAAATTTTTAGTAGTGGATATATAAAGGTTTTGGATAGAGCTGCAAAGGTAAGAAAGTTAAGAGGTAGAGCAAAAAATACAGAGATACATCTAAAGCTTAAGCTTGAATTTACTGAAGACAGAGCCTTTAATACACCTCAAAGCCCTAAAGCAGACACAATTAATTTAAATTTTTAAGGAGGAATGAAGAATGGGAGAACCATCCGTACAAATTGTATTTAAACAAGCAGGAATCACTGCAATAAAAAGAGGAGAAAGAGGTGTAGTAGCACTTATTTTAAAAGACACTATGCCGGCATCATATAGCAATCCAATTAAAATGGAAACTATAGATGACATTCCAGAAGGATTATCAGATTTTAGTAAAGAGCAAATTAAACTTGCAATGATAGGATATCAAAATCCACCAAAACAAGTTATTGCTTATATTGAAAAAGCAGATGCAGTTGATTATTCAGAGGCTCAAAATTACTTAGAAACTATTAAGTGGGATTATGTAGTAGTCCCAAGCATTGGTTATACTGCAGATGGCAAGGTTGATACAGAGGCAAATATTACTTCAAGGGCAACAGATTTTGCAACTTGGATTAAACAATTAAGAAGCTCTAAAGATATTAGAGTTAAAGCTGTACTTCCATATTGTCCAGCAGATAATGAAGGGACAATTAATTTCTGTACTGATGGAATACAAACAGCAAGTAAAACTTATACTGCAGCAGAATATTGTTCAAGAATTGCAGGAATGCTGGCAGGAACACCATTAACTATCAGTGCTACCTTTGCACCACTTGCAGAAGTAATCGATGTTCCACATTTAAAGAAAGAAGATAGAGATGCTGCTGTTGATGCAGGTAAATTAATTTTATTTAATGATGGAAAGAAAGTTAAAATTGATAGAGCTGTAAATAGCTTTGTTACTACAATTGAAAATAAAGGTGATGATTTTAAGAAAATTAAAATCGTAGATATTATGGATTTAATTCATGATGATATTAAAACAACTGCAGAAGATAGTTATATTGGTAAATATCCAAATGATTATGATCATAAATGTTTACTTATTGCTGCAATTAATGGTTATTTTGAAGGCTTAGAATTAGATGGATTACTTGATAGCAGCATTGATGGACAAAACTTTGCTGAAATTGACTTAGATGCACAAAAAGTTTACTTAAAGAGCCAAGGAATAGATATTGGAACAATGAAGGATCAAGAAATTAAAGAAAGTAACACTGGTTCACAAGTATTTCTTAGAGGACAAGCTGTTATCTTAGATGCAATAGAAGATATTAAATTTCAAATATATATATAGGAGGCGGTTATAATGCCACAAGCAAAACAAGTTATAAATGGAACATGGGGAGAAGTTTGGATTAATGGAGAGTATGTTTCGGAAGTATCAGCTCTTCAAGCAAAGGTTACTTTAACAAAGGTTGATGTAAATTTTACAAGGGATTTATGGAAGAGAAGTAAAGTAACTGGAATAGAAGGAAAAGGAACCTTGAAATTACATCATGTATCATCAAGGATGGCAATTTTAATGAAGGATAATATTAAACAAGGAAAGCAAACAGTATGTACTATCATATCAAAGTTAGCTGATCCAGATGCATTGGGAGCTGAAAGAGTAGTACTTAAGGATGTTACTTTCGATGAATTAACAGTAGCAGATTGGGAAGTTAAGAAGAATGTTGAAGAATCACTTCCATTCACCTTCTCAGGTTATGATTTTCTAGACATGATAGAACCACAATAAAACTTTAGGGTTAAGCAATAACTTACCAAAATCAGAAATATTTTTGTTATGCAGGACTATGAAAATATTTCTGATTTCTTAATGTAGATATTTGCTTAAGGTATGTAAAAATAAAGTAATGACAAGGAAATAAAAAAATTACTGAATTATAGATATCCAATTTAGTAACCTAGACTTATAGTGGGAAGAACTAAGAAAGATGTTAACCAAACTTTGATAAATTACTACAGTAGAAATAAGTAACATATTTTGTGAAGTGTTTCATTGGAATTTTGATGGTAATGTGATTCTTGACTAGAAGTTGTTCCACAACGCTTGTTCAACGCCTGTCGTTGAGGCAAGCATTGTGGATGCAACTTCTAGTCATAGAATCATCCATCAAAATTCCACAGAAACCGGAACACAATATGTTACTTATTTCGGTTAGCTATTGCATAAGTTTAGTGTACACGTTGTTTATCTATAATTTTATTAAATTTGAAATGGAGATGTAGTTATGAATTTAGTTGAACAATTATTAAAAATAGATGCAGGTAAGGTTGAAATACCATCAAAAGAAGTAAAGCTTAAACTTGCTAAGCTTGGAAATACTGAAATTACATTTACTTGTAATGCTATTTCTATGGAAAGATACAATGAAATTCAAGAAAGAGTATTACAAGTAGATAAGAAAGGAAATATCCAAGGATTTGCAACAGCACAGGCAAAGATAGAAACAGTTCTTACAGGAGTTCCAGAGCTAAGATCTGAGGAGCTTATGAAACATTTTAAAGCTCCAACACCTAAGGAACTTATGAATAAGCTCTTTTTACCTGGTGAAGTTGATATTTTGGCTGATACAGTGACAGAAATATCAGGAGTAGAAGCTGCCTCAAATAAAAAAGAAGATATAAAAAACTTATAAGCACTGATGAAACTGTGAATCTCCTATATTACTGCTGGAAACTTCATGATAAATGGCCAGCAGAAACTATTGATAGGGGATTTGGAGAAAAGATTATCATCAGTGCTTTTATTGAACAAGAAATTGAAGATAAAATGAAACAAATGGAAGCCTTGTATTCAGGAGGTGATGATTAATGCCGTTTGAACTAGATTCAACATTATTAAAAGTTATTGATGGAGCTCAAAAAGCTCAAAAGGCAATTGATAGTTTATCACCAATAGCTTCAAAAGCCTCAGAAAGTGTAAAGGCTATATCTAAAGCAGCAGAATCAGTAGATAAACTTGAAAGTAGCTTTAAAAATACAAGAGATGCAATAGGAAATACAGCATCAGCTGTTTCTGATTTGGTACAAGCATTTACAGATAACACAGGGGAAAGATCTCTTGAAAATATTGGAGAGAAAGCTAAAACGGTAGTTCAATCAATATCTAATGTATCGCAAACAGTTAAAGATATGAGAACTAATTTTAAAAATACAAAAGATGAGATTGAAAATGTAAAAAACACTGCATCTAATTTGTTTAAGGCTTTTGCAGGTACTGATTTGGGTAGAAAATCTATTGATGTTATTGGAAAAACGGCTTCTAAAGTAGCTCGAAAATTTCCTAAATCAAATGGAGGTAAAGTTTCAGGAGCCTTGAACAAAGGCAGACAATCAATAGGAAAAGTTGTCGATGGAGTTCAGAAAGCACAAAATGCAATTGAAGGTTTATCACCAATAGCTGAAAAAGCATCAGAAAGTGTACAGGCAGTATCTAAAGCATCAGAATCAGTAGGTAAACTTAAAAGTAGCTTTAAAGATACAAGAGATGCAGTAGGAAATGTAGGAACGTCTGTTTCTAATTTAATAAAAGCATGTACAGATGACTCTGGGCAAAGATCTATTGAAAATATTGGGGAAAAAGCTAAAGAGGTAGGCAAATCAATATCTAATGTATCAAAAACAGGTATGGATATGATAACTAATTTTAAAGATACAAAAGATGAAATAATAAATGTAAAAAATACTGCATCAGATTTGTTTAAAACTTTTGCAGATAATGATGTGGTCAAAAAAGCTTTTGGTGGCATAGGAAAAAAGGCTTCTGAAGCAGCTCAAAAAATTACTAAATCAACCAAAAACTCTAAAGTATCAAAGACTGCAAGATCAGCTGGAACTGGAAGTAAAGTGCCTAAAGGTTTGAATATAGCCAGACAATCAATGGGAAAAGCTGGTGAATTAACTCCTTCTATATCAGGGCCATTAGAGAGTTTAGCTGGAGGTTTTGAAAAATTTAAAGGTGTGATATCAAAAGTTAAATCATTTATCTCAACTGCTTTTAGCGTATTTATTAATCTATCATTACCAATTAAAATTTTAATTGGAGTAGTTGCATTATTATCAATTGCATTTGCTACAAATTTTGGTGGAATAAGAGATATAGTTATGGGAGTATTCAATAAAATTTTAGGCTCTGTACAATCTGCAATAGATGTATTCAAGAAAACAGGAAGTGTCGCTCAAGGAATAGGAGCTTTCTTTACTAATATATTTGGACCTAAGGTTGGAACTACTGTGACACAGACAATTAGTAAAATAATAGCAGTAGTTAAATCAATAGTAACCTTTATCCAAGCTAATATGCCTAAAATAAAGAGTATAATTCAAAATGTATTTCAAGGAGTCCAAGCTGTTTGGAATTCTATTTTGAAGCCAGTGCTGATGTTTGCAATTCAAATCATTGGAAAGTTAATAAGTTTTGTAATATCTAACTGGCCACTTATAAAACAAACTATTACAAAAGTTATGACAACCATTAAAACTGTTATAACCACAGCTTTAAATGTAATAACATCTTTTTGGAATGCTCATGGACAAACTATAAAAACAGTAGTAAGCACAGTCTTTAATAATTTAAAGATTATAATTTCAACAGTGCTAAGTGTAATAACAGGTATTATTAAAGCTGTAATGCAGATGATAAATGGGAATTGGTCAGGTGCATGGAATACTATAAAAAATACAGTTGGAACAGTATTTAATGGAGCAGTTGATATTGTAAAAAATGTTATAACTGCTATAGGTGTAGTATTTAAAGATATTGCAAAAACTGCTCTTGGCTGGGGAAAAGATATGATAATGGGTATTGTAGATGGTATAACAGGAGCGGTTGGACATATTGAAGATGCAGTTGCAGGGGTAGCAGATAAAATAAAATCCTTTTTACATTTCTCTGTACCAGATCAAGGACCGTTAACAGATTACGAAACCTGGATGCCAGACTTCATGAAAGGTATGGGCCATGGAATTAAGGTTAATACTCACTTAGTAACTGATCCAGTTAAAGATCTTTCAGTTGGTATAAAAACTAATATGAATAAGAATTTATCAGGAGCAAGTAATCCTAAAGATTTGAAAAATACAGGTGCAGCTAAAGATGGCAGCACACAAAATGGCTTTGCAATAACAATAGCAAAACTTGCTGATTCTATAATAGTTAGAGAAGAAGGCGATATAGATAAGATTGCAACAGCCCTTGCAAATAAGCTAAGTCAAACAGCACTTGGAATGGGTTAGGAGGTAATTAATTATGATAGAATTTTGGTTTAATCAAGATAATACATGGTTACAGCTGCCTGTACCACCTTCTAGTTATTCACTTAAATTAGGTAATAATAATACAGTAATTAATGTTGAGTCAGTTGGAGAATTGAATATTTTAGGAGAATCAAAGCTTTCAGAAATATCTTTTGAAAGCTTTTTTCCTGCTCAAGAATATAATTTTTGTGCTTATTCTGATATTCCTACACCCTTTGAATGCATTGCTCAAATAGAAGTATGGAGAAAGAGCAAAAAGCCTATAAGGGTGATTTTAACTGATACAGATATTAATGATTTGTTTTCAATAGAAACCTTTGAATATGGTGAAAATGATGGAACAGGAGATGTATATTTTACTTTAACTTTAAAACAATACAAGGTTTTAAAATTGAATGAAAATATTGTAGGCCAATGGGGTTCAAGCTTTAGTTTAACAAATTCAAACAGTATACTTGGAGGAAATTTATGATTAAAATATATAGTCTTTATGATGGCTGGAATTTAACAGAGATAACCCCAGTATGCAAAAGTATTGAATTATCAGCTTCATTAGATCAGCCAGCAAGAATGTGTTCCTTTACCATGACTTATTCAATAACAGATAATAATCAGCCAAGAGTTCAAGTAGGACCAGGAACCTTAATTAGTATTACTCTCGAAAATTATGGAGAAATCTTTAGAGGAGAAGTTGTGGACAGGACTTTGGCAAGTTCAAATCAGGAGGAAACCTTCACTTGTTATGATTACATGAGATTCATTATGAAGTCATCAACGAGTATGAACATTAAGAATATGCCTCCTGAAAGTGTTGCAGCAAAAGCTTGTGAGGAAGTTAATATAACCCCGGGAGATATAGTAGCAACTGGCATGCCAATTAACAGAGTTTGTCCAGATAAAACTTACTATAACATAATAATGGAATGCTATAGTGAGGTAAGCAAACAAAATGGAAAACAATATATTCCCATAATGAGATCAGATAGGTTAAGCATAATTGAAAAAGGCCAGATTGTTTCTGATTATGTCCTTCAGTCAAGCAAGATAGATACTTATAACAATAACTTAATTGACATGAGTTATAAGGATTCCTTAGAGAATATGATAAATAGAGTTAAGATTTTTGATTCAGAAGGAAATTATGTTGATGAAGTAGAAGATTCGGGGCATGTACAAAGTTATGGTGTTTTTCAAACAACTTACTCAGTAGAGGAAGATAAAGATCCTTATACAGTAGCACAAAATAAATTATATGGATTTGATCAAGAAATAGAAATTGAAGCTCTTGGCAATTACAGCTGCTTAACAGGATATGCAGTGAAAACTAAGATATGGTACTTAGATATATTAAATAATGCAACAGTATACATTAATGCAGACACTCATACCTGGGAATGTGGGACAGGAAAATATACAATGAAGCTTACAATAAGTTTTAGTAACAAAATGGATTTGCAGGAGGTTGATAGCTAATGGATCCTTATGTAAAAATGCTAAATTTGATGAAAAAGAAAGGTGCAGAAAGCAATCCGCCTTCTATTTGTATTGGAAAGGTTATATCTCCTCCACCTGAAATTATAGTTCAAACAAGCAATTTACAGCTATATAAAGATGATCTTTATATAGCTGATTATTTATTATCTGGATATTCAAGGCAGGTGTCTATAACAAATTGCAGTGGAACAGCAATATCAGCCTCAGACACAATTAAAGTAGGTGATGAGCTTGCAATTTTGCCTACAGAAGATAATCAAACCTGGATAATACTTTGTAAGGTGGTGAAATGTAATGGCTAGTGTACTACCAGAAACTAATTTAAATTTAACAAATGTAGTTGCTTCATTTTCAAATGGAGGAACAGAGACAAGCACTCCAAAGGAATATGCCTGGGATTTTGAAAAGAATGACTTTAAGCTTAAAGATGGGAAATTTCAAATTGTAGAAGGAACAGAAGCATTAAAGATTTGGATATGGAAAGCACTTAAAACAAGCAGATCTACATATCCAATTTATAGTGATGCCTATGGACATGAATTTGAAAAGCTCATAGGAAAGGGCTTAAGTAAAAGCTTGGTTGAAAGTGAAGCAAAAAGATTAACTTTAGAATGCTTAAAGGACAATGAACATATTTTAAGCATTAAAAATTTTAGTGTGGATAAAAGTGATGACGCTTTGAGTATCACTTTTACAGCAGTAACTGATTGTGGGGAGGTGACAATTGATGTATGAGAATTATACTGAAGAAGCTTTAAGGGGACAAATGCTTGATAATATTGACTCTGGAATATCAAAAAGTGAGGGCTATTTTGTATATGATGCTATTGCACCAGCTGCAAAGAAAATGTCTGAGTATTACGGTGCTTTAGATACAATTTTGAAATTAGTATTTGGGGAAGCAGCATCAGAAGTACCAAGTGAATATTATGATAAATTTATAGATGAGGATGCAGCAAGGCATGGATTAGAGCGTAAACAAGGTTTGTATTCAATAGGCGAAGTTACATTTACAGGTTTAGATGGTTCAGTGATTTATGAAAACAGTATTGTACAAACTGTTGAAGGCTTGAAATACAAGGTGACTTCTCAAGGGAAAATTAATAATGGCCAATGTACCTTAGGAATTAAAGCAATTGAATTAGGGGCTAAATATAATGTGCCATCAAATTCTATAGTTGAAATTCCTATTAAGATTAATGGAATAACAAGTGTGAGTAATGCAAATCCAACTACTAGTGGAACTGATACTGAAACCAGTGAGGATTTATTAGCAAGAATTATAGCTAAGGAAAGAGAAGAAAGCAGTAGTGGAAATGCATATGATTATGAAAAATGGGCGCTTCAAGTGTCTGGAGTTGAGTATGTTAAAGTAAAGCCTCTTTGGAATGGCAATGGAACTGTGAAAGTAATAGTTGCAGGAGACAATGGAGCACAATTAGATAATACTATTATTCAAAAGGTGCAAGATTATATTGCTCCAGAAGATGGTCAAGGCAGTGGAAAAGCGCCTATAGGGGCTACGGTGACGGTGGTTTCAGTTACGCCTCTACAAATAAATGTTGATATTGCAGGTCTTACTGTAGAAAATGGCTTTAGTATTGACGATGTTAAAAATAATATAAAAACATCTCTTGAAACATATTTTCAATCAATACCAGTAGGTGGAGTTGTAAAAATAAATACTGTTGAAGCTAAGATAGTAATGACATCAGGAGTAAATGATATAACATCAATTAAGATAAATGGCGACACTAAAAATATAATTACTTCTGATGAAGACAAGGCATCTTTAGGAGGAATTATTTATGAGTAATTCTTCAGAAACAAATTTAGCCAGCAGTATCATAGCAGGTGAAGGAATACTTACAGATAATTCAGTAGAAGTACTTAAGAGTTATGTTATTGAGGAAATAAGAAACAATTCTATTTTTCAAGAGATATTTAATGCTCATGGAAACATATTTGATAAATTAGGTTTGGAGCTTTCAGATTTATTTTTACAAGTGCTGCCTCAAACTGCAACTGAATGGGGGCTAGCCCTCTGGGAAAAGCGTGTAGGAATTACTACAAATACTTCTAAATCTGTAGAGGAAAGAAGAGCAAAAATACTGGCAAAGCTTAATACAAGAGGGACAACTACAGTTGAAGTAATAAAGCAAATTTGCAAGAGTTTTGTTTCAAATGTAGAAATAGTTCAGCACAATTCAGAATATTATTTCGAAGTAAATTTATCAACAACTACAGGCTTTCCATATGCTTTAGACAGCCTTTATGATTCGGTGGAAATAGCAAAGCCAGCACATTTGGGAGTTAAGTATAAATTAGTTTCATTAACTCAATCACAAATATACTATAGCTTGGCGGCAATGACAGGAGAGACCTTAACAGTTTATCCTTGGATTGCTAAGAATATTGAATCAAATGGAACCATAGAAGTTGGTATTAGTCAAGCTTTAGGTTCAGAGAATATAACAATATATCCTAAGGCATAAGCAAGAAAATAATAGGTAAGCATACTGGCCTATTATTTTTGGGTTGTGTCTTAGTAAGGAGATGATTTAATTTGGCAGAAAATTTTTATACAATGTTAACTATAACAGGAAAAAACAAATTATCTAATTCAGTAGCTTCAGGAAATAAACTTAATTTTAAAACCTTAAAAGTAGGCGATGGAAAAGGAGCCTATTATGAACCATCAGAAAATCAAACTGCACTTGTGAATACAGTTTGGACAGGGAATGTAACCTCAATTTCAATAGACGAAAATAATTCAAATTGGATAGTAGTAGAAACTGTAATACCAGCTGCTGATGGAGGCTTCTTCATCAGAGAAGCTGGTATTTTTGATGATGCCGGGGACATGATTGCAATAAGCAAATTGGCAGAAACCTATAAACCAATAGTTTCAGAAGGAAGTACAAAAGATTTAGTAATCAAAATTGTATTGGAAGTACTTAATGTAGATAGCGTAACCCTTAAAATAGATCCTAATGTGGTGGTTGCAACTAAGAATGACGTACAAGTATTAGAATCGAAATTTCAAGATATCAATACACAATTGTCAGATATTAAGAATCAACTAGGATATATTCCTGTTGATGGTGGAACATTTTTTGAAAATTATATAGATTGGTCAAATGATGGAGGAACTTTTTAAAAAATAAAATAAATAAAATTTAACTCATGAAAGGATGATGATATTATGTCACAAACATTACAACTTAAAAGAGGGAATAATTCTAATTTAGCAAGTCTAACACTTAACGCTGGTGAACCAGCTTTTGTATTAGATACAGGGAAATTATACATTGGAAATGGAACCGATAAGGTATTGATTAATCCAGACCAGGGACCTGTTACAAATGCACAAACAGCAGATAAATTAACAACGGCTAGAACCATTTCAGCTACAGGTGATGCTGCTGGTTCAACATCTTTCGATGGATCTGCTAATGCTTCTATGGCTTTAACTTTAGCTAATAGCGGAGTAACTGCTGGAACATATCCAAAAGTTACAGTTGACGCAAAAGGTAGAGTGACGGCAGGGGCTTCGTTATCTGTTAGTGATATACCAATTTTAACATTATCAAAAATTAGTGATGCTGGAACTGCGGCTTCAAAAAATATAGGAACTGCAAGTGGTAATGTTCCTGTGTTGGATTTGAATGGGAAATTAGATACAAATGTTTTACCAGGGCTTGCTTTAACTACTACTAATGTAGTTGCATCACAAACTGCGATGTTAGCATTAACAGCAGAACCAGGAGATCTAGCAGTTCGTACAGATTTAAATAAAACTTTTGTATTAAAAACTGCTGGAGCTAGCACATTAGCGAATTGGCAAGAATTATTAACTCCTACTGATTCAGTAACTAGCGTAGCAGGAAAAACAGGAGCAGTTACTCTTACATCATCTGACGTTGGACTTGGAAATGTAACTAATGAAAGCAAAGCAACAATGCTCACAAATGCTGCTTTAACTGGAGTACCAACGGCTCCGACAGCAAGTATAGGAACAAATACAACTCAAATAGCTACAACTGCTTTTGTAGTAAATTCTATTGCAATTATAGATGGTGGAACATTTTAATTAGATTGGAGAGGATAAAATGGCAAATAAAATACAAATTAAACGAGGAGTAAAAGCCAATTTACCAACTTTAAGTGTTGGTGAACCAGCATTGTGTACAGATACAAGTCAAGTTTTTGTAGGTGGAAATAATGGAAATATAGAGCTTGCAAAAGCCTCAGATTTGTCAGATGTGGCGCACAAAACAGGAATATTACAAACTAACTTAAACGCTGACAAGATAGATGGGTATGATGCAGGAAATTTAAGTGGCAATATTCCAGTATCTAACGGGACTGTTAATACAAATTTAAATGCAGATATGGTAGATGGGTTTCATGTAGCTGATTTAGGTCAATATGTAATGAGTGGTTCAAAGGACTTATATGATATGAACTCTAAAAATTTCTTTGTTATGAGTACAAGTAATGATGGAAATTTACCTACTGCTGAATGGTGGCATATTATAAATCTACCACATCAAAATGCAGATGGACATACGGCTCAAATTATCGCACCTTATTATCTTAATGCTAAGCAAAATTTATATTGGAGAAATGCTAATGGTACTACTGGATGGGGGCCATGGCATGGCTTACAGAATACAGATGCAGTTGGTCAGATTACAATAACAGGTCAAAATGGATACGCCACAGTAGGTGGAAGTATGGCTTGTTACTCAAAAACCCAAGATAGTATAGTTACTTTAGATGTATATTTAACAGTTACGAGTGGGGTTGTAAATACAATAATGTTCACACTACCAGTAGGATATAGACCTACAGCTGCAATAAGATTTCCTGCAACCGTATATAACGGAGATACACATTCCTATATTGGAGATGTTATTATAATGTCAGATGGTACTGCTAAATTAGATTCACTTGATGCGAGAATATCGAGTTTCAATAGCTTATCATTTGTAGGTAGTTTTGTAGCTACTAATTAGGAGGAATAAATATGTTGTTAAAAGGATATGAAATAGATAAAGAAGGATATTATATTGGAGATTATCTTTATGAAGAAGATAATGTTCCAGAATTAGAAAATGTGATTATTACTGAAATGCCACAAGGGTTTTTTAAGTCTAAATGGAATGGTACAGAATGGGTTGAAGGAGCTACGCAAGAATATATAGATATCATTACTAATAAGTAACGTCACAACCAACTTTGGAAAAAAATAGGGCAGATATTGATTATATATTAATTATGCAGGGAATATAGGAGTGAAAGATATCATGGAAGAAAAGTCAGTAAATTTTGAGAAAATAAAAGGCTATTATGATAACGGATTATGGAGTATAGACAGGGTTTTGAATGTAGTTGGTAAAGCTACAGGAATTATAGAAGTAGAATATCAAGAAATAACTGGATTTAATTATCCTAATAAAGCTTAGTTTCTGTACAATAGGAGGAAAGGCAGCAGCAATTAAATAAAAAATGTAAGCATATTTAGGGACTTTTTTTAGAAGTCTTTTTTTGCGTCATCATTTTCAAAATTTTCATATTAGCAAATTAATTTTGTAGAGAAAAATTATAGATATACTAAAGGATATGTAGAAGAAATAGGGATCAATAGCTATTAAAATAATAAGTGGGACAAGGAATAATTAACTTAACAAAATCTTGGATTAGAATTTTAAAAAGTAATAATAGTTTTACCAAGAAGCACTCTTTGTTAAAAAATTTGAAATAAGGATGGTGAAACATGAATGAGAGCGATTCAATACAAGAAATTAAAGAAAGATTAGTAAAAATAGAGACACTGTTAGAGAATATGAGTAAGACAGATGAGCTAGAGAGAAAAGTTATTGAGGAAAAAATAAAAGTCGCAAACAATAGAATAACAGATTTAGAGGATGCAAATAAATGGTTATGGCGAACTGTTCTAGGCAGCTTTCTAACAGGAGCTATAGCTATTCTAGTTTCCTTAATAAAAATTAATAAATAGAAAAGGTGGAGGGAACAATGGACTTTGTAAAATATATAACTGAAAATGCTTTAATCTTAGTGCCTACATTATATGTGGTGGGTATGATAATAAAAAATACTGAGAAAATACCAGATAAATATATACCAGGGGTTTTATTAATTCTAGGTGTAGCTGGAGCTTTAGCTCTAATGGGACTAAATGCTAATGCAGCAATTCAGGGGGTTCTTGTTACAGGTGCAACTGTATATACGAATCAATTAATAAAGCAAAATAGTAAGGAAGAGTAGTTATTGAGCAGCATTTAGGGTTGCTCTTATTTTTTTATTTGAAGGGAAGGATTTTATGAATATTATAGATAAAGATTTAAGCTTTGGAACAATGAATATGAATAATCATCCAGCCATGTTAATTGTACATCATTTAGAGGCAGAAGGGCCACAATGGACAGTTGAGGCTATACATTATATGCACCAAACAGAACCTCAATTTAAGTTTGCAGGCATAGGATATCATTACTATATTCGCTTAGATGGTTCAGTGTATAAGGGTAGGCCGGACAACGCTATTGGAGCTCATTGCCAAGGCTGTAATACAAATACTTTAGGAATTGCCTTTGAAGGCAACTATGATAATAGAGTTGACATGCCAACTGCTCAATTTAATTCCTGGTGTGAATTAAAATCATATCTATGCAATAAGTATGGCAATATGCCAGTATACGGACATAGGGAAAAAGGAAGTTCAGAATGTCCAGGAGCTAATTTTCCATTAGAGAAAGTAAAATATGCTAATATAGCATCACGTATAATTCTTGGTTGGAACCAAAACGATATTGGTTGGAGGTATTGCTCAGATGTTGATAACGAATATTTTTATAAAGATAGTTGGGAGATAGTTGATGGCGAATGGTATAGCTTTGACAGGGATGGTTACGCTAGATGCAATACATGGATACAAGATGGTGGAAAATGGTATTACTTAAGAGAAAATTGTATGATGGCAAAATCGCAATGGTTATGGATTGATGGTGAGTGTTATTGCTTTGATGAACATGGAGGATTATACATGAACTGTACAACTCCAGATGGGTATAAGGTCGATGATACGGGAGCATGGGTTCAATAAAATAAATTTAAATTTAAGGGTATGGGAGTTAATCCTGTACCCTTCATTTTTTTTGAGCAGTAGTTAGGAGCAATCCTGTTGGAAATGCATGGTCTTTTAGTTTAAAAAGAAATCATTTGTCATAAAATGTAGTTGATGGTATAATTGTAATAATAAATTCTAAATAATAATTATTATTTGTATACATTTAAGTTAATAAATAGAATTAGAGGTGAGGATAATGAATAATTTTTTTATTAATATACTTCTTTTAATATCAGCAATATTTTTAGGTGGACATTTATCAAAGGATACGCCTTTTGAATGCAGTTCCAAAGTTTGTACAAAGATTTTGCTTGGTTTAGGCGGTGGGATTCTTGCGATAGGAATGATGATTTACGCAATAGATATTGAAAGTACAAAAACTTTGGTGGATTTAAGAGTTGTAGCATTAATGTTGGTATATTATATTGATGGACTTCTACCTTCACTAATTACAGGGATAATTATAGTTTTATTTAGAACTTTATATTTTGGAATAAATCAATCATCAATAGTTGGAGCTGCTCAAATCTTAATATTACTATTGTCATACTTTATAATTAGTAAATTGAAGTTAAATATGGTTAAAAAGTGGCTAACGATATACTTACTTAGTATAATTTCGATAATTAGTACATATTATTACTTGTTATTTAATGTTGGTGATGTATTTAAGATACTCTTGGCATATTTGATTATGTCGACAATTGCAGCTGTATTAGCTTATTATTTATTAAAATATGTTAAGTCATCAAATGAATTGTATAGGAGATATAAAAATGAGGCTACTAAAGATTTTTTGACTGGATTAAACAATACAAGACAATTTGATTTGATATTTAATGAAAGTGCTGCAAATGCAAATGAAAATGGTGAAAAATTATCCTGCTTAATGGTTGATATAGATCATTTTAAACATGTTAATGATACATATGGCCATGCAGTTGGTGATATAGTATTAAGAGAGTTAGCTGTTATTTTAAAAAATACTTGCAGAGTATTTGATGCAGTGTCAAGAGTTGGAGGAGAAGAATTTTGTGTCTTGTTAATTGACTGTTCTAAAGAGCGGGCTATGGATATAGGAAAAAGGATATGTGATGAAGTAAAGAAACATGAGTTTGAAATAGGTGATGGTAGAAAGATAAGAATTACTGTTTCTGTAGGTATATCTGCTTACCCGGAATTAACGAATAACATTGAAATGTTACTAAAACAAGCCGATGACTCCTTATATAAAGCAAAGCAAACTGGAAGAGATAAGGTATGTTCAATTGAGATATGTGATAAAATTTAAATTAAAAGGATAACTCGCTAGGGTGTAACGAGTTATCCTTTTTATTGGTATAGATTTTTTAATAGGAGTGAATAATATGTTTTAACTACTTTGTAATTTTATTATAACTACTATTTGTTACAGTATTATGTCAAAATAGTAAGTTTAAAATAAATTATAAATAAAATGAACTATTTTTTAGTGAATAGTGTAATTCTGTTTGTAGAAAATGATAATTGTACATGTTATAATTAAAAGGTTGATACTTAAGAAATAGAAAGACAGGAGATTTAAATAATGGAATTTGAAATAAAAATACCGATATGGAGAGTAGTGGCTGTAATAAGTGCAGGAGTGCTAGGTTATATTGTTGGATTGATAGTATATAGATAGATATGATTTTTGAGGCTGGGGATATTTCCTTGGTCTTATTATTCATTGTTACAGTAGAACTAAGAGGATTTATATTTGAATTGATATATAAGTTATAAAGTCTCTACATTAATGGAGTTTATGATTATACACATTCATATTAAAAGATGGTTTAAATAAAAATATTTGGCCTGCTTTTATTTTTTGTTAGATATCACTAAAATGTTAAGTAAGCCAAAAATAGCATAGTAATTTTACTTTACTTAAAGTATAATGAAAATGTTATCAATATTAAATAGTTATATTGATAATCTCATAATCTTTTCTATAGTATAGAGGTGCAGTTATTAATTGACTGCATCTTTTGTTATTGTTGGATTAAAATGTGAAATAAGAGTGAAAATAATATAATTACAATATTTACTGAAATAATTTGAATTTTCGGAAAAGTGTGCTATAATATAAATGTAAACGATATATAAAGTGTATCTTTCAATTATGGGTTAATTAAACAGAGATTATGAGGCAAAAAAGAGAGCAAGTGGCTCTCTTTTTTGTTTTAGTATAAAGGATTAATTAACTATTTTTATGATAATATATTAATTAATAGAGTGAAGCTATAGATATTAAACATTATAATTGGACTTACTATATGAATATACTTACATTTTTACTAAATCTTCATGTGGATATCTTAACTAGAAATAATAAATATTTTTGTGCAGAAAACATTTGAAAATGAGCCTTCAGCGATATTTTCATAGTTTTTCGTAATATTATGACCCTTGTGGTTACAAAAATATTTATTATTTCGGTAAGTTACCACATAAGTCTAAGTTATATGTTGTTTATCTATTGTAGATTAAGAATAAAAATATTTTATTGACCTCTTGACTTTCCCCTTAACTGGAAGGTTTATACTATGATTGTCGACGGAAAGGAGAATTTATTGTGTACACTATAGGACAATTTTCTAAAATCGGAAGAGTTTCAACTAAGACACTTCGTTATTATGATGAAATAGATCTACTAAAACCTATTCGTGTAGATCAAGATAATCAGTACCGATATTATTCGCAAGAACAAGTTTTACAACTTCTCCTTATATCTGAACTTAAGGAATATGGATTGAAATTAGAGGAAATAAAGGCGATTACTGATAAGCAAGATACAGAATTATTAAAAAAATTCCTAAAAAGAAAAATTAGCGAAATTGATAGTGAAGTTGTAACAAAGTTAAAACTTAAAAAAATTATTGAACAAAAAATTAAAAAGATCGAGTCAGGAGGCAATATTATGGAAGCAAGTAAAGATTTAAAGGTAGAATTAAAAGAGAGACAATCATTAGTTGTTGTTAGTAGAAGATCTACAATAAGTATGAGCAATATTAGCAGCCTTATTGGTAAGGTATTTGAGGATATTTTTAATATGAATCTTCAACCAGCAGGTCCAGTAATGACAATTTACCATGATAAAAAAGAATTTGATGTTGAAAATGTAGATTGTGAAGTCTGTGTTCCGGTAAATAAAAATGTGAATTTAGAAAAAAATGATAAAATAAAAGAATTTCCAGGAAGCTTAGTTGCATATACAACCTTTATGGGACCATATTCGAAGTTAGGGGAGGCCTATGCTAAAATTGTAAAATGGATTGATGATAATGGATATAAGTATGCTAGTGCACCTTTTGATATCTATCTAGCTGGGCCAGGCAGTGCCAAAGCTTCAGAAGAATTTGTTACTGAGGTTTGCTTTCCAATAACTAAATAGTATACTTGAAATTAATACACTTATAGCTATTAAAATGAGATTTTAATAAAATTGTTTTGAAAATATTCAAAAATAGTAAATTGTATATATCATCGTCAAAATAATAAAAAGGATGACTTTATAGGAAAATAAGTCAATCCTTTTTATTAATATGTATTTACGAACTTTTATTCTCCTTAGATTTTTCAGTAACAAAATCTAGTATTAACTGTCTATGGTGAGTTTTTATATCACTATATTTGTATGCAACTTTAAAATGTTTAGAATCATCAGCATGATCAGTTCTTATTTTCTCGCACAGAGTTATAATATTTTCATTCTTTAGCGATAAAGATATTAATGCATATTTACTATCAATTTCATTTTTTGAAACAATAAAATATACACCTCCGGCACTGAGATTTACTGTGTAAGTTTTTCTAAAAGATCTAAAAAATTTTGATTCAACATTATTTAAACTATTGTAGTTTGCGTCAGGTGGAAGAATAGAATATTCCATATCCATGACAATAGGAAGTCTTTGAAATTCTCTTCTATCAATACTTAATATAACCTTAGGTATACTAATTATAACGGCTTGTTCAAAATCGCTTTGAGTGGAACCTAGTACAATAGAAACGCATCTCAAAGCTTGGCGCTCATGTGCTATAATTAGTTCGATGGATTGACCTTTATTTAATACAATATATGCATCCTGCCTAGTATTTATTGTAATACCTAAAAAATCATTAGTTATTTTTTTTACTGTTCCATCAACCAGAGTTCTATTTGGGGCAATAAACTTAACTATACTGTTTTCTTTTACAATATTTACATCAATAACATCCATAAGAATTACCTCTCTTTATCTCAAAGTAAGATTAATATAAATTTACCTATTGTGCCCATAGTTAATTAATATAAAAATTAAACATTTTCATATTAAGGAAATACTTTCATACCATAAAATATAATATCATATTTTGGAGATAAATTAAATATTTAGGAAGTAATCTGGTTTGTAAAATATTCCGTTAGACTATGAAATAGGTACAAATAATTTAATTTTGATTGTGCCTTGAGATAAAAAGAGCAATTGATGAGGTTAAATATTATTTTCCTATGAGCATATCATTTTCTAAAATGTGCTCTGTAAGCCAATCGTTTAATAATTGTAATAGGTTAGTTATAGATTCATCTTGGTTTGCATCTATTTTTGAAAAATCTACATTATTAATTCTCTTTATAAATGCATCATGAGCAACTTTTTGAGTAAACATTCTTTTATAATTAATTTCTTGCATGTATTCCTCTTCAGCTTTGAAATGAAAAGCAGTATAATCTCGTAATTCTTCAATTAATTCTACTATTCTATCATACTTATCTAGTGTAAAATCATTTTTTAGAAGTGTGTATGTTTTGTCAGCAATTTCAAAAAGCACTTTGTGCTGCTCATCGATAAAATCAATTCCAGTTCTATATTCATCTTTAAATTGATACATAAGTATTTACCTTCCTTCCATAATTAGAATATAATAATTAAATTAGGTACATTATTATTATAAATGGTATTTTAAAAATAAACTATATATAAAAAAGAATTTTTATTAGATAGAAAATGATATTTATATTTTTAGTTAATGATAAAAGAAGTTTGATTATGGAACAAAAGAAAGTGAGTGATTTAGAAAATGAATTTAATTCAAAATATTGATAATGCAATTTTGCAATATATACAATTGAATATGAGAAGTTCTATACTCGATGCTTTAATGCCACTCATAACAAGCTTAGGTAATAAATTAACCATATGGTCGCTAGTTGGAATTGCTCTTATGGTTAATAAAAAATATAGAAGATATGGGGCTATGATTATATGTTCATTAATTTTATGCTTTATTGTTGGTAATTTAAGCTTAAAACCATGGATTGCTAGAATTCGTCCTTTTGAAGCCAAGCCATTATTAACTTCACTTCTCATAAAGCCTCCAAGTGATTTTTCATTTCCGTCAGGACATACAATGTGCTCTTTTGCACCTGCAACTATACTATATTATATGAATAAAAAAACTGGTATTTTTGCATTTTGTTTAGGAAGTATTATTGGGTTCTCTAGGTTATATTTATATGTACATTATCCGTCAGATGTATTTTGTGGAGCCATTATTGGAGTTTTATTAGCTATTATAATTATTAGTACATTTAACAACGTAAAAAATAAGAATATTAATGTAAAAAATTAAAAAAATGAAAGACAATAGCTCGCAATAGTAATATAATAAATATTGGCGTAATAACATATTTTACGAAGATGCTATGAAGTTTAATTTATAGGGGGATTAAATATGAGCTGGGATTGTGCAGTATGGCATAGTAATAGCGTTAAAAATAAGGAAGATGCTTATGCATTATACAAAAAGTTATGTAATGGTGATACCTCTTACATAGGTCCAACGCAAAGAATACAAGATTTCTATGAAGAATTGACGGCTAAACATCCAGAAATAGACGATGTTAGTGAGGAAGAAGTAGATAATTTGGATTTGTGTCCATGGAGTGTTGCTTTTGACAAGTCTGAAGGACACATTATTATGTCCTGTGTAATGAGTAAAGCTGAATATATAAACGATTTAATTCAAAAACTTGCCAGAAAACATGAACTTTCATTTTTTGAACCTCAAAAGATGACTTTTATTTTGTAGCTAAAAATGCTCTAAAATAATAATCTTTACGGTCTATGGTTAAATATGGTATTATAAAAAAGTGTTAAAAATTGAGAACTAAAATGGGTATGGGAAAAATAAAAACTTAGGAGGGGAATATGATATAATATGGTCAAATTAAAATATTCTGCTTTATATACTGATAACTTAGGATGCGAGCAGGCGGAAGTATATTTTTCTAAAGAAGGATTTCAGCTTAAGGTAAGGAATAGCATTTTTTACAATGATAACTTTAATTTCGATTTTTATGCAAAGAATTCTGAGGATATTGAACATCTTTTTTATTTAAAAGATGATGAACTAATAGATTATTCTATAGATATTAAAATTCCTTTATTATTAGTTGACAATAATAACTATTGTGTTAAAGAATTTTTATTGCGTGTTGAAAGGAAGAAGAATTATTATAACAATTCGCTTTCATTTTCTTCGAAAGATTTAACTTACCTGGTTCAAGGGTATAATTTGCAGGAGTTACTATATAAAATGAAAAAAGAGTTGCCTGAGGGATACTTTATGAAAGATGAAAATTTCTTATGTATGTTTGGTGTGTTTTATCTAGAAATGAATAAAGAAAGTCCTTTATATTCCTTAGAAATTTCAGATGAAATATGGAAAGATAACTATATAAATTTATATGATAAAGCATATGAGGAAAATTTAAAGAATTATAAAAAAGTACACATTACTTATATTGGTAATGAATATTGTATAAGTTGATTTTGGTATAGTTCTTTTATATCAAATGAAATTTTATTAGAAAAGAGATAGCAAACATGAATTCAGCTATCTCTTTTTTGGTTAACACAACAATTTAATAAGATCATGTTCATCTGTATTATAGGCAGAAAATAAAAATATATTCATGATTTAATAAAATAAATATAATTTACATTGCTTTGTCAATCCCTGATTCCATATCTGAAGAATCAATGTTTAATTCTGTCATTGAAACAGGATCGAGAATTTTTTCTAGCTCTTCAAGCGTTAATAATCCTTCAATTAGTACTAGCTCCTTAACAGAAATTCCAGTTTCTAAGGACTTTTTTGCAATTTGTGAAGATTTTTTATATCCTATATAAGGGCAAAGGGCTGTAACAATGCCTACGCTATTATCTAATAATTCTTTACATCTTTCTTTATTTGCAGTAATTCCTAAAACGCAGTTATTTACTAAAGTTATGGTAGCATTTTCAAGAGTTTCAATTGACTCAAATAAGTTATAGAAAAGGACAGGTTCGAAAGCATTTAATTCTAATTGACCAGCTTCAGCAGCCATAGTTATTGTGAAATCATTGCCTATAATATTAAAAGCAACTTGGGAAACTACTTCTAATATAACTGGATTTACTTTACCAGGCATAATTGATGAACCATTTTGTTTTGGTGGCAAATTAATTTCGGCAAATCCAGTTTTAGGTCCGCTAGATAATAATCTCAAATCATTTGCCATTTTAGAGAGATTTACCGCACAAGTTTTTAATGCATTAGAGATACTTACAAAGCTATCGAGATTTTGAGTTGCATCAATTAAATCTTTTGCTTGAACAATATTAAATCCACTTATTTTCTTTAAGTTTGGAATGATATTTTCAAAATACTCAGGACTTACGTTTATTGAAGTTCCAATTGCTGTTGCTCCAATATTAACAGTCAGCATTTCTTTTTCAGCTTCTTTTAAACGTCTTATGTCGCGGTCTACCATTGATGCAAAGGCATTAAATGATTGGCCAAGTCTCATTGGAACTGCATCTTGAAGTTGAGTTCTTCCCATCTTAATTACATTGTTAAACTCTAAAGATTTAAGTTTAAGGGCATTGTATAAATTTTGAAGTGCTGCAATGGTTCTAGGAAGCATTTTTAATACTGTCAGCTTTCCGGCAGTTGGAAATACGTCATTTGTTGATTGTGCCATATTAACATGATCGTTTGGATTTATAACATCATAATTACCTTTGATTGCGCCAAGTAATTCAATAGCGCGATTAGCAATTACCTCATTAGCATTCATATTTGCAGAAGTACCGGCTCCTCCTTGAATTGGATCAACAATAAATTCTTCGTGTAGTTTGCCACAAATAATTTCTTCAGAAGCATTTATAATCGCATTAGCAATAGTAGTAGGTAAGAGACCGGCATCTCTGTTTGTTATAGCAGCAGCTTTTTTTATTTCAGCAAGACTTATTATAAAGTCTTTATGCAATGTTTTCTTTGTAATGTGAAAGTTATTATTTGCTCTTAAAGATTGTATACCATAATAAGCATCAGCTGGTACTTCCATACTTCCTATTGAATCAGATTCCATTCGAGTTTTCATTTATAATTCCCCACTTTCATATTATTAAAAATTAAAATATAATTATTTATTTAAATTCAAAAGAATTGATATTTATTTTTTATTTATCCTTATGAAATGAAGATTATCACGGTTTGAATTTAATGTAAATATTAGAAAAAGAATTGTGAATAAAATCTAAAAATGAGTATAATATACTTAATTAAAATTAAATAAGATATAAAAATGCTTAATTTAATAAAGTTGATAATTTATAACAAAAAAACGAATTTAATTTATATGTAATCGTTAAATATTCGTGATTATTGTGAAAAATATGGATGGTATTTCGAGATAATAATAAGAAAAAGTGAGATGATTTCATATATTTTCATAATATTTAACTCCATTACGTGAAAAAGTATGGGTTTTATTGTATAAGGAGCAATTAGTCATAGAATTTAAGTTAATAATATAAATTAAAATAACAAAAAACTCTTGTAAATTTTCTATGTTGACTTTAAAATATAAATAGGAATATGTGTATAGTTGAATAATTATGCAAGGCAAATAATATAAATTAGATTATAAAATAAGTTTTTAAATAAATAGAATTTAATAAATTAACGCAAGGGAGCGTATCAATAATTAGAGGATTATTTGATATGTTCTTTTTTAGTATTTAATAGTGAATTTATTTTTTATGGAATTGAGGTATAGATATTATGGACAAGATTGATTTTAAAATTATTGAACTTTTACAAAGAAATGCGAGGTATCCACTAAAGCACTTAGCAGAAGAGGTGTTTTTATCAACCCCTGCAGTATCAGCCCGTATTGAAAAGTTAGAACAAGCGGGCGTTATTACGGGATATTCAGCACATGTTGATCCACTAAAGCTTGGATATAACATTAAAGCATTTATTAATTTGGAGATGTCACCAAAACAAAAACCTGAGTTTTACCCCTTCATAGCTAGCTGCCCAAATGTACTTGAATGTAATTGTGTAACAGGTAAATATTCTATGCTAATAAAAGTAGCTTATCACACTACTTTGGAATTAGATGCTTTCATCGGTGAATTGCAGAAATTTGGAAATACAGAAACTCAAATTGTATTTTCTACAGCTGTTGAGCATAGAGGAATAGATGTATCTTCGGAGGAAGGTAATAAATAAGAATTATGTAAGCTTGAGATATTCCTTATATTAAAATATTATAGATACACAACATATAACTTAGACTTATGTATATAACTCACCGAAATCAAAATCATTCTTTTGCTCCAGTTTCCAAGGAATTTTTATGGGTGATTCTAAGGCTAGAAGTTGTACCCAAAATGCTAGCCTCAAAGAACAAGCTTTGAACTAGCACATTTGGAACAACTTCTAGCCAAGAATCACAGCCATAAAAATTCCTAATGAAACATTCCGCAAAAAATGATTATGATTTCTGGTTGGGATATATTTCAAAGTATAAGTACAATTTATAGTTGGTTTATCTATATAAGTTTCTATAAAAAATGCCTAAGTGCAAGAATAAGTTGCATCTAAGGCATTTTTTACTCTATAGGAATTTATAATAAAGTCAAATCTGTGGATAACTTTTGAGAGTAGCAGAAACACACAATCTACGAAGCAGATTTAAATATGGACAAATAATGAACAAATCATTAATATAAGTA
>JAJXWH010000051.1 GCA_021781745.1 Bacillota bacterium | reverse complement strand
ATTGGGAATTGCTCAATAAATTTATGTAAAACAGATAAATTTTTAATACAAAAATTCAATAAACTCAAATCCTATGTGACTTTTTACAATAATAACCATAGAATTTGAGTTCATGAATAATTCGGGTAAAATTATTTTTTTAAAAATAAAAATTAAAAAAAAGTATTGCATAATAAAAAAAAAAGTGTTATTATGAAAACGTAGTCAAGTGGGGGACATCTTTTAAGGGTTCCTTAATAGATTATAATAATAATATCTAGCATGTTACTGATTCGATCAGGCATAAGCATAGGTAAATAAAATGATGTAATGTTTATTCGCTATTTCACATATTTTGTACAGTTTTATAAGGTATTATCATATTTTTTATGATTTAATTTAGTGTGCAAGTCGTGTGATGAAATCCGGACATATATTATTTCCTTTTATTTCCGAATGCTTATGCCTTTTGTTTTTGTAACAAATAAAAAATAGGAGGTATAAAAATGGTAGGAATTATTCTTGCTAGTCACGGAGAATTTGCTACAGGTATCATGCAATCAGGTAAAATGATTTTCGGAGAACAAGAAAATGTAAAAGCTGTTACGTTGATGCCTAGCGAAGGACCTGATGATCTTAGAGCAAAAATGAAAGAAGCAATCGCATCCTTTGACAACCAAGATGAGGTTTTATTCTTAGTTGATCTTTGGGGTGGTACACCATTCAACCAAGCGAATGTTCTATTTGAAGAACACAAAGATAAATGGGCAATCGTAGCTGGTTTGAATTTACCAATGCTGATAGAAGCTTATGGTGCACGCCTTTCAATGGAATCCGCACATGAAATTGCAACTTATATCTTAAACGCAGGTAAAGAAGGAGTTAAAGTTAAGCCTGAAGCATTGGAACCAGCAACTGGTAAAACTTCAGGAGCGGGAGCAGGGCAATCTAATGCTGGTGCACCTGGATCATTCGAATACGTTTTAGCTCGTATTGACTCTCGTTTACTTCATGGTCAAGTAGCAACTGCTTGGACAAAAACTGTAAATCCTACAAGAATTATTGTAGTGTCAGATGATGTAGCTAGAGATAAACTTCGTAAGAATTTGATCACACAAGCTGCTCCTCCGGGGGTTAAGGCTCATGTTGTTCCAGTTGATCATATGATTAAACTTGCAAAAGATGATAAGCATTTTGGAGGGCAACGTGCAATGCTTCTTTTTGAAAATCCAAAAGATGTACTTAGAGCTGTAGAAGGCGGAATACCACTAAAGACAATCAATGTTGGTTCAATGGCTCACTCTCCAGGTAAGGTTCAACCAAGCAAAGTGCTTGCTTTCAATCAAGAAGATATTAATATATTCAATAAGCTTAAACAATCAGGACTTAACTTTGATGTTCGTAAAGTACCAAATGATTCAAAAGCAAATATGGACGAAATACTAAAAAAAGCACAAGAGGAATTAAAGAAATTAAAATAATCTAATTATTTAGAGAAAAAGGAGGATTAATAACCATGACTTTAAATATAGTTCAAATTATATTAGTCATTATTATAGCATTTCTAGCTGGTGTAGAAGGTATCTTGGATGAATTCCAATTTCATCAACCATTAGTTGCTTGTACATTAATCGGCTTAGTTACAGGGAACTTACTACCATGTCTAATATTAGGTGGTAGTCTTCAAATGATGGCCTTAGGTTGGGCAAATATCGGTGCTGCCGTAGCACCTGATGCAGCATTAGCATCTGTTGCATCCGCAATCATTTTAGTTCTTGGAGGGCAAGGTGAAGCAGGAGTTGCTTCAGCAATCGCTATTGCTGTTCCTTTAGCAGTTGCAGGGTTATTATTAACAATTATCTGCCGTACTATTGCTACAGCGTTTGTACATTTTATGGATGCTGCTGCTAAAGAAGGAAATATCAGAGCTATTGAAATGTGGCAAATCGCTGCTATTTGTTTACAAGGTATACGTATTGCAATTCCAGCAGGTTTAGTATTAGCAATCGGTGCTGGTCCAATTGGTGCATTACTTGCTGCTATGCCTTCTTGGTTAACAGGTGGTTTAGCAATCGGTGGTGGAATGGTAGTAGCTGTTGGTTATGCAATGGTAATCAATATGATGGCTACAAAAGAAGTATGGCCATTCTTTGCAATTGGTTTTGTATTAGCAACTGTTTCACAAATCACACTTATCGGATTAGGTGCAATAGGCGTAGCTATAGCCCTTATTTACTTAGCACTTGGTAAAGTAGGTGGATCTGGTAATGGTGGAAGTTCAAATACTGGTGATCCTTTAGGGGATCTTATCGATAGATACTAAGAAGGGGGAGGACACGAAAATGGCAAAAGAATTAAAATTAACAAAAAAGGATCGTATTTCTGTTTGGTTCCGTTCATTTTTCCTTCAAGGTTCTTGGAACTATGAAAGAATGCAAAACGGTGGTTGGGCATTTGCTATGATTCCAGCAATCAAAAAATTATATAAAACTAAGGAAGATAGAGCAGCAGCACTAGAACGTCACTTGGAGTTCTTTAACACTCACCCATATGTAGCTTCACCAGTTGTTGGTGTAACATTAGCTTTGGAAGAAGAACGTGCAAATGGTGCACCAATCGATGATGTAACTATTCAAGGTGTTAAAATCGGTATGATGGGACCTTTAGCAGGTATTGGAGATCCAGTTTTCTGGTTCACTGTAAGACCAATTTTAGGGGCATTAGGTGCTTCGCTTGCATTAGCTGGTAACATTCTTGGACCAATTATCTTTTTCTTGGCTTGGAATATTATCCGTATGGGATTCATGTGGTATACACAAGAATTTGGTTACAAAGCAGGATCTCGTATTAGTGATGATTTATCTGGTAATATGTTACAAGATATTACAAAAGGGGCATCCATCCTTGGTATGTTCATTTTAGGATCATTGGTTAACAGATGGGTATCAGTTAGATTTGCACCAGTAGTATCATCTGTTAAGTTAAGTGATGGTGCATTCATAGATTGGAGCAAACTTCCTGCTGGAGCAGAAGGTATTAAGCAAGCTCTATTGCAACAAGGATCAGGTATGTCATTAACTGATACTAAGGTTACAACACTACAAAATAACTTAGATTCATTAATTCCTGGACTTGCAGGATTAATAATTACACTTATTTGTATGTGGTTACTTAAGAAGAAAGTATCTCCTATTATCATTATTCTTGGGTTATTCGCAATAGGTATTGTTTTCCACTTAATCGGTTTAATGTAGCATTTTTTACTTAGCCTAGGCTTTTAGCCTGGGCTTTTGTTAACATATAAAGTGGTTTAAGTAAAGTGAAAAAAATAATTTTTATAATACTAATGAAATATGTGTTACTTTTAATGGACTTTTGAATAATTGATATAATTATATGCAAAATATATAATAGAAATAAATGTGTGTATAAGTAGAAAAGAGGTGGATTAGATGGTTGAATCACTCAATACAAAGGTGGATTTAGCAATTGAAGCAACAGCTTTTACGGGGGTTGCAGATTATGGTAAGATTATGATTGGCGACAAAGGTTTTGAGTTCTATAATTCTCGTGATTATCGTAAATTTATTCAAATTCCTTGGGAAGAAGTTGACTATGTCATTGCATCTGTATTGTTTAAAGGAAAGTGGATTCCACGATATGCAATTAGGACGAAGAAAAATGGTACATATACTTTTTCTTCTAAAGAAGCAAAAAAAGTACTTCGTACAGTTAGAAATTATGTTGATCCAAATCGCATGGTTTATTCGTTAAGTTTTTTTGATGTGGTGAAACGAGCAGTGAAGTCGATATTTAAAAAGAGTTGATCAATTATAGGATTATCTAATAGTGGATTTTAAAGGTCGCACTTCGCATCCACCATAAAATCCACGACCGTTTGTATGTTGCTTAAATAGTTGCTTACAAATGGCCGTGTTTTTTTTAGATATCAAAGAATTTCAACATGGATGGAATATGAAAAATCTTTTAGACAATTTGTTACATTTCGTTTGCAATTTCACTTAAGATTACTGCATTAGATGTAAGTTCTTCAATGGTGGCAGTAATTTCTTGAAGACCAGCTGTTTGATTTTCTAATAAATCATTAGAAGATTGAAATCTTTCATATATTTCATTTATTGAATTTTGTATATTATTTAAAATTACATTTATTTGATTTATTGATTCTTTTGTTGAGTTTGAAAGATTTCGTATTTCAGATGATACTACACCAAAACCTTTTCCATATTCTCCAGCTCTAGCTGATTCAATAGCAGCATTTAATCCAAGTAAATTAGTTTGTTTAGCAATTCCATCGATAAAGGATAAAACTTCATCAGTTTTCTTAGAATTCTCCTTTGTTTCTTGGATAAAATTTCTAATACTTGTATTTGTTTGATTTATTTGTTGGAATGTATTAGACATGTTAACTACGCTTGAACTCATTTGTGTCAATGATTCTGATAAGGTATTGGCTAAATTAGTAATTTTCTCTTTCTTTTCTGTCCTATCTACACTCATACTTACTACCAATGCACCTTCTAGATTACCATCAACAAAAACTGGAATTCCAATTGTTTCTACGGGAAATCCGAACACTTCTTTCGGTACTGTAATATGTATAACTTTCTTTTTCTTTAAACATACATCGGCAGCGCTGCCTTCAGGTATTTTATCGCCTGCTTTTAGTTTGATTTGTAAAGTTTCAGAACCTTGAACTAAAAGAAATTTTTCAGTGTTAGAAATAGTAAAACCTAATTCTGTTCCAAAATAGTGCTTAAAATATGGCATCATAGTATAAAAAGATTCCATTAATTTATTTTCGGATATTTCATTTATCATTTTTAATACTCCTTTTCCGTTATTTTATAGTATTAATTTTGCTATAATTAAAAATTCATATCTCATCCCTCCCATACTATTTTAATTTACATTTTATCAGTATGAATTTGAATAAATAATATACAATTCATTCTCTTTAATAATGTCTTATTCTAGTAAAAGACTATTTATACAATTATATCGTACCATATATTTGATGAAAAGATGATTTTTTTCCATATATTGATTTTCTTCATGTTACACTTTCTATAAGCTATATGTTATGGTTAATTGTGTAAAATGTTTGTATAATTTATGGAAATTCTACAAATAATGTGTTATGTTATATATATCCAATATTATACAAAGGGGAGGTGAATTTAACTATACTTTATGATTGAATCGTAAAATATAGTTAAGAGAAATATGGAAAACGTAAAAATAAGAGATATTGAAGTGTATCATGGGAAAAATATTGTTGATAATGATTACTACATTGAACACTTCAAAAATCAAGGAAAAGATGTTAAAAAATTTTATGAAGAGACTATGGGGAGGAAATACAGATATGAAATTAATCGAGAAACAGAAAATGCGTTGACCATGGCTATAGAATCTTCACATGCTGTATTAGAAAAATCAAATCTTACTGGAAATGATATAGATATGATTGTGTATTCAGGCATGTTATCAGAATATGTTTCTCCAACTTCTGCTTTAATCATTCATAGTGCAATTAAAGGTAAGCAAGAGTGTTTTTGCCATGATATGAATGTAAACTGTATTGGAATGACGTACGCTTTAGATTTAGTTAACAGATATATATCAACTAGTCTAAATATAAATAGGGTGCTTTTAGTTGGTAGCGATTATCTGACTCCACAAGTCAGCCCAGAAAATGAGGAGTGCTATGGACAATATGGTGATGTTTCATGTGCACTTATATTAGAAAGAACTCAGGAAGATTGCAAATTAATTGATACTAAAATATGTGCTAATACTGATTTTATTGATTATGTTAGATTCCCTAAATGTGGATTTGCACATATGTATGATACCCCTAAAGAAGAAATGTATGTTAAATGGCAATCTTTTGGCACTTGGTGGATAGATGGAGCTATTGAAAATATAAATTCAATGTTAGATAAAAATAAATTGTCCATTAATGATGTTTCCATGTTTTGTTTTTCACAGATTGCTTTAAAAAACGTAGTTACTTTACGTGAAAAGATGGATATATCTGAAGAAAGAAGTCTTTATGTCGCTGATACCTATGGATATACAGGAACTACTAGCCCATTTCTTGTACTTTATGAAGGGATAAAAAGAGGACAAGTTAAACGTGGTGATTATGTAATATTTTGTACAGTTGCTGCTGGATCAACCCATATAACTTTACTTTTAAAATATTAAAGTATTATAATTAAAATTCTATGTAAATATGAGTGAGAGGTGTATTATTGATGGAATTAATTAATGAAACCATAGGGGCATATACAACTATGATATTCAATAATTTTACGGAAAAGGAAGCTTTGGTTTACGTTGAGGATAGGAGACGATACACTTTTGAAAAACTTAATCATAATATAGATATGATAGCTAAGGGGTTAATATCTATTGGGGTGAAGAAAGGTGATCATGTAGCTTTGCTCGCGTGTAATTCGCCGGAATGGATAATAGTATTTTTAGCGACCTTGAAGATAGGGGCTGTGTGTGTATGCTTAAGTTATTCATCAACAGAAGAAGAAATAGATTATATGCTAAAACAATCTGAATCAAGAATATTAATAGTAGATGACAAAGAGATGATTGAAAAAGTTGATTTAGAAAAATTCACTTATCTTAAAATAACCTTGAAAATGAAAACATTATTTAACTTAGGATTAATCATGTCTGAAATGAAAGGGGTATTAGACGATGAACTTATAGCTATTTCTAATAGTGTTTTACCCAATGATATGGCTACAATTTTATATACGTCTGGAACCACTGGAAATCCAAAAGGAATTATGTTTAACCATAGTGCAGTATTAAATGGACCTCTTTCTTTTAATGAAAATTATCATTATACTTCAAAAGATACAATTTTAGTTTCATTGCCGTTAAATCATATATTAGGTGGGAAATATACAGCACTTCTAGGTCTTTTAGCTGGAAGCAAAGTTGTTTTATTGAAAAAATTTAAAACTGATGTTGCACTTCAAGCAATTGAAAAAGAAAAGTGTACAGGCTTTCATGGAGTTCCAACAATGTATCAGTATTTGATGAGTAAGTGTGATTCATATGATTTATCAAGCTTAAGAGTAGGAATGATTGCAGGAGCAGTTTCGTCTGAAAACCTTATGAGAGAAATAATGGAACGCCTTCATATTACAGAATTAAGTAATACTTTTGGACAAACTGAAACTTTAGGTGTAACTCAAACTCCAGTTTTTGATAAAAATGATCCTAAAATAAATACTGTCGGAAAGCCAGTTGCACATGTAGAAATAAAAGTCTGTGACATTGAAACTGGAGAAATACTTCCTCCAAATACAGAAGGTGAACTATATGTCAAAAGTGCATATAGTATGCTTGGTTATTATAACAATCCCATGGCTACTAATATTACAATGGTTGATAATTGGATTCGTACAGGTGATGTTGCCCTTATAGATGAAGATGGATATTTATCTATTAAAGGACGACGTAAAGATATAATAATTCGAGGGGGAGAAAATATTTCTCCAACAGATATCGAAAATCATCTAATTATGCATTCGGAAATTCAAAATGCTATAGTGGTTGGTATTCCCGATGAAATTCTTGGAGAAGAAATTTTTGCTTTTGTTAAAGTTACTAAAACTTCGACAATCACAAAAGAAGATATATTAAAATTTTTATATGGGAAAGTATCACAACATAAGTTACCTAAATATGTAGAATTCATTGATTCATTTCCGCTAACTTCAACAGGAAAAATTAAGAGAACTGTCCTAAAACAAATTGCAACTCAAAGAATTAATCCTAATGTGTTAGCTGAAGTTGCAGTCAACTAAATTTAAAAATGATCTTTCATCTTAAATAATAATAAAATAAATATATTGAAATGGAAGAGGGCTATCTCAAAATGTAGTAAAAATTGCTATTGAGGTTGCCTTCTATTAAATTAGAAGGAGCGAAAAGCCTTTAGGTTAACTTGATAAATCTGTACACCATTCAGTTGTCCATTTTCCTCTTTACTAGCCATTAAGGTTATTGCTTTTACTGGAATAGTAATTCTTTCAAATTGAATTAAGTTATTCAATTCTTCAGCATCTTCATGAAATAACACCCTTCGCCCTAAAGTTATATGGGGCATAAAAAGTTTATCATAAAATGGTATCTTCCATTCTTTTAATTGAGAGGAGAGTCCTTTATGAAGTTCAGAAAGAACAGCATTTTCTTCTATTCCAATCCATAAAATGTTTGTCTTTTTCCTTTTAAAAATACCTAAGTTGTTTACTAATAATTCAAAAGGATTTATCTTTAAAGCGGCCATATCTAGCACTTCTTTTATTTTGGAAATCTGAAGATTATCAACTTCACCTATGAACCGAATTGTTAAATGAAAGTTATTCTTTTTTGTAAAACTGCCTTCAATACAATGATTTTTTATATATGATGTTGTTTTATCAAAATAATCCTTAATGATATCTTCAAAATCTATAGCAATGTATACTCGCAAATTTTCTCTTCCTTATCTGTGGAATCATATTTGTATTAATTTTTTAACCTCTGTGCCTTTAGTGTTAGAACGGATTATTAGATGGATATTACTTCCCTCAACTTTATTATACCATATGAAATTTTTAAATAACAGGCTTATAATATATGCTTATTGTGTGTATCATAGGAACAGAATCACTTCGTAGAGAATTACGTCATTCGTATCTAAAAAAGAGGAAGGAGAATATTTATGAATTCATATGTGCTTAGCTTTCAGGAAATTGATAAAACAAAGATTTCTATGGTTGGAGGGAAGGGGGCTAATTTGGGGGAATTATCTATTCTTACTGAAATTATAGTACCAGAAGGTTTTTGCGTTACCACAGAAGCATATAAAAAGATAACTGGAAATAATGAAGAACTTAAAGTTTTATTAGATGAATTATCGCATTTTAGGGTAGAAGACATAGAAAAAATCAGAGAACTTAGCAGTAAGATTCGCAAGGTCATTGAAGGGATAACTATACCTGAAGCTATTAGCGAAGAGATTGTTGGCTTCATATCCAAACTTGGTGAAAAAGATTCCTATGCTGTACGTTCTAGTGCAACTGCAGAGGACTTGCCGACAGCTTCTTTTGCAGGTCAGCAGGATACGTATTTAAATATTATTGGAAAGGAATCAATCTTAAATCATATCAGAAAGTGCTTGGCATCACTGTTTACAGTGAGAGCAGTAATTTATCGTATTCAAAACGGATTTGACCACAATAAAGTCCACATTTCTGTGGTTGTTCAGAAGATGGTATTCCCTAAGGCGGCAGGAATTTTATTCACTGCTGATCCTGTGACTTGTAATAGAAAAGTGATATCCATTGATGCAAGTTTCGGGTTAGGAGAGGCCTTGGTTTCTGGATTAGTGAATGCTGATAATTATATAGTACGCAACGATAAAATTGTAGATAAGAAAATATCCACTAAGAAGCTAGGTATCTATGCTTTTAAAGATGGTGGTACCAAAGAGTTGGAGATTGAGCATGAAATGCAAAATAGGCAAGTATTGACGGATGAACAGATTTTGAGACTTACGCATATGGGCAGAAAGATTGAAGAGCATTTTGGATGTCCACAAGACATAGAATGGTGTTTGGTTGATGATGCATTTTATATTGTTCAAAGCCGACCAATCACTACTTTATATCCAGTCCCAGAAGCTAATGATGAAGAAAAACATGTCTATTTATCTGTAGGGCATCAACAAATGATGACCGATCCTTTGAAGCCACTCGGAATGTCTTTAAAGGAGTTAATATCTTTTGGCCGATGGTTTAAAGCTGGTGGAAGGTTATTTGTTGATGTGGCACCAATGCTGGCTTCATCAGATGGCAGAAAAACCTTATTAAATAATATGAGACAACTCGAACCGCTTACAGAAGATGCAGTTATGACAATAATAGATCGAGATTTCATAAAATGTTTACCAAATGATAAAGAAGAACACAGTGACCTTAAAAGCAATAAAAGTATATCCGCTGCAATTTCAGAGCCACAAAAGGAATTGGATCCGAAAATCGTTTCCGAGCTGATTAAGAAGAGTCAATCATCCATAGAGGAGTTAAAACAAAAAATCCAAAGGTCATCAGGAGTAGCTTTAATTGATTTTATTCTAGAAGATACAAATGAGTTAAAGAGGATTTTATTTGATCCGCAAAGTACATCTGCATTTATGGCTGCCATAAATGCATCACTTTGGATCAACGAAAAGATGAACGATTGGCTAGGGGAAAAAAATGCAGCTGATATCATTTCTCAATCTGTACCTAACAATATTACTTCGGAAATGGGCCTAGAACTAATGGATGTGGCAGATGTGATACGTCCTTATCCGGAAATAGTTGATTTTTTGCAACATGTAAAAGATGATAACTTTTTAGATGAAGTGATTAAGTTTCATGGTGGAAAGGAAACTCGGGATGCGATCTTGTCTTATCTTAAGAAATTTGGAATGCGATGCAGCGGAGAAATCGATATTACTAGAACTCGCTTCAGCGAAAAACCAATTATACTTGTGCCTATGATTTTAAGCAATATCAAGAACTTTGAGCCTAATGCTGGTAAAAGGAAATTTGAGCAGGGACGACAGGAAGCTTTGAATAAAGAACAAGAATTATTAAGTCGCTTGAGAGAGTTACCGGATGGTGAACAAAAAGCCAAAGAAACAAAGCGAAATATCGACTTGATCAGGAATTTTATAGGTTACCGTGAATACCCCAAATACGGTATGATTAGCCGCTATTTTGTTTATAAGAAAGCGTTAATGAAAGAAGCGGAACGACTCGTACAAGATGGCGTTATTCATGAAAAAGAAGATATTTACTACCTTACTTTAGAAGAACTTCGCGAAGTAGTGCGCACCAATAAACTTAATCATGATACTATAGGGAAGCGAAAAGACGAGCACATATTAAATGAAAAACTAATACCACCACGTGTTATGACCTCCGATGGTGAAATAATTACAGGTAAATACAAACGAGAAAATCTTCCAGATGGTGCTATTGCAGGTTTACCTGTTTCTTCTGGAGTTATAGAAGGAAGAGCACGTGTCATTTTAAATATGGAAGATGCTGATCTAGAAGATGGTGATATATTAGTAACCTCTTTTACTGACCCTAGCTGGACACCATTGTTTGTATCCGCAAAAGGCTTAGTCACCGAAGTTGGAGGACTCATGACTCATGGAGCAGTTATCGCACGTGAATATGGATTACCAGCAGTTGTCGGAGTAGAAAATGCTACTAAACTGATAAAAGATGGGCAGCTAATTCGCGTGAATGGAACAGAAGGATATGTAGAAATCGTATAAATTTTAGTAAATATTTATGGAACAGGAGAAATAAAGTATTGAGAATTTATTAGATTAATAAAAAGCTAATATCCATAATAATTATAGATATTAGCTTTTTGTAATCAAATTCTTAGTGAAAATAATGGAAGGATATGTTTCATAATAAATTAAAGCAAGGCGTTAACACCATTTACTTTAGCTTGTTCATCATCATCCACAGGAATAATAATGCACTTTTTCCCGTCAATTATTTGAGATTTTATTTGAGCTACTTTCTGAGGTTTTACTTGAAGCACAATATCATAGCTTGGAGTAGTATCATCACTAGCTTCTATTTCATGGTCAGAAACTTGTTCTAAACTAGCATTAATATCTGCTTCTAACATGATATTAGTCTCAGTTTCTAATATAGCTTCAGAATCTACTTCTAACGTAATATCAACATCTGAGTTCAAAGCTGCTTCCTTTTCTAAATCTAATGCAGCTTCTTGTTTAGTTTTTTCAAGTCTCTCTTCTAATATTTTTACTTTCTTTTCAAGGCGTTCTTCCTTTTTTCTTTGTTCATTTGCTGCCAGGGCTTTTTTATCTATTAAATTCTCTACTACTGGAGGTGTATCACCAAATTCTCTTGTATAAGATTTCTCGATTTTTGTGAGTATTTCTTCAGGAATGCCGCTTTCAATTAGAATATCTTGAATATTATCGTTAGTCAAAACTATAGGTTCAGCGTTTTTTCCATTAACAGTTTTATGGTCATCTACTATATTATTAAGAGTTTCTTGAATTTCCATGAAGAAGTGCTCAGATTTTTCATCGTCACCCCCAACGGCTTTATGAATAATAGTATGGAAGGCTTCTTTCTGCTCAGTAGCAGTTTGCTTTGAACTACAGCCTAAAGCCTCTTCCATAAATTCAGGATGTGGATCTTTTGCATCCTTTGTATAGTACATAATAGAATGAATATCCGTACTACGGTCTGTAAAAGCTGGAAATACAAATCCTAGATCAGGGGGACCAACTACCCAATCCCTAATACGTGCTCCAATTTTATTTTCATCTTCAATATATCCAAGACCTGGCTTTGAAAGTGATACTGGACATATTGCACATAACAGGTATTCATATACTTCTTCGGATTCATCTAATTTCAGATTATCTGTAGTTTTCGTCATTACATCATAAGCATCGTGAAAAATAAGTATCAGAAAATTACCTGTATAGTCGTAACTATCAATAATTAATTTGTAGAAGTCATCAAGCAAAGTATCATCTTTTAATCTGCTTTTCTTCAGTTCCAATAGAGAAAGTTGTCTGCCGCCTATATTTTCTTCATCAAGAGGAAAGTTGAGTTCTAGAAGATTATTTCCAACTGTTCCTGATAATGTCTTGCTAGCAATCTCCAGATATTTAAAGAAGACATCTTCTTCTAGGTTTAAAAAAGTTTCTTTAATTTTTAAAACAATATTTTTCTGGCCATCTACATAGCAGCCACACATTCTGGTAAATGTACACTCGTCCTTTTTTAATCGTCTTTTTAATTCTAATATCTCTTTCTTGTTCATAAACAGCCCTCTCATTTCATGGGTTTTAATTAAGCACATTAGAAAAATAACATGTCAAATTTACCATGATTTTTTTCGTTTTTGAATGTGCCACAGTACATAATAAAGGATATGCTACCTAATATAGTATAGTGTCCAACTTATAGTTCTGCAAGTAGTAAATGTATTTAATTGGAAGGAGAAAGAAATCTCAATGACAGTAATAATAATTAAAGTAATCCTTTGAAGAAAAAAGTATTTTATATGATATTGACAAAATAGAAAAATAAAAATATACTTAATATAGAAAAAAGATTTTACAAAATTTAATTTTATAAAATTTAAAATGACTACTATGAATAAATATAATATATAAGAATTAGTAATTGAAGTGCTTGGACTATTTGATTAATAAAATATTGTTTAAGCAAGTTTTTTAAGAGTATTAATTGAGTTAAATTAAATTTATAAAAATTATAAATTGCTTGATTTAAATTGAAGAGGGTATATAAATATGAAATTTTATGATTATAGTGCAAGAAAGATGAATGGAAAAGAAATTAAGATGGAAGAATACAAAGTAAGACAATTAAATGGAATTGTACTAAATTTTTTATAGATCAAGAAGGAAAGGTTATGAAAAGATATGCACCTATAAAAATCCGGAAAAGATAAAAAATGATATGAAAGAAATTATTAAATAAAAGGAGAGATTAAAATGATTTATGATTTCAAAGTTAAAGAGGTAAACGGTAATGAAGTTTCATTGGAAAACTATAAAGGGAAAGTATTATTAATAGTTAATACTGCAACTGGATGTGGATATACCCCACAATATGAAGGCTTACAAAAGATATATGAAAAATATAAAGACAAGGGATTTGAAATACTAGATTTTCCGTGTAATCAGTTTTTTGAACAAGCACCAGGAAGTGATGAGGATATAGTAAACTTTTGTCAACTAAAGTATAATACAACTTTTAAGACATTCTCAAAAATTGATGTAAATGGAGAAAATGCAAGCTATCTATATAAATATTTAAGAGAACAGGCACCAAAGGCTGTAGAAGATGAAGCATCAGAAGGCCTCTATAACTTTCTTAAAGAAAAAGGATTTACTACTACTGGTGATGAAATTAAATGGAATTTTACTAAATTTCTTATAGATAAAGAAGGTAACGTTGTTGAGAGATTTGCTCCAACATACGAACCAGAGAAAATTTCAGAAAAGATTGAAGAATTACTTAAGTAAACCAGCATATAATATAGATTTTAAAAATTAAGTATCTAATATAACATAAAAACTACGATCATCTGTATACAGCTTAAATTGAAATTACAGGTGGTCGTATTTTTTTATTGTTACGTATAGAATCGCTTGTTATTTTATAATGGATAATTAAACCATGTATGGATCAGATTATTGACTTTTTATAAACGTTTTGCTAATATGTTTATATAATACATAAACGAATAAAGGGTGTTGTTGATATGAATGAAAAACTGATTTTAGAAGCTGACTTTGAGGATATGAAAAATGGATATACGTTTAGCTTAGATAAAGGAATATATAAATGTCTAATTTGTGGGGAGATATTTGAAGTAGGTGAAGTCTATCCGTTCAATGGAAGATTTTTTGAAGCCCAAAAAGCAGTGATTTTTCATGTTAAAGAAAAACATGGTTCTATGCTTGAAATTTTATTAGGATTTGATAAAAAGTATATAGGAATTACAGATAATCAAAAAAGCTTATTAAATGATCTTTGTATCGGATTAACTGATAATGAAATTGCTAAGAAAAATGGACTATCACCTGCAACAGTACGTCATCAAAGATTTATGTTTAGAGAGAAAGCTAAACAAGCAAAGGCATACCTAGCTATTTTTGAGTTAGTTGAGAGATCCTTAGAAAGGGATACAAAAGAAGAGTTTGTTAAATTACACAGCGGTGCAACAATGGTTGATGAAAGGTACGAAGTTACAAATTCAGAGCAAGATCAAATAATCAAAACATACTTTGATTTATCAGGGGAACTACAGTTAAAATCTTTCCCTACAAAAGAGAAAAGAAAAATAGTCGTACTTAGGAAAATATCAACTTTATTTGATTCAGATAAGAGGTATTCTGAAAAAGAAGTAAATGAAATATTAAAACAAGTCTACGATGATATTGCAACCATAAGAAGATATTTAATTCAATATGGCTTTATGGAAAGAACAAAAGATTGTAAAGAATATTGGTTAAAAGGGTAAGGAGATGTAAATATGAGCAATATCAATAATTTTATCGATAGTGCAGGTAAATTAAAAAGTTGGCCTTCAAAGCGTGAATTGAAATTTAAGGCTTTGGAATATATTGCAAGTAAGTTTGAATGCGATCGTTTTTATACTGAAAAAGAAGTTAACAATATAATTGACAATTATCACACATTTGGAGATTATTTTTTAATAAGAAGAGGGTTAGTAGATAGTAAGTTGTTATCACGTACAAGGAATGGATCTAAATACTGGAGAAAAGATGATAGCTTAGAAAAAGAAAAACTTATGATTTCTAAATTGATAGCAGAAAACTATAGTATTGGTGCAATATTGAATATTATTAAAATCAAAAATGGCATGGGTTCAGTCTGCTATCATATCCTAAGTGATAAAGGGGAATTTATTTTAAAAAACATTGAAGATAACGGTATGAATAATCCAGAGAATGAGTATAAGATTCATCAAATACTTGAAAATGAAAACATACCTATTTAATAGGCATATAAAAGAAACGAATAATAGTAGGTTTTAAAAGTTTGTCTTGCCTACAAAATAATGTCCACGAAAATCTAATTTCGTGGTTTTTTTTTGAAATTAAGTTTCTTGCAAGTTAACTTTTTCTACTAATATCAACTAGGAATCCATTTACGTGGAGTAGATCAACGCATAAACTATTATTAGAGGTAGGTGATAGGTATGAAAGAATTAAATATAGGTAAATGCATTATTAAGAAGAGAAAAGAGAAAGGAATAACCCAAGAACAGCTGGCAGATTACATTGGAGTTTCAAAAGCATCTGTTTCAAAATGGGAGTCAGGAGTAAGTTTTCCTGATATTTTACTTCTTCCTGAGCTTGCAACTTATTTTAATATTTCGGTGGATGAATTATTGGGGTATTCCCCACAGCTTATAAAGGAAGATATTAAAAAAGTTTATAATACACTTTCACATGAATTTGCCGTAAAGCCATTTGATGAAGTAGTTAATCAGTGTAAAGAATTAATAAAAAAATATTATTCCTGCTTTCCTTTTTTGCTTTCTATGATTCAATTGTTATTAAACTACTCAATCTTGGGAAAAGATAATGCAATGAGAAAAGAAATTCTTCAGCAATGTATATTGCTGAGTAAAAGAATAAAAGAGGAATCAGACAGCATTTCTGACATCAAAAATGCAAATACTATGGAAGCATTGGCAGAGATGGTACTTGGAAATAGCGAGAAAGTTATCCGATTATTAGATAATAAATTATCACCATATAGCGGTGAGGATGTTATATTGATTAATGCATATCAGATGCAAGGGGAAAATGCCAAGGCAAATGAAGTGAATCAAATACTACTTTACAATAAGGTAATAAATGTATTAACCCTGCTAAACAATTATCTTTATTTAAATATGATGGAGCCAATTTCGTTTGAAAAGATTTATTCACAGGGAATTCAGATAATTGATTGTTTTCAGCTTAATGAGATTTGTACCAATGATGTTTTTGGAATTCATATTGTTGCTGCACAAGGATATTTGATTCAAAAAAAGAAAGAAAAAGCAATAAATGCACTAAAGAAATATGTAAACACTGTCTGTAATATAAAATTTCCATTAAGATTTAAAGGAAATGAATATTTTACTAAAGTGGATAAATGGCTTGAGGAGAATAATTGTATTGGAGTAAATGCTCCAGTAGATGAGATAACAATTAAGAAAAACCTTGTCAGTGCCGTTGCTGAAAATCCTGCATTTAAATCATTAGAAGATGACGAAAGATATATCTTGCTTGTTAAAAAATTGAAAGGAAAATTAGAGGAAGAAGATGAATGCAATAAATATAGAAAATCTTAAAAAATCTTATGATGGTCAGATTAATGCTTTAAATAATATAAGTCTTAGTATATCAAAAGGTGAAATATTTGGATTTCTGGGTCCTAATGGTTCAGGAAAGACTACTACAGTTAGGATTCTCAATGGGATTCTTTCAGCAACATCAGGTTATGCGGATATTTTAGGGATACCTGTGGGGAAAAATAATCTTGAGATTCATAGGCTATGCGGAGTTATGACTGAAAGTTCCTCTTGTTATGAGAATCTTACTGCTAAGCAAAATCTAATATTCTTTGGAAAAATGCATGGAATTGAAGAAAATTTGCTTAATGAACGTGCTGATTTCATATTACAAAGACTGGAATTATTAGAGGTAAAGGATAAAAAAGTGAAATCTTTTAGTACAGGAATGAGAAAGAGAGTGTCCTTGGGCTTGGCCTTGGTTCACAATCCTAAAGTACTATTCCTTGATGAACCAACTTCTGGCTTAGATCCAGAGAATGCACTTAATGTTACAAGACTTATAAAAGAACTTGCAGAAGAAAACGAGGTTACAATCTTTCTTTGTACTCATCAATTAAAATATGCTGAGGATATCTGTACTCAATACGGCTTTATAAATAATGGCAGTATTCTTGGTTTAGGTACCTTTGATGAGTTAGCTTCAAGGAAAAATGCAACTCTTCACTTGAAAATTAGAGGTAAGAATATTTCAGAGAAATTTGGATTTATCCATGAAGGTAATGATATATATATTAAACCTATTTTAGGAGATAAAGAGGTAAATTGTCTAATACAAAATATACTGAAAAGTGGTGGGGAAATTTATGAGGCGATACAGCAGAAATGGTCTTTGGAACAATTGTACTTTAAATATATAAAAGGTACACCTAATGATATAACATTGTAAGTCTGGAGTGGTAAAGATATGAATAGAAGTGAAAAAGCATTGATATTTAAAGATATAAATGAAATAACAAGTTCCAAACGCGTCATTTTACCTATGACTATAGTACCAATTATTTTGATTGTAATCATGCCACTTGCACTTTTTATAGGTGCTAATTTTGTTGGAAATGATTCTAGTATGATGACAAAGATTGCTCCCCTTATTAAAAAGTTATCTTTTGAATATGCTCCTGCTCAGCTTTTAATAAAAGTTATGGTAAATTATATGTTTCCATCATATTTTCTTATAATTCCTATAATGTGTTCAGGAGTTATTGGGGCCAGCAGTTTTGTGGGAGAGAAGGAACATAAAACTTTAGAATCTCTCCTTTACACACCAATATCTATGGAGCAATTGCTCAGAGCCAAGATTCTAGGCGTTTTTCTACCATCTTACATGGTAACTTTGATTTCATTTGTAGTCTTTGGAATTATATGTAATATAGGCGGCTTTATGTATTTTGGAGAACTTATTTTCCCCAATATAGAATGGCTTATAATTATACTTTGGATTTCACCTGCTATAAATTTATTATCGTTAATATTTACTGTAATGGTATCAGCAAAGTCAGAAACTTTTCAAGAAGCACAGCAGGTAAGTGGCCTTCTTGTACTTCCGGTGATTCTTGTATTAATAGGTCAAATGACAGGTGTGCTTTTGCTCAGTAATTTTGTGATGTTTATAGCAGGCGGCATTCTTTTGATACTGGATTATATTTTGATAAAGAGGATTTCCTCTAAGTTTATTCCAGAAAAACTCATTTAAATATCTCTACTAAATAAAACGCAACTAAGTATACAAAATTTGAATATAGATAAGGTAAAACCATAACTCAGTTATGGTTTTAATAATTTAGGAGATGAATTTTTTCATAAAGAGCCAAGTGATATATAAGGAAAATATGTAGTAATAATAAGTTTTAGGGTAATATTGACAATTAATTATTGTGATGGTAATATATAACCAGTGGTTATAACCGCTGGTTATATAAATGAGGTGATAAAATGCAAACAAACAAAAAGAATATAAGTAAGGAACTTATAATCGAAACAACATTAGCATTAATTGAAGAAAATGATGGGATGAGAGATGTAAATTTACGAGGAATTGCTAAAAGAATTGGATGCAATCATACAAACTTGTATAACTATTTCGACGGTTTAGATGAAATTTTTTGGGAGTCTCTAGGACAAGCTATACGTAATATGGTTGAATATTCAGATTCTAATTTAGATAAAACAGATGATTTAGAAGAAAAACTATACTTATTATTAGCAAATATGATTGATTTTTCATTTCAACATGTAAGCTGGTATAGGCTTATGTGGTTAGACAACATAAAAGGAGAACCTTCTAGTGAAGTATTTGAAGTGATAAAGAATGCTGGTGAAAAATTTAATGAAAAAATTTTGAAGGCGTGTAGTAATAGAATTAATAAGAAAAGAGCGGAAGAGGTTGGTGATATATTATTTGGATATTTAAATGGTGAAATATGCAAATGGATCAGCCATCGAGGATTTGAAGATAGTGAAGAGAAAGTAAAAACGAAAATACTTTTAAATCTTAAACACTTATATAAATTGTTAATACAGGAAGTGGATAATCTATGAAAACTTTAGAAAAGGATTGGTGGTTTGATTAATGGGTAATCAAAAAGTAAGGTATATTCTTATAGTTATTTTGGGGAGTATATTTGATATATTTGTTCATATGATGAACCCGAGTGACGGGAATACACCAAATAAAATAACAGGAAGCTTTTTAACAAAAACTTTAGGATTTGAGTTAACAGCTGTAATATATTTCTTAATTACATTTGGCGTACTTGTATATGTTTTTCATAGATATAAAGATAAGATTTCAGGAACAAGGGTAGCAAAAGGTTTAAAATATGGCACAGCAATAGGTATACTTTGGTTATGGGGAATGTTAGAAGGCCCTACTCTCTGGGGAACGACCCCGAAGTTTGAATTATTTATGGGTATTTGTGATTTTGTGCCAATATTAGTAATTGGATTGCTTTTAGGAAGATTTATAGCTAGAACTGATTCGGAAAAAGATAGTTGTAGAGAGAATTTGTTTATACCGCTTTTAATATTTTCTATTGTTTTTCTAATTGGAAGGTATTTACTTTATTATACTAAGATTATCACATCTGGATATAACAAAATGCCTTTTTATACATTTTTTTGGACATTATTAATGGGCACATGTATTGGTATTAGCTACTTGCTTTTAAGAAAAGTAACTAAGTCATCATCAATATTAAAAAGTGCAATTAAATTTGGGATTATAATATTTGGTCTTAACTGGGGCATGTATCTTATTTTTATGCCATTTGTTTTTAATATGCGACTAGCATTTAATATGTCTCTAATGGATACTATCATGAGAATTATAGGTGATATAGTATGGGTTATTTTAAGTTATTATTTTTCAGCAAGCTTAGAAAATTTATTAGCGAGGAAAAATGAAACTAGAAGTACTATATCAAGTGAAATTGTAGATTAATACTAAATTTTCTTGAAATAGGAGTAGTGCCAGTTGATACAATTATGAAGTATAATTGCTGTGGAAAGAAACAGATGTTTATTATGAGAATCCATGAAAAGGAGGTATTATTTTGGAAAAAGAAGAAGTTGAATTACTGCCATCTGGACTCGTAAGTTGTTTATTAGATGATAGAGAAGTGCGTATTTTAAAAATATCTCCTGAAAAGTTAACTGTGCGCATAGCTGAAGAAATAGAAAAGATACACTGTATAAAAGTAGTATTTTATATATTTGATGAATTTAGATACGAAGAAGTAATAATAGAAGATTATAGCATCATAGAAAAGATAAAAGATGATTTTAGTTTAACATACGTTTTTTGTATTAAAAATCAAGAGTATTTATATAATGTAAGAAATATTTTTAAAAACTATTCAAATTATATTACATTGAAAGCTTTTGGTGATGAGAACGAGTTTTCAAAGGAAATGGTTGGATATCCAGCAGAATTAGATTATGAATTTTATAAATATTATTTAGAGCAAAAGAAGGACTGGATGTCAGGATTAAATTATTCAGGCTGGAACGAGAATATTATGGATTTATTGGAATTAGCTATTTCCTTAGATAATTATTATCTATATAGAAAGTATATGAACAACCATATTAAAGTTTTTAAGAAGAATTATTTAAAAGAGAATTTTATAGATAATCATAAGTTATTTAAAAAAGATATTAAGCGTATTTATATTGGAAATGAATTTTGTCATAATTTATTTCCTGAAGTGAAATTGTTACTGAATATGATGCAAAAGGCTCAAGAAGAAGGAATTGAAATAACATTATGTTTCACGTACATGAGAGATGAGTATATAGAAAAAACAAAAGGTGTTCTCCATAAAGTATATAATTGGTGCCGCAAAAATAATAGATCAATAGAAATTGTAGTAAATGATTTTGGAATGCTAAAATTGGTTGAGGATAAAACAGATTATTTTAAGCTCTCGCTAGGAATATTATTAAATAAGAGAAAAAAGGATCCAAGATACATTTATAAAAAAGGATTTATGGAAAATAAGAAACTTGTAGGAGAAAACATTCTTAATAGTTCGATTTTTAATAGATTTCTGAAAGAGTGTAAAATTAAAAGATATGAGTATGAAAATTGTGGATATAAGATTTCTATTGCAAAGGGATGCCATAGCATGCATATTCCCTTTTATCAAACCAATACATCACAATATTGTCCATTATATGCAATGTGTACAACCATGGATAGAGGAAATCAGAAGCTTGTTGTAAACTGCCCCAAGTATTGCGGAGATTATGTGTTTTCTTATCCAAAGCACTTAAAAATGGTTGGAAGGTATAATTCTTTATTTGCTTTTGATGATACACTGCTTAGGAATTTTAAGGAATTAGAGAATTACATAAATAGTGGAATAGATAGAATAGTTTTAAATTTTATTTAAGTATATAGATAAGCATACATATTTTATTATTTTGTGTACCCAGGAGGAAAATATAATGAAGATAGTAGCCGGACTTGGATGTATTGATGATTATATAGCACTAGTTAAAGCAGGAGCAGATGAAGTATTTTGCGGATATGTTCCTTATGAATGGAATAAAAAATATGGCAGTTTATTTCCTTTAAACAGAAGAGAAGTACTTTACTACAATATTCAGATAGGATCTCTTGAGGATATGAAGATACTTAAAAAAATGGTTGAAGTATATAAAGTACCAGTAAGCATAACCTTCAATTATTTATATTACCTTGAAGAACAATATGAAACGATAGCTAAGATAATAATAGATTTGATAAATATTGGCTTTAATGATTTTATTATAGCAGACATAGCACTTATACTATATTTAAAAGAAAAGAATATAAAATGTTCTATACATTTAAGTGGAGAGTGTGCTGAACTAAATTGCCTTTCCATTGATTTTTTTAATAAACTAGATATATCCCGTTATATATTTCATAGAAAAAATACAATTAGAGATATTGAATCTTGTATAAGTAGTAATAAAGTTAAGAACTTAGAGTATGAAGCATTTATATTGAATGAGAAATGCCATTATACAGGGGCTTTTTGTTCTTCTCTTCATTGTGATGAAATGATACATTTATGTAAAATGCCGTATAGTTTATCAAAAGTGAGTGAATATGCAAATAACTTTCAAGATGTTGATAGGAGATTTGAGCTTTACTATAAGGATACCGATATTAACGAGGAATTTTGTATAGAAAATCAGCATGATATAGAAAATTCTGAAGAGGGTGCATATATCCTTGGATGGACAGGCTGTGGATTATGTTCTTTAAAGGAACTAAAAAAAGCTGGTGTAACGCATTTAAAAGTAGTTGGAAGAGGAAATTCTATTGAGAATATGGAAAAGGATGTACATAATTTAAAAAAAGCCATATGCATATTAGATGATATTGAAGATAGTGAGACTTATGAAAAAGAAGTAAGGGATAAGCTGTTTAATGGAAGATGCAGCGGAAAATGCTATTATTAAAGATAATAAGAATTTAATATTTTAAGAGTGAGTTAAAAATGAATTCCATTTTTGTATCAATATAGTATACTAAAACCCTAGAAGTCTATTATAATAGTTATAGTTTAAACTAACATTATGAAAAATCGGAGTTACAATATATGAATAAGGGAATAAATGTTTTAAAAATTACAAATTATGATGAATTTAAGTGCACAGCAGATAAATGTAAATTCACATGCTGTGAAGGATGGGACATAAATATAGATGTTGACACCTATATTAAATGGGGAAAAGAAAATAATAATATTATAAGTAATGTGAAAATAAAAAAAGGCGAAGGAAAAACAGAGTATTTTATAAACAAAAAAACTCATGAAACTTGCCCGTTTTTAGATATAAAGGGATTATGTGAGATAGTAAAAAATCATGGAGAAGAGTACTTATCTTCGACATGCCATATGTTTCCTAGAATAGAGAATGTATTCGAAGATAAAAAAGAACTTTCGTTGTCATGCGCATGTCCTGAAGTAGTAGAACTAATAAACAGAATATCTGGCAAAATAAATATAAATTTAGAAACTGATTTTAACTTAAAAAGTGATTTACTAGAACTTAGAATCAGAGAAGTCTTGATTAATATTATAAGGCAGGAAAATTTTAAGATAGAAGAAAAGATGATTATAAGCATTCAAATGTTATTGGCTATTTTAGAAAATGATAACCTTATGGAAGATTGTTTATTAATAGAACTAGAAAGATATGAGAATAAAGAATATATACAAGGACTTGTAGATACATTTGGGGAAATAGAGTTAAACATAAATGATTCAATTGAAGAAATTAACTATTTATTTTTAGATATTGTACAAAATTATAAGGAAGTTTCAGTATTAGAAGTTTTTTTGAAGGATATCTCTAATTTCGCGGAAAATATTGATATTAGGAGTCTTTTACCTAAATGGAAGAAGTATAAAGATCTGTTTGAGCAATATGATCTGCTAATTGAAAATTGCATTGTAGCTAAGATTATAAGCAGTTGCGTCAGTGAGGATATTGAAGAGATGGCTATTTCTTTTCAAACTATTATAATGGAGTACTTATTAATAAGGTATGCCGTGTTTTTGAAATATTGTATGGACAAAAATAAAGAAATAGATATCGAAGATGTAAAAAATTATATTGTAGCTTTTTCAAGAATTATTGGAAACAATACAGAAGCAGTTAAGGAATTTATTAAGGAGGGTTTTGGTAATTATATTTTGGAAATTGGATATTTATGTTTTATAACTTTATTTTAATATTTCAGTAAATTCGAGAATAATAAAAACCAAATCTTAAATTAATTTTGTGCCCAAGCGTATCTAAAGTGCAATTAAAAAATGATAGACATAGTATGTTTGTCTATTAGTTATTTTCAAGTGCCTAAAAAACATCTTAGTATACAAAAATAATCTCATAGAAAAGGAGAACAAGAATGAAAGACAGAATTTTTGGTATTTTGCAACGTGTAGGAAGATCGTTCATGCTTCCAATTGCCATTTTACCAGTAGCAGGTTTATTTTTAGGTATAGGTAGTTCATTCACTAATACAACAATGATTGATACGTATGGACTTACAAGTTTAATTGGACCTGGTACATTTATTAATGTATTTCTTTCAGTAATGAATGATGCAGGAAATATAGTATTTGAAAATTTACCTTTGATATTTGCAATTGGTGTTGCAATAGGTATGTCCAAAAAAGAAAAAGAAGTTGCAGCGTTAGCAGCAGGAATTGCATTTCTTATAATGCATGCTTCAATTGGTGCTATGGTTAAAATTCATGGTGGAACTGAAGGTCTTTTAAGTGGTGCATATACTTCAGTACTTGGTATTACTTCATTACAAATGGGTGTTTTTGGTGGCATTATCGTAGGCCTTGGCACAGCAGCATTACATAATAAGTATTATAAAATTGAATTACCACAAGCATTATCATTCTTTGGTGGAACTAGATTTGTTCCAATTGTAAGTTCAATTGCTTATTTGATTGTTGGAATTTTAATGTTTTATATTTGGCCTCCAGTTCAAGCTGGTATTTATAAAGTTGGAGACATAGTACTAGCATCAGGTTATGCAGGAACATGGGTATATGGATTAATGGAACGTTTACTAATACCTTTTGGTCTTCATCACGTATTTTATTTACCATTCTGGCAAACAGCTGTTGGTGGTACAGCAGAAGTGGGTGGAAAAGTTATTGAAGGTGCTCAAAACATTTTCTTTGCAGAACTTGGAACTCCCGGAATAACACACTTTAGTGTTTCAGCAACAAGATTTATGTCTGGTAAATTCCCACTTATGATATTTGGATTGCCAGGAGCAGCGCTTGCAATGTATCATTGTGCAAAACCAGAAAAGAGGAAAGTGGTAGGTGGATTATTATTATCAGCAGCATTAACTTCAATGCTTACTGGTATAACAGAACCAATTGAATACACTTTCTTATTCGTAGCACCAGCATTATATGGAATTCACTGTGTATTTGCGGGGCTTTCTTATATGTTAATGCACATGTTAAATGTTGGAGTAGGTATGACTTTCTCTGGTGGATTTATTGATTTATTCTTATTTGGTATTTTGCAAGGAAATGCTAAAACAAGTTGGATATGGATTATAGTTGTAGGAATCATATATTTTGTAGTATACTATTTATTATTCACATATTTAATTAGGAAATTTGATTTAAAGACTCCAGGTCGTGAAGATTCAGATGAAGTTAAACTTTATACTAGAAGTGATGTGGAAGCAAAGAAGAATGCTGAAAATGGAGATGTAGATGAACTTTCAGCTATGATATGCAGAGGACTTGGAGGAAAGAAAAATATTTTAGATGTTGACTGTTGCGTAACTAGATTACGTTGTACAGTACATAACTATAAATTGGTAAATGAAACTTTATTAAAGCAAACCGGAGCATCTGGAATATTTCATAGAGGTGCAGGAGTTCAAATCATATATGGTCCAAGAGTAACTCTTATAAAATCAGATTTAGAAGAGTATTTGGCGACAGCACCAGATGAAGAAGTTATTACTAATGCTATATTAGAAAAAGAGTCAGAAAAGGAAATTGCAAAAGAAGTTCAAGGAAAAGTTATAAGTACAGTAATTTTAAGTAGTCCATTAACGGGTGAAGTAAGAGATTTATCTGAAGCACCTGATGAGGTATTTGCAAGCAGGATAATGGGAGATGGAGCTGTAATTGTTCCAAGTGATGGAAATGTTACAGCTCCAGCAGATGGAGTAATAAGCTTTGTATTCCCATCAAAGCATGCAGTGGGTTTAACTACAACTGATGGAATTGAATTACTTATTCATATAGGAATAGATACAGTAAAGCTTGATGGAAAAGGTTTTGAAATTTTTGTAAAGGAAATGGATAAAGTAAAAGCTGGAGATAAAATATTAAGCTTTGACTTAGAATTCATAAAAGATAATGCACCATCTATTGCATCACCATGTATCTGTACTGCATTAAATAGCAATCAAAAGGTACGTTTGTTAAAGAATGGGTATGTAAAAGCAGGAGAAGCTATAATTGCAGTTGATGTAATTAAATAGCGTATAAAAAGAGGAGGTATAAAATGTTCAGAGTGATAAAAGCACTAAATCATAATGGTATACTCGCTATAAATATGGAGAATCATAAAGAGTATATTTTACTTGGAAAAGGTATAGGTTTTCAAAAAAAGGTTAATGAACGTATTGAAGCTTCAGATAATGCACGCATATATCTCTTGCAGCAGGAAACAGGAAGAGGTTTGGCTAAAGAGATAATAAATAATATAGAGCCTCAAATTTTAGAAATTACAAATAATATAATTTTGGAAGCAGAAAAGAAATTTCAAAAAGTAGATGAGAACATTTTATGCCCCTTAGCAGACCATATTGCATTTGCAGTTAAAAGAATAAAAAATAATGAACAAATTAGTAATCCGTTAACACAAGACATCAAAGCTTTATTTCCAGAAGAATATGAGGTTGCATGTAAAGGAAAAGATATTATAAAAGAGATAGAAGGTATTGAAATAAATGATGATGAGATAGGCTATATAGCACTTCATATTCACTCAAGCCTGGGAAATGAAAAAGTATCACAAGCAATGGAAATAGCAATGTTAGTTAGGTCTTGTATTACTTCCATTGAAGAGAGTACAGGAAAGAAAATAGATATCGAATCATTATCCTATAATCGTCTTATGAACCATATAAAATATATGGCGGCGAGACTATTAAAAGGAGAAACAATAAAACTTGATATGAATGATTACATTAGTGAAAGATTCCCAAAATCATTTGAAATTGCTGAATATATATGCAAAAAACTAGGTAGAGAATTAAAAAAAGAAGTTAAGCCAGTAGAAATAGGATACCTAGCAATGCATATTGAAAGAGTATTTGCAGATGAATTAGAGGAATAATTAATATATTATTATACTTTGTGCGAAAAGATAGATTTAAGAAAAAGATAAATAGTGTGAAAAAGAAAAAATGTGTGAAAAGTAGAATATGTTATAAATAGTAGATTTAGAGTTGATGTTCTAAATCCACTTACGAAATCCACAACAGTAGTGTTGTGGATTTTTTGTACACCAAAATATGTTCTTAAAAGTTATATTTAGTAAATGATAAAGCTGTTACAAATTGTAATTTACTTAAGAATGATATATAATAAAGCCAAAATATTATTAATTACAGAAAAGTTTTAGGAGTCGCAAGAAAATAATTTGGAGGATGAGCATGGGCAAAAGGGATTTTTCTGATTTAGAAGACCAAATTAGAGATACGGTGAAAAGCGCATTGGATGCTATAGGTTTTGCAGGAATAAAAAAAGAGATTAATGATAAGGCTGAAGATACTATTAATGAAGTAAAAGTAAAGATTAAGAATAAATCAAGGCATTATAATAGAGAAATGAGAGAAAAAATTAAAAAGCAATATAGAAATTCTAACAATATAATTGCAAAGAATGAGAATAAAGTCCAAAAGTATTTTGTAAAGAGGCCTCCTGGAAGTATATCGGGAATACTTTATATTGTATTTGGGTCTATTTTAAGTGGTGCATTAGGAATTTTATTAATTGCTTGTTCAATAATTATTTCTTTATGGGGAGCATCATCAATATTCAACTTTATAAGCCTGGGAGTGCTATTTTCTTTTTTTGCAGGAAGTATGTCTATGACTTTAAGGGGAATTTCTTTAAGGAATAGAATACAGCGCTTTAGACAATATACAAAATTGCTCAGTAGTCATAACTATTGTTCTATTGAGGAGTTAGCTGCTGTAATTAAGAAAAAGAATAAATTTGTTATTAAAGATTTAAGAAAGATGATGGATTTGGAGATGTTTACCCAAGCACATATTGATGATAAACAAACTTATTTCATGTTAACGGATGAAGTTTATGAAAATTATTTGAATTCACAGGAAGCTATGAAGAAACGTAACGAAGACGAACGAAGAAGACAAGAAGAATTAAATAAGGAAATGAATGATCCTGTGCAAAGGGAATTAAGAGATACAATTGAAATGGGGAGAAATTACATAGAGCAGATTAAAGCGGTAAATGATGCTATACCAAAGGAAGAAATCTCATCAAAATTGTTAAGACTTCAGAATGTTGTAGGTCAGATATTTAAATATATAGAAAATAACCCTAAGAAATTGTCAGAAGCTAGTAAATTTATTAATCATTATCTCCCTATGAGTTTAAAATTAGTTAATTCATATAAAGAGTTAAATGATCAACCAGTTCAGGGCGATAATATTAAGAAAGCAAAAAATGAAATAGAGAAAGCTATAGATAGTATAAATGCAGCCTTTGAAAAATTATTGGATGATTTGTTTGAGGAAATAGCTTTAGATATTTCTACGGATATTTCTGTCCTTGAAACACTTTTTACCCAAGAAGGTTTAACTAAAAATGATTTTGATAAAAAGTAAAATCCAACCAAATGAGGAGGAATTAATAGTGAGTGATGGATTTAAAGAAGACATTAACGTTGCACCAAGCTTAACATTTGAGCCTTTTGAGGAGGAAACTCCCATTGCTAAAGTGGAAGAGAATAAGCAAGCAGAAATTTTTGATGACAGCTATTTAACTGAAGAAGAAAAGAAGATGGTAGAGGAATTTGTAGAGAAAATCGATATTAGTAATTCAAATTCAATTTTACAATATGGTGTAGGTGCCCAAAAGAAAATCGCAGATTTTTCTGAATCAGCTTTAAACAATGTAAAGACTAAAGACTTAGGTGAGATAGGTGAAATGTTATCAAATGTAGTGGTCGAATTAAAGAATTTTGAGAATTCAGATGAAAAAAAAGGTTTTTTTGGATTGTTTAAAAAAACAACAGAAAAAATCGAGCATATGAGAGCAAAATATGAGAAAGTAGAAGGTAACATAAATAAAATATGTAATACCCTCGAAACTCACCAAATACAGTTATTAAAAGATATTGCAATGCTTGATAAGATGTATGAAATAAATAAAGTTTATTTTAAAGAACTATCTATGTACATTTTGGCTGGAAGAAAGAAGCTTTCAAAGTTGGAAAAAGAAGAACTTCCTAAATTAGCAGAAAAAGCAAGGCTAAGTGGACTACCTGAGGATGCACAGGCTACAAATGATTTTATGTCTTTATGCAACCGCTTTGAAAAAAAGGTTCATGACTTAGAGTTAACCAGGATGATTTCTCTTCAAATGGCGCCTCAAATTCGTTTAATTCAAAATAATGACTCTTTAATGTCTGAAAAAATACAATCTACTATTGTTAATACTATTCCTCTTTGGAAGAGTCAAATAGTTTTAGCCCTTGGAGTAGCTCATTCCAGCAATGCTGCTAGAGTTCAAAGTGAAGTAACAAATATGACAAATGAACTTTTACGTAAGAATGCGGAAACCCTTAAGATGTCAACTATAGAAACAGCTAAAGAATCAGAACGTGGAATTGTTGATATAGAAACTCTTAAAATGACAAATGAATCATTAATTTCAACTCTAGATGAAGTGCTTCGTATTCAAACTGAAGGACGTGAAAAACGTAAAGCAGCTGAAGTTGAACTTCAAAATATTGAAGAACAATTGAAAAATAGACTTCTACAGCTAAAGAAGTAATAAAATTAAAAATATAAGAAACTATACTTAGTTGTTATACTTAAAATGTATTACGATTAAGTGTAGTTTTTTATTTATATGGTTTTCAAGTTAAATTTAGCTATTTAAAAGTTACATTTCAAAGTGGATAAATGTTATAATATATAATAATAAAGGGAAAGTTTTTATTTACGATAATATAAATAAAGATAGAGTAAGGGGTAGAGGCATTATGAATAACAACATATTATTAGAATCAGGTACTGGTGAATTAGAGATTATTGAATTTATTGCTAATGGTAATCATTATGCAATTAATGTTGTAAAAGTTAAAGAAGTAATTGAAATGCCCAAGAGTGGTTTAACTAAATTACCAGATCCTAAGCCAGAAATAGCAGGACTTATTTTGTGCAGAGATGAAATTCTTACTTTAATTGATTTGAAATATATTTTAACTAAGAAGGAAGCTTTAAACCTTGGCTCAAAAGTTATAGTTTGCGAGTTTAATAAAATAAAAGTTTCATTTAATATTGATGATATAATAGCAGTGCATCGTATTAAATGGGAGGAAATAAGAAAGCCAGATGATTTATCAGAAAACTCACTGGCTGTTGGTAACATACTTTTAAATGGTAAAGTATTAATTATGCTTGATTTTGAAAAAATAGTTACAGATATTTGTCCAAGCGTTGGAATTAGTGAGGATAGACTAGTAAAAGTAGATTATAAAGATAGATCGGGAATAAAATTAGTTTTAGCAGATGATTCAGCTTTAATTAGAAGACTTTTAAAAGATACACTTACAAAAGCAGGCTTCAAGAATCTAAGAATTTTCGATGATGGTAGTCAAGCTCTAAATTTCCTAAGTAAGTTAGCAGAGGAAAAAGGAGAAAACTTTACTAAAGATGTGCAATTGCTTATTACTGATATTGAAATGCCACAAATGGATGGTCTTACACTTACTAGAAGAATAAAAGAACATGATGTTTTAAGGGAATTGCCTGTTATAATTTTTTCATCATTAATTACTGAAGAGCTAAGACATAAAGGAGAATCTGTTAAAGCTGATGCTCAATTAAGTAAGCCAGAAGTTAGTGAACTTGTAGATACTATAGATAAATTATTAAATATGTAAGATATGATATTAAAAAGTTCATTATTATTTAGATTAAATTACATATTTCAGCAAGGTATAGATAACAGATCTATACCTTTTTGTTAACAAAGGTAAGGATATGAAGACAAGAATATTATATTTGCATTTGCATTGGGAAATATTGTATAATAAATTTTGTATTAATAATACAAAATTTTAAGTAAAAATAAGTTGTTTATTTTAAAAGATGATTATAAAGGAGGATTAGGGAATAATTACTATAAAAAGTATGTGCAAAGGATTGGGTATTTTTAGATTATATGGGGGGATATTTATGGATACGAATGAAAATAAAATAAATAAATTTATTAGAGGTGCTATAACTTCTCTAATAATGATGTTTGCTTTATTCTTAGTTTTTTCAATTAACACCATAGGTGTTTCAGCTAAAACGACAAGTGACAGTTCAGCTCAGAATTATACTTTATCACTAAAGGAGAGAGGTGGACTTGTAGAAAAAATAAAGGGATCTGATATTAATTTAAAGTATGGTAGCAATAGTTCTAATGATGTTTCATATGATGATAATTTATTACAAGAATGCATAAACAAGCTATCATGTTTTGACAGCAATAATGTTATTCTATCACAAAATGCTAAATTGATTTATGAAAACAATAATTTTGTGATTTATAAAGAGGTCTATGGGAATCAAGTTAACAGAGACATTTTATATAAGAATATTATTAATGCAATTAAGAATAAGGATTCAAAATTAGATTTAGAAGAAATAAAATGTTATGAGGATCCTAAGTATGTTTCAGATTCGCCAGAAGTAATTTCTGCGAAAGATACAATTGACAAATATATGTCTTCAAAAATTACTTATAATTATGCGGGACAAATACAAGTGCTAGATGGATCTACTATAAAAGACTGGATTAATATTGATGGAAATTATAATATAAGTATCAATGCATCAATAGTAAGAAATTACGTAAATAAGATGGCGGATAATTATACATCACTAATGGGAACAAGCATAAGTGTTAGTGGTGGTTATGAAGGGAATAACCACAGTTGGGTAATTGATAGTGCAGGGGAAACAAATGCATTAATAGAAAACATAAAAAGTGGACAAACTATAACTAAGCATCCATTATATGTTCAAACATCAGCTGCAAGCTATTTTAGCAATGTTGGGGATTCTTTTATAGAAATTGATATGACTAAGCAACATTTGTGGTTTTATAAAAATGGTTACTTAGTAGTAGATGGTGACGTTGTTACAGGTAATGAAAGTGCTGGAAATTCAACACCAACGGGTGTTTATAATATCTACGCTATGCAAAAAGATACTGTGTTAAGAGGTGAAGATTATGCTGCTCCAGTTAGCTTTTGGATGCCTTTTAATAAAAATATTGGACTTCATGATGCAAGCTGGAGATCAGAATTTGGTGGACAAATCTATAAGACTGATGGTTCCCATGGATGTGTAAACGCACCGTATTCAGTAGCAAAAACCGTATATGATAATGCTTGGACAGGAATTCCTGTGATTTGTTATTATTCATAATTGTACTAGAATACCAAGTAAGTTAAAGAGAAAAGTTTAATCAAATTGGATTAGGCTTTTCTTTTTTTTTTTTTTGGAATTAGTTAGTAGAGTTACTCTCAAGCAATATATAGATGCTCCATGTTCTAAACATAATTAGAACTACATAATTATTAAAATATCAAAAGTGCAATGGAGGTCTTATGGAAAGGCATATAAAAAAGCGTAAACTTATAAAATCAACAATATTAATTAGCTGCTCTTTTTTGATTCTATATTTAAGCGTATCAATATATTTTTCGAAACATTTTTATATTGGTTCTGAAATTAATAGTATAAGTGTTTCGGGAAAAACTGAAGAGGAAGCTGAGGTAGAAATATTATCTAAGATAAAATCATATACCCTAGATTTAGAAGGAAGGGATAATATGAATGAGCAAATTAAAGGCTCTGAAATTGAGTTGAAATATAATTTAGTGACTAAGATAAAAGAGCTTAAAGATAGTCAAAATCCTTTGGGTTGGTTTCTTGCAATTTTCAAGCCGCAAAAATATAAGGTATCGGAGATTGTCAATTATAATGAAAAATTATTAAAAGACCGTTTTGATAAATTTTCTTATTTTGATAAGAAAAAAATAGTAGAACCACAAAATCCAAGTTTGAAATATACAGAAAATGGCTATTCAATAGTTGATGAAGTTTATGGAAATAAAATTAATAAAGATATTTTATATAAAAAGGTAATTGACGCAATAAGTACAGGACAGGAAAAGATAAGTCTTGAGGCAGCTAATTGTTATGAGAATCCTAAATATACTTCAAAATCTCAGGAAGTCATAAATGCTAAAAATATGCTCAATAAATATACCTCTGTATCAATTACTTATTCAAGTGGTGGAATAACAGAAATATTAGATGGTGCTACTATACACAATTGGCTTAATGTTAATGAAAATTTTGAAATAACATTTAACAAGATAGAAATTGGTAAATATATAGGCAAGCTAGGTGAGATATATAATACGGCAGATAAAACAAGAAATTTTTCAACATCATTAGGGACAACAGTAAAAGTTAGTGGGGGCACTTATGGCTGGTTGATTAACAAACCAGAGGAAATGAAAGAATTAATAGAAATAATACAAGAAGGGAAATCCGTAACAAGAGAACCTATATATAAGCAAACTGCATTATATCGTGGAGATGATGGTAATGATATTGGTAATACATATGTTGAAATTAATATGACACGCCAACATTTGTGGTTTTACAAAAAGGGATTACTTGTAGTGGAAGGGGATATTGTCACAGGAAATGTGGAAAAAGGAAACAAGACACCTGAAGGCACTTTTATGCTTGAATACAAACAGAAAGATGCTACATTGAAAGGCGAGAACTATAGAACTTCGGTGAAGTTTTGGATGCCATTTTATGGTAGTGTAGGCATTCATGATGCAAGTTGGAGAGGGAATTTCGGCGGAAATATTTATAAAACTAATGGGTCTCATGGATGTGTAAATGCACCATTATATTTAGCAAATATTATCTTTAATAATATTGAGGAAGGAACTCCGATAATTTGCTATTCTTAAAAATTATAAATAATTATATGTGTTTAGATATAGATTAACACCAATAAATATTGAATATATTTCTGATAATTAGCAAAGCCTAAAATGCAGGTATTTATAAAAAAACTCACCTTTATAACTTATCTCTTATAACTTATAATTTCAATAATGTATGCATACAATTTACATTTTTTGTTTTGTATGCTATTTTATTAATATTAAATTGCGGAAGAAAAGAGGGAAGTATATCTGATGAACGATAAATTTGTGTATGCTCCGGGGCCAGCGTATGTAAGAGAAAATGTTAGATTGGAAAGGGCCAAGGAGACTACTAATCCAGATGTTGATGTGGAGTTTGTAGAATTCTATAAAAATACTTGTGATAAGATAGGTAAAATAATAAGGACTAAAAATCCAGTTTATATATTAAGCGGGGAAGGTATTTTAGGATTAGAAGCTGCATGTGCATCTCTTACTGAGCCAGGAGATAGAGTACTTGTTTTAGATAATGGTATTTATGGGAAAGGTTTTAATGACTTTGTTGAAATGTACGGGGGAGAAGGGATACTTTTTTCAGATTATTATAATAAAGATATAGATGTAGATAAATTAAAAGAATTTTTAGAGAATGATCATGATTTTAAGTATGCGACAATAGTTCATTGTGATACTCCAACGGGGGTGTTAAATGATTTATCTAAGATATGTCCAATTTTAAATGAGTATGGTATTTTAAGTGTTGTGGATTCTGTTTCGGCTATGGCTGGGGAAGAGATAAGAGTTGATGAATGGAAAATTGATATAGCTTTAGGAGGATCTCAAAAGGCGTTTTCGGCTCCGGCTGGATTAACGCTGGTAAGCATTAGTGAGAAGGCTAGAGCTGCTATGGAAAATAGAAAAACTCCTGTAGTTGGGTTCTATTGTAATCTTAACATTTGGAAAGATTATTATGAAAATAAATGGTTTCCTTATACTATGCCTATAAGTGATATTATGGGATTAAGCAGAGCTGCTGATAATATATTAGATGAAGGAATTGAAAATGTATTAAACAGACATGATAAAATAGCAAATGCAACTAGAAAAGCAATTGTTGAGTATGGTCTCGAATTATTTTTAGAAGACGGATATTCTAATACAGTTACAGCAGTAAAGATACCGGAAAATATAGGGGCGCTAAATCTTAAAAATCATATGTTAAGTAAGTATAATACTTTAATCATAACATCTTTAAATCCATATGAAGATATTATTTTAAGAATTGGACATATGGGAGAAAATGCAAAATTAGATAGAATAATCTATGCATTAAGTATAATTGATAATGGATTAAAGGACTTAGGCTTTAATAGTAATAAGGAGTTAGTTAAACTATTTAATAAATATTTTGGAGAATAAGATTATACATCATTGAGACAAAAAAATAAATATAAAGGTGGGGCAAAAAAATGGAATTAAACAGAGGAAAAAGCAAATTTACGACAAAAGATATGGTGGAAACGGCATTATTAACGGCTTTAGTATTTGTAGCAACTGCATTTATAAATGTTAGACTGCCAATTATAGCTAGCGGAGGATTAGTTCATTTAGGAACTGTAATGTTATTTATTGCAGCAATTGTTTTTGGAAAGGAAAAAGGTGCTATTGCTGGAGCTGTAGGAATGGCAATCTTTGATTTATCATCAGGTTGGGCACTTTGGGCACCATTTACTTTTGTGGTTAGAGGAATCATGGGATATATGGTTGGATATATTACATGGGGAAATAACAGAAATGGAAACAACCTTGCAGTAAATATTCTTGCAGTAATTTTATCAGGTGCTTGGATGATTGCTGGATATTATATTACTGAAGGAATCCTTTATGGAAATTGGCTATCACCGGTAGCATCAATACCAGGAAATGTAACTCAAATTGTTATTGGACTAATATTAGGATTGCCTATAGCTAAAATTCTTAAAAAATATGTAAAATACATATAGTAATATAAATGATGTTTTAAAGTAGTTTTTCTTTAAAGCATCATTTTTTTACTCTATAGGAATTTATAATAAAGTCAAATCTGTGGATAACTTTTGAGAGTAGCAGAAACACACAATCTACGAAGCAGATTTAAATATGGACAAATAATGAACAAATCATTAATATAAGT
>JAJXWH010000050.1 GCA_021781745.1 Bacillota bacterium | reverse complement strand
AATTCAACGCAGACACTATTTTACAAGGAATAAAGACTACTACAAAGGAAGAATTTTATTAGAATGTAATAACCATTTCTTGACAGCTTAAGCTGTCAAGAACATATTTTGGTGTTGAGCCATAATTTTTAATTGTTAAGTTTCCATGAGTAAATTTATTTTGACTTTTTGTATTTGCATAATATATTGTTATGCAGTATTTTAAATAAAAAAATACCGCAAATCCATCCTTAGTTATGAATAGTGCGATACTCTAATTTAATATTAAATTTTTATATATCATAATAACATTCATAAGCAACTCTACAAATTAGAATTTGAAAGTTATTCTTTTAAATGCTTTTTCCATTCTCCAACATCACCAAGCTTTTCGCCAATAGCAAAGTAATTATAAGGAGAGTAGATAGCAGGTCTTAATTCTCTTAAATCTATCCTTTCCATATTCATATTTTCATACTGCTTATCTATTTGGATATTTTTTATGTCTGCTAAAAACAAATGACTCCCTTCCAATTCAATAATTTTTGTAATTTCACATTCATATAACCAGTGACTATCATCTATAGTAGGTACATTCACTGATTTTCCCCAGTGATAATTATATTTTACCGTATTTTTTGCACCAAATTCTCCTTTTGAACATCCAAAATAATCAGCCAACCAAATATTGTCCTCTGTTATTAAATTTGCTGAAAAAGCTCTTTCACGAAGAATATTTGTTTTTGTTAATTTACTTCCACCAATCGTCATCATAATATGAGGTGTATTATCAAAAGAAAAACCTAACCATGTAATTATACAAAAATTAGGTGTTCCATCTTCATTTCTCGTACCAATAATATACATTGGTTGTGGACTAAATACACATGCAGGTTTTATATCTATTCGCTCCATCATATCCTCCTCTAAAAATTAAAATTTATTTGCTTAACCGTTTATTATAATTCCTATCTATTTTTTATCTTATGAGCAGTAATAATAGTATAACTATATGCATTAACTGTTATTTCGCAATTATCTATGTTTATATACCAATTCTTACCTCTCCTGACTATTATGGCATTGAAATTCAGTATTTTGTCGCTGCACCATTTTACTACATCATCCACATCTAAAAGAAGATTCTTTTTAATTCGTCCAATTCCCAACTCGGTTGTGTGCAATTTAGCTAAGTTCTGTATTAATTCACATTTATTATCATTCATTTTTATTACCATGCATTTTCTTTCACAAAGTTATAATTTATCTTCAGTTAATTATAGCATATTTTGTAAGTATCATACTATTCAGTTTTCAAAGAACGTATTTTTTATTTGCTACATCAAATCTGTAATATGGACACACTTATATATTTACTTCTTTTGTTGAATAATTAAAGCCTGTCTACATTCATCGCAAACAACAGCTCCATTGAATTCAACAACACCTTTATCACTTCCACAAAATATACAGCCCTTACTATATTTCCTTAAAACCACATCATTATTAACCTTAACTATTTCAACTGGATCTCCCTCATTAATATCCAATACTTTTCTTATTTCCTTTGGTATTACAACTCTTCCCAAATTATCAAGATTTCTTACTATTCCTGATGCTTTCATTTAAAACAACTTCCTTTCATATATTGATTTATTAATAACTTACTTAAGCCTGTAATTGTTCCTAATGTCCTTCTCAATTTCAACAACATAATCTTTTGCCATTTCATATATGCGCGACCCAACCCCTTCATCAAAAGCCAGAAGTCTATCAATAGAAAATTCGCTGCTGACTATAATAGGCATAAAATTAAGATACCTGTAATTAATGATTTCAAACATAATATTCACGTCGGTTTCATTGATTTTCCCCTTGAAGAGGTCGTCAATAAGCAACACCTCGCATAATTGATACTTTGAAATGGTCCTAGTATAATATTCTTCATCAATCATATTTTGTTTTATCTTTGTAATCACATCCCTATAAGGCATGTACACTACTTTAATCCTTTGTTTTAAAAAGTTTAATGCAACTGCAATGCTGCAATGACTTTTACCACTTCCGACCTGGCCACATAATAAAAGACTATTTCGCCTATTAGCTCTAATTTCATCAAAATCAGTACAATAAGCTGCTGCAGTATCTTTTATCCTTTGAGATGCTTGATTCCAAACCTCATAACTAGAGAAGGTAAGTTTGCTCTGCTCAACATTGATACCAGAATACTTCCACTCATTTTTTAGCTTTTCTATTTTCCTGCATTCACAGGCTACTGCAATAGGTTGCATATGTTCCTGTGGAATGAGTATCCATCCAGTATCGCAGCATTTATCACACCTATATGAGGTTTTCTTGAATCCTCTTTCTTTCAGCTTCTGTAAGTTTTCGTGGTTCCTTTGGCTTGAATCCTGCAAATTCATTTTTATCTGCTGTGTTACTCTTTCCAGTGCCTCTAAAGCCATTTCTTTTCACCTCCATATCATTTTCCGGATACCCATCTCTCCTCCAGTTTTTTAATACTCCAATTGCATATTTTATATCAGGACAATTCTTTTCAAAGCCTACATCCATAGCCATTTTAACCCACTTCTGTCCGTAAATTTCAATAGCTGCCCTAAGTGCAACATATTCACATCCTCCAGGTTTTCCAGTTACCTTCTCATGATAAAACATAAGCTCTATTGCCTTAGAATTTATATCCCCCTCTTCTACCAATCCATTTTTAGTATTATTATCCTCAAAGAGATTAGACTGACTTACTTCTTCACCACAAGCTGAATTTTTATTATTTAAATCACAGTCATTATTTTTATTACCCTCTATGTTTTCATCTTTATCTATTTCTTTTTTCTCTTTCTTATTCTTTTTCTTATTCTCTATCTCTTTCTTATTCTGTACCGTTACTGTAACGTTACTTTCAATTTGTGTAACGTTACTAGTATTTTTAGTAACAGTACAATTATTATCAGCAGTTTCTACAGCGTTACTACTGTGATTTTCATTATTATTAGCATTTTCCACACTGATATTACCATCTGCTTCACTAGTAACAGTATTGGTTTTATCATCAATAACAGTATTTGTAGAAACTTCTTCACTAATTTCCAATGCTTCATTTTTAGTTAAAACTTTATTTTCTTCTAAATCTATATCTTCTTCTAAGACTTCATCTTCATGGGTTTCTTCCTTGTTACATTTAGCCGCTTTCTTCTCTTCTTTCTTCTTTTCTCTATGGTTTTCAGCTCTTTTTCTATTTTGTTCACGAACTCTTTCCATTCCTTCTATGTTTTGATGCTTGTCCCAGTTTACAATTCTGATTACTTTATTAGGGGCTATTTCAATCATGTCAAAGTTAGATAATACTTTTAATGCAATCTTAATATCTTCTAAAGATCTGGAAAATAATATAGCTAACATTTTGGCAGTAAGAGGTTTATCTTCTGATAAGAAAACCTCCCCATTTGCATTAAGCTTTCCACCTAGTAGTAGTATTCTTATCCATACATAATGAATCATATCCCTCTGTGGCATTGCATCTATTAACTTCATTTTTTCATCATCGTGCATATTTGTAGCTAATTTAATCCATTTAATATCTGCCATGATTTTCACGCTCCCATAAATAAAATTGCCTAAATCTTTCAAGTCCATCCCAAGATGGGCTTATTCCAATTGCATTACAAACATATATATAGCATTTAAAGACTTTAAAATTCACTCTTCTCCCCTCATTTATTAAGTGAAACTTGATTCAGCTGAAGTAAAAACTCCACTGGAAAAGTTTCACTTTATTAGAATTCCCTTATGCTCCTGTACCTTTTTACCCTTTTCAAAGTCATAATAAATGCATTCTTCAACTTGTTTAACTGGAAAGCTTTCTCCTAGCATTTAAGTACATACTTTTGCATTCCTTGGATAATTTTTTAATATTTCAATTAAATCATTTGCTGTTAACCCTTCAAGTTTTCTAATCAATCTAAATCCCTTCTTTCTAAAATTTTTAACTATATATACGGAAAAGAATTCATTCTAATATTCTTAGAATTTTAATCGTAAAACATTCTATTTTTATTGACTTAATGAACATTCAAAAATAATACCAATTCCTTTTTGAACTATCTTTTATGTTCACATTGCCTATCTATCCAATTTTGTAGTTTCTCTTTATTTATAAAGATTCTCTTTCCTATTCTAAAACAAGGAAAATCTTTTCTTCTTAATAAGTTGTCATACATCATGCTCCTGCTGCAACCTAGAATTTCTATGCACTCCACTGGAGTTATTACTATTTTAGTTACATTTTGTCCCATACCCTTTCCCCCTTTAACCATTCTTTTATTAATTATTCATATTGAATACAGTCTCTACTTTTTCATCTAATGCATTAGCTATACTTTTCATTATTTCAAAACTAGGATTTATTCTTTTTCCTTTTGCTAAAAGATATACATACTGTGCTGATATTTTCGCTGACTTTGCTATATCATTGTAACTTAGGGCTTTTCTTTTTCTTAGCTTATCAATTTTATTCATAAGGTATCTCCTTCCAAAAATTAACTTCTTGTTTATATTATATTAAACTAAAAGTTAATCACAAAGTTCTATATAAGCTTAAAGTTCATTATATTTTGATATTTTTAACATTTATAACTCTCTTTACTAAATATTTCTCATTTTTTGGAAGGTTTTTATTGCCAAATATTAACTGTTAGTTTATAATTAGTTTAAACAATTAGTTCAAGAGGTGTTTAATGTGTTATCTGATAATATTAAGAGATTAATGATTATTAATACTATTTCAGCTAAGAAATTAGCAGAAATGGTACGTGTAAGTCCTACTCATATTAGCTATATACTAAATAATAAAAGAGAACCAAGTATAGAATTATTAAATAAAATAGCAGCTGCTCTTGGAGTATCTATTGATGAAATCTTTCAAGATAAATCTTCAAATGAGTCAAGCTCTTCATTAAAAAGTATTTTAGATGAAGAAAAACAAAAACAAATTGGTACTGTTGCTGCTCATTTAGAAGAAAAAAAATTAACTCCAAGAAAGATAAAATTACTCAATGAATACATTGATATTTTGTTTAATGATGAATTTTAATATTTAAAATCTTAATTTTTATTCAAATAATAATGAACTACTTTACTTGCTTGAATTAAATATAATTATTTTTACAAGTATCAGGGGTGACAAAGTGAGTTATGAGAATTTATTAATTGAAGCAGAAGAAAAAGGTATTAGGGTTAAAGAAAAAAATATGTATATAAATTTAAAGGGAGCTTATAAAAACAATAAGATTTTAATAAATCTTAAAGTAACTACTAATGTAGAAAAGAAATGTATTCTTAGCGAAGAAATTGGACATCATGAAACTTCTTATGGAAATATTCTTGATGACAATAAAATTGTTAACAGGAAACAAGAAATTAAAGCTCGCAGATGGGGTTATGAGCATACTATTAAAATAGAAGATTTAATTAGGGCTCATGAATACGGTGCAGTTAATTCATTTGAAATTGCCGAATATTTAAATGTAACTGAGCAGCATTTAATAAATACTATTAAAAATTATAAAAAACGTTATGGTGTTTTAGCCGAATCAGAAAACCATTTCATATATTTTGAGCCATATCTTAAAGTTGAAAAGAAAGATACTTTTTCAGATTATTTACTTAATCTGTAGCTAATAATAATATGCTTAATTACTAAATGTATATTAATTTTGTAATAAACTACGGCTAATTGCGCATACTAAATTCGCATGGTTGAGCATGACAGATAACAACTTTACAGTAACATTTATTCTCAAGTATGTTCATATACAAACTATAGAAGGAGTAAATATAATGGCAAAAACGATATATAAAAAGAAATTAAAGTCTGGCAAGGAATATTATTTTTATAGATTCAGGCATAAAAATTTAAGAACACCAAAAGACCTTTATGCTCTTACAGTCAAAGAATTAGAAAGTAAGATAAAAACCTTAACTACTGAACTTGATAATAATATAGTTGCTAATAAAGATTTCTTTGATACTTTTTTTACACAATGGCTTTTTAATGTACAATTCCTGCATATAAAACCATCTACCCAAACTCTATATGAAAGTATATATAGAATACACATAAAGGATTGTGAACTTTCAGATATTAAAATAAAAGACATCTGTGCAGTTGACATTCAAAAATACTATAATAATTTAATAAAGAAGGGGATAACACCTCATACTGTTAAAAGTATTAATACTTTAATAATTCCTTGTATAAAATATGCTTATAACACAAATATAATAATAAAAGATTTCACATCTGCCATAGTACTTCCAAAAGAAACCCAGCAAGCAAAATTATCTAAAGATACTAAGATTCATCCATTCACACTAGAACAACAAAAAAAGTTTATTAGCATTATAAAAGATCATCCATATGAAGCTTTATTTTTGACTGCCCTATATAGTGGCTTAAGACAAGGTGAATTATTAGCATTAACCTGGGAAGATATTAATTTTAAAGAAAGATATATTAATGTGACTAAAACTCTTGCAGAAGTTTCTAATCCTACTCAAGAAGGACGCGGCAAAATAGATAGAATTCTTCAGACTCCAAAAACACAAAAAGGTCATAGAAAAGTTGATATGCCTAATTTTTTAGTATCTGTGTTAAGACATCATAAATTAAATCAAGCAGGAAATAAATTCAAAAGTACTAATAGATATGAAGATAATAATTTAGTATTTTGTAATAGATATGGTAAATATATAAACAGCAGAAAACTACGGCAAAGTTTCAAAGATATATTAGTAGAAAATAATCTTGATATAATAAAATTCCATGATCTGCGCCATACCTATGCGACCCGTTTATTTGAACTAGGCGAAAAAGAAAAAACCGTTCAAAAACTAATGGGCCATAGTAATATTGCAGTTACTATGAATACCTATACTCATGTTCTTGATGACATAAAAGAAAAAGCCGCATCTAAATTGGATGGGCTTGCTGAGATGATGGAGACTGTTTAATGGGCAGTCTACTTTTAATGACATACTAACATTTAATATTAGATAGTGAAAATTTCACTATCTAATATCTCTATATATGAAAAAATTTATCTTTTGCTGATAACCTTAAAACTACCTCTTCCTCTAATATTGCTAATTTATCAATTCTATCATTGAGTATTGGAAATACATACTGACCATCAAATTTTCTACTTTCATTAACAATATTTTGTAACTCTTTCAAATCTATATTCTCTAACTTATCATGTATTTCAAAAATTGGCATATGATACCCTTTTTCAATAATTAATTTTATAAAAGCAATATCAAAACACATAATCATTGCCTTTTTAATTCCAGTTCCGGGTTTTCCATTCATACCAATGATTTTAATTGGAAACTCCTCATCATTATTATCATTAAATACTATTGCATATGGCTCCCCAATAATATTATTAGTCAAATCTTTAAAATAATTATTTAAGCATTTTTTAATTTCCTCTTTCTCATTAATATCATTATCATCTTTGATTTTTTTACTAAGATTATCTTGTTTTTCTTTATTCTTTTTAACTATATAACCATAGTCATTAATATAACTTTCTAATTTAATGTTATTTTTGGAAAATTCGTTATACTTCTCTTCAAATTTATCTTTAATCTCACTATTAAAGCTCACATAATTCATCTCATACGATGCTCTTAATGAATTTAATTTTACATTTACTTTATCTACAAACTCACTTGTTTCTTTTAATGATTCTTCGAGGATATCAATTCTTCTATTCACCATTCCATTATGAAATTCCTCCAATTCTTTAAAATCTCGTAATGGCTTATCTAATAATATTTTGGTTTCATCATATAAATTTTTTAATAATAAGTGATCTACTGAAAATATCTTTTCTTTTTCTTTTTTTATTTTTTCTTTCATTAGATCAATTTTTAAATTCCCTTTTGATGCCATTGCTTCCATCTTGTTTATGTCAGATAACGTTCTTTCCATTTCTTCTTTTTTATCTTTGTATTCTTCAATTACTGTGACTTCTGAATAAGCCTTCTTAAATTTTTCAACCTCTTCTTTCATTAACTTTATCTTTGTATCAAATTCTTCTAATGAAGATACCCCATTTTTTCTAAATATAGCTTCTATGTCTTTTTCTATATTTTGATTTAAAGTTATGATATCAACATTTTTTGATTTTGAAGTATTTATTCCATAGAGATAACCATAAATAGCTTGATATTCATAATTCTTACAATAATCACCTAAATACTTAAGTAATGAACTTTCATTTGCATTTTCTAACCTAATAAATTTAGTGATTAATTGTCTAAACTTAGGTGTATTATTTTTATTGTTAAATATTATTTTATTTAATTCACTTATATAATCATTATAATTGCTTACTATTTCACCATCTATTTCACTTTTCCCATTTTTATACAAGCATCTTTTAAATACATGCGTTTCACCATCTATGCTACATTCTAATTCTGCAACCACTTTACTTTTATCCAAATATTCTTTTATAAGATGATTTTCGCCAGTATCTTTCTCCTTATATAAACTTGACACAGATCTTGCACCCAAACAAAGGTCAATAATCTTTACAGCTGTAGTTTTTCCAATATTACTTCCACTAGTTTCATTATCTGTTTCATCAACAATTAAAGAAAGTCCTGATTCATTAAATTCTATACATCTAATGATTTCATCTGACATTGACTCTTTTACCGTGAGCTTTACTAATCGCACAAAATCACCTCATTTTCATCATTAATTTCTTTAATTACACCTATCAAAAATAACCAATCTACAGATAAAAAGAATGTTGAGTAATCCATTTGCTTTAACATACAGTATTTAAATATGTTTTCAATATTTTGCGAATCAGTATTAGACTTTAAATACTCTAATATAATACTAGATGTATATATAATTGAATTCTTAGGATCACTGTTAAAGTCTACTATCATAATTATCTTCTCCCTTCTTTTATACTGTATTTTCAATAGGTATTAGAAATTTACATTGGTAAAATACATATGCAGTTATTGCACTTATGTATGTAAGCATTTTATTGCTAGGAATACCTGTTTTTTTCCCTTCAAATAATTGTATTTTTATGTTTTCTGCTAAATCTAAATAAATATTATTTGAATGTTGTTTTATTTTGTCAATGTCTTCGCTATCAATTTCAAATTTGCTTAATGTATCTATGTATATTTCCCAATAATAATCATATAAATCATCCCTTATACAACACTCATATTCTGATAAACAACATATAGCTTCATCAATTACATCGAATGATTCATTATGATGTTTTTTTATTTTAGCAATAATATTTCCAGATAAATTATTTAATTGTATTTTTTCTACTATTGTATAAGGCTTTCTTCTTTTACTTATTTTTTTGTTTTTAGTATTCTTTATATTTATCATTTCTTTTATTATTTTACTAACATCAGATATTTCTACTGGGTCTATTTCAAAGTTTAACGATTCAAAGTCATCAAATGCTCTTATATCAATATATTCTTCATAATACTCACAATCGATATACTGTTTCATAATATCTGCACTTGACATACCTATTGATATAGTTTTTCCGTTTGCATCAGATTCTGTTTGCACTATCCCCACTAACATATTATCAATTATAACAGGTGAACCAGAGAAACCTTTAAAATCCTCTACTCTTTCATTATTCAAACATAGCTTCCAATCTATTTTTCTTGATTGATTTATACTTATATTAGTTGCAATTACATTCTCTAAAGGATGTCCAAAAAGTCTGCTACATTCAGGATGACCAAATGAAAAATACTTGTCATCTCGTTTTATTGGATAACCTATTGTAAATTTTAATGGTTTAATTACTTCTACAGTTTCTTCTATTTCCAAGATTGAAATGAAATTATTAATTTCACTTTCTATCACTCTTTTTACTTTTATTCCTTTAGTTATCTCAGCTTTAACTGGTATAACATTAATAAAATAATCTGAAGGATTATCATAATAATTCTTAATAACATGATTAGCAGTAATAACAATATTTTTTGATATAAAAAATCCTGTACCTAATTCTATATCCTCATTATTTGAATTATGGACACACTCAATCTGAACAACACATTTTTCAATTCTTTCCTTTTCTTTGTCATTCATCACAATCATTCACCTCAACTTGTAAACTAGAAATTCCATCTCCTACTACAATCGAATAATTTAGCTTGTCCTTTAATATAGTATCATCAAGAATTTTGCTTATATCTAAAGGATAGTTAAAATAGAAAATCTTATTTTCATTATTATATTGTATTACTTTAGCAATTACTTCTTTATTAGGATGTCCGTGTTTTTTCCCGTCTGTTGAAATCAAATATTTCTTAGATTTTATTTTTTCTATCCACATAAAATTATTTTTTATACTTCCATGGTGAGAAATTTTTACCACATCAAAATCCAATGAATTTCCTAGCTCCTTATATTTCTCTAAGCTATCAGATATTATATCGTCATGTGCATCTCCTAGAAACAGAAGTTTTTTACCTCTATATTCTAATATAAAAGCTATGCATGCCCCATTGCTTTTTGATGCATCTTTATCAGTTCTTTTTATCTCTTCTTCAATAAGAGTTTCAAATTTTTTTAAACTATATGATACATCCTTATTCTCATGTACGTCTATGATTGGTTTAAGTTTTTTCATATATAATTCATAAGCATCATCAAAGATTTTTTCATTACTAATCTCAAAATCGTTATCTATTTTCCTCAATTCTTTAATCCATAATTTTGACAGTTCACCCAATTTCCTTGTATCAGGAGATAATATATGAAATTTAATATCACTCAATTTAATTTCATTTTTACTATCTAAATTTACGGCTTCATAATTAAATGATGAATTCCACTTACTATTCACAAATCCCAAACCATACAAATATCCTGCTAATGTACTACCTTGCTTTGCACTAACTGGATTTGATTCATTTGTTTTTTTTCTAACTGATCCTGAATTTCTTAATTTTATATCGTTTAATTGCCCTTTTTCAAATTCATTTATACTATCGACCTTATCTACATCAAATTGCAAATGTCTGTATGAATTGTGCCATATTTCTTTAACCTCAATAATTTGCGGATCACTAGCTCTTCCATTTTCCTTTAAAAATTCTATAGCACCTTCTATATGATCTTCATCTATATGGGTTATAATTAATAAATCAATACATTGATTTTTCTTCTTTAATTCCACCAAGCTGTTTTTAATACAATTATTATATGTATCAGAATATCCCATATCAATAAGTATATTTTTTTCATCTAATTTTATTAAAAATGCATCTCCATTTTCTGCTGGAAACATCTCTATAACCATTATAATCCCCCCAATTATATATTGTTATAATTATATCATATAATCCAGCTAATTTATCTCACATATTTCCACTTTAAAGTTAATATTCATATAATAATCAAACTCTAAATTTTCATAATCTTAATCAAGATCTTACAACTATATTGAATTTAACTTTGAATATATATTAAAATATTCATAAATATTTATAAGGACACATAATTACTCTTTACTTAAAATTTTATTTTAGTTTTAAAATTTCCAGTGTATTATCAACTTATCCTGTACAATTTTGCCCCTTTTTTTGCCCCTTATTGCCCCTCACAAACGAGTATTAGCTAGTACATGGTAACATTACCCACACTGAATAATGGCTCTATAAGCCATTTCAGAGGGTAGATTGTCTTTTAAATATAAAAAAGCCGTAGTACAACGTACTACGACCTTTGTGGCAGGGGCAGTAGGATTTGAACCCACAACCAATGGTTTTGGAGACCACTACTCTACCGTTGAGCCATACCCCTAAGACAATAATCATTATATAATACATTTATAAATAAAGCAACAAGTTTTTTTCTTTTACTGCATGTGAATATTTTACTGATATATAAAATAAAAACTATACTAAAAATACATAAAATAATACGCACGTTTAGTATAGAGAATATTTTTGTGTAATGGTTTTGTATAAATATAACTTATATTATGCTGCATTATTTGAAACAGATGCTCCTGCTGGCTTTGCCCACTTTGATAATTCTTTTACATTATACAAAATTAAATCGTCAAAAGACATATCACCATAATACTTCCAAAGTTTTACTGTATTATAACCTGATAGATCTATTTTAGTTTCAGTTTCTCCATCAACTATTATAATAACTTTTTTGGGGTCCAAATTATTTAATTTTATAAATTCGGAAAGTTCATGATTATCAAGCATAATAGTATTTAAATTCAAAGATTTAGTAAGATAATCAAAATCATTATTAAGAGTTATAAATTTATAATCACTTAGTGATTTCAATTTATTTTCATAAAGTTTCATGTTCTTATCAAATTCTTTTATAGCTTCATTGTAATTTTCTTCATAATAATCCCTATTCTGAGGATCTCGGTCTTGAATAGCTGATTTTACATTGTATAACGCTATTTTATATTCTTCTATGCCTTCGAAATAGTACGGATTTTCTTTGGTACTACCGGCATTAGTATAGTTTAGTAACTTAATACCTCTAGATAAATTTATTATGCCAAGGTTACCCTTCTTCAATTCATCAATAAATGAATTTGTCCAAGGCTCAAATGAAGTACCTGCGTAAATAAATAAATCCATATTTGATATATTATTTAGAACGTCCTCGCTATATTTAAATTCACTAATGTCTTTATCATTAGTAAACATATATTCTGCATTATTTTTCTCTTTTATAATCTTCTTAACCATATCATACTGTGGTTTACTAACTGTAATTATGTTTAAATATTTATCTCTACTTTCAGTTTTACCATTTTCTGTATTAGCCAACAATGGACTAGAAAAAAAACTCATACCAAGAGATAATGCAATGGTTATTATCACCATAGCAAAGGTAATCTTTTTCAAAATAAGTCACCTCCAAAATTCAACTTATTTTCATTTTAACTTTTCTAACTTATTATTATTTAATATTTCCTACTAAAATTCAATTATTTAAACATAGAATATTTTGTTAGTATAATATGTGAAACGTATATTACTTTCTTATTCATCTGTTAATTTAAGTTTAGTATACATTTGTTTTTATTATACCAACTTATTTAGAATAAATATATACAAATTTATTACATTTTTTCTGAATATTAAAATTTATACTATATGACTATAAGTTTATAATATATTTTTTTAGTAAATATTATTAATAATTTGCTTTTATAAAATTTTAAGATACAATAAAAAAGATAAGAATATAAAGATTCAATTTTATTATGTGATAATAAAAAATATATATGTAATTATTAATTGAAAATCCTATATTGTAAGATTTCAATTCTCACTTAAAGGAGGCATTTTATGAAATTTGAAGTTTATAATGTAGCTGATACTACAAAATTAGGAATACAATTAGGAAAATTATTAAATGCTGGTGATATAATTTGTTTAACTGGTGATTTAGGTGCAGGCAAGACGCATATCACCAAGGGAATTGCACAGGGTTTAGGAATAAATGATACCATTACAAGTCCGACTTTTACTATTGTCAACGAATATGACAGTGGTCGGTTAAAGCTTAATCACTTTGATGTATATAGAGTAAGCGATCCTGATGAAATTTATGCTATTGGTTTCGATGATTATATATTTTCTGATTCAGTATCTATTATAGAATGGGCAAATTATATTGAAGAAATTCTTCCAGCCGATTTGCTTCATATAAGCATAAAAAAGGATTTTTCTAAAGGTGAAGACTATAGAAAAATAATTTTAACTCCTTATGGAGATAGATATAATTATATAGAGGAGTTGAAAATATGATTATACTTGCGGTGGATTCATCTTCAAAAGTTGCAACAGTTGCCTTAATGAAAGATGATAAATTACTTGGAGAAATAACTTTAAATGATAAAAAAGAACACTCTGTTATATTAATGACTATTATTGAAAACTTATTAACTGCTAATAATTTAAATATTAGTGATATTGATGGCTATGTGGTTTCTAAGGGGCCAGGTTCTTTTACCGGACTTAGAATAGGAATGGCAACCATAAAGGGTCTTAGTTTTGGAAGCGGCAAACCTTATGTTAGCGTGTCAAGTTTAGATGCCCTAGCGCTTAGTGTGGCTAATTTTGATGGAATTATATGTCCTATAATGGATGCACTAAGAAATAGCGTATATACTTCGCTATATAAAAGGCACTCAAACGTTATAACTACCTATAATGAGTCAAATAACTTAAACTTAGAATCTGAGCCACATATCTTCTTAGAAAAACTTATAAATTATTCTGCGCTTGATATTGATGAGTTAATAGAGCTTATTAAATCCAAAAATGAAAAAGTAATTTTTATAGGCGACGGAGTTGATAAATACAAAGATTATTTAGCTGAAAATTGTCCAAATTCTTTCTTTCCACCTAATCATCTTAATTTAATTCGTGCTTCTTCTTTAGGTGAAATAGGAAGTATATTATTACGAAATGGCAAATGTGATGATTCAAACTCTAGTCCTTTTTATCTAAAAAAGCCTCAAGCTGAAAGAGAATATGAGCAAAGGATGAAGTAAAATGTGTGTAAATATTGACTTAATGAAAGAAGAAGATATCGATGCAGTTTTAGATATCAGCTCTCTAAGTTTTTCTATTTGCTGGAGTAAAAATTCTTATATTCAAGAATTAACTAATCCTGTTGCAAAATATTTTATTGCTAAAATCGATGGAAAAGTTGTTGGTTTTGCAGGAACTTGGATAGTCCTAGATGAATCGCATATAACAAATATAGCCGTACATCCTAACTATAGAAAGCAAGGTATTGCTTCTAAGCTTCTGAAAGAATTACTTAACTATTGTAAAAAGCAAGGATGTGTCGCTTACACTTTAGAAGTTAGAATAAGTAATACAGCTGCTAAAGCTCTTTATGAAAAACATAATTTTAAACAAGATGGAATTAGAAAAGGCTATTATGAAGATAATAAAGAAGATGCTGTATTGATGTGGTTAAAAGAAGAATAAACTATAGCTTAACAATAAAAGACACTTGTTAATTAAGAATACATACAAGTGTCTCTTTTATTTAATCTAATTCTCGAAAACTACTATTTAAATCAATTCAATTTCATTACTCACTAAGATATCTATAATTTGATCATTTGGTTTTTCATCTGTTATTATAGCGTTTATATCATCAATCATGGCGAATTTATAATTTCCATCTACAAAAAACTTTTTATTTTCCATAACCAGAAATGTCTTTTTACTAGATTGTATTATTGTAGCTTTAGTCATTCCGTCTTCAATTTCAAAAGTAGTTATACTTTTATCAAATGCATCAATCCCACAACTTCCTATAAAGGATTTATCAAATTTATACCTTTTAATAAAGTCATTAGTTGCAGACCCTATAAAACCATTTAAAGATTTATTTAAAACTCCAGCTGCAAGCACTACTGTGATATTAGAATTTGAAGCTGATAAAATATTCGCTATCTCAAGCATATTTGTTACCACTGTAACTCTCTTTGAAGTGTTTAAGAGAGCTTTCGCTATTAAAATATTAATTGTAGATAAATCTAAAAATATAGTTTCTCTGTCCTCTATTAATTTTAAAGCTTTCTCAGCAACCACAGTTTTAGTTGAAATATCAATGTTTTCCCTTTCAGAAATATCATGTAACTGAGATGACTGTCTAATCTGAATAGCTCCTCCATATGTCCTTTTCAATTTACCTGTATGTTCTAATTGTTTTAAGTCCTTTCTAATGCAATCCTCTGTTACTTTGAACCTTTGACTTAAATCCTTGACTTTAACTTTTCCCTGCATATTTAAAATATTTAATATTTCATTCAATCTTTCTTCAGTAAACATACACTCATTCTCCTAATTATTATTCTTCACTAAAAATATTTATATAAATTTTAAGGGACTTTCAAAATTTAAAAAATATTTTGATAGCCCCTTATATTAACGGTTCTAAAATAACTGTACAATTCACCGTTTTATTTACTATATTAAATTATATCCTTATTGTAGCATTAAAAACAATACTTATTATTGTTCTTTCTCGAAATCTGATTTTGGCACTCCGCACAGAGGACAAACCCAATCTTCAGGAATATCATCAAATTTTGTTCCAGGTGCTACACCATTATCTGGATCACCTTCAGCCTCATCATAAATATAACCACATACTGTACAAATATATTTTTCCATAATAAAAACCTCCATAAATTTATAATTTAATATTTTATATTGCATATCTCTATTATTACTTTTTTTCCCGCTCCTATACATCCTTAATGTTTCCCACGGTATTTCACACTATATATTAATTGATTTAATAATTATTATTCGGAATAATATAACTCCATTAATGTTACCATATTGATATATTACCATAGAATTCATTATCATTCAATATTTATTATTAATTAATTTTTATTATTCTATTATATATACTATTCTTCTATCTTAAATACTAACTCACCTATCCATATATTACCTTAATATATATATTCCATATCTTGATAACCTAATGCATAAAAATAAAGCTGTAACAAAACATTTTCGATCATTTTTGTTACAGCTTTATATATAGATTATATTTTTATATAGTTTTTGTTTTATTCTCTTTAGTCCCGAAGTTAGATTCAACTTTGAAGATTGAAACTGACACTCTTTTATATAATAGATAAGTTAATACTGATACCATAATAGCCTTAACACCATTAAAGATTATCAATGCCCAAACATAATTTTGTAATACATCAGCAGGCATATTCATTCCATAAGCTGGTAATAGGAAGTATACATTTGCTACAATTCCCATGATCTCCATGATAATTCCACCTAATATCATTCCTACTATAGCGTTTTTCTTATTTTTACTTCTATAATAAATAAATGCTGCTGGTAAAATTAGTGATACTCCAATTAGAAAATTTGCAGTTTCTCCTACAAATCCTGTTTGGCTTCCTCTAATTAATGGAATTAAAAGATTTTTAATTAATTCTATTAATATTCCTGCTACAGGCCCGAACCCGAATGCACCCAATAATGCTGGAACATCACTTAAGTCTATTTTAAGCCATGAAAATGCAGGTATTATTGGAAAATCTAAATACATAAGTATAATTGCAATTGCTGATAGTAATGAAATTTTAATTAATTTACTTGTTTTTTCATTCATATTCTCTGCCTCCCAAAAGATTATCTTCTTGGTGTAGCTTATTAGGTCTTTAATTTTCAGTTTATTCTTACTTTATCTAACTTATAAATTGTTAATCAACTTATTTGTATTATTAAAAGAACAAAAACCCTGATGTAAAATACATCAGGGCATATAATCAAATAAATAAGAATAAAGAAAATCTTTCTTCCTAATAGGTTACCTTCTTTCATCCAGACTATACTGTCGGCTTCGGAATTACACCGAATCTGCTTTACTAAAGCTCGCGGGCTATACCGCCGGTAGGGATTCACACCCTGCCCTGAAGATATATTATTATTTTGAATTTATTATATAACTTTATTATAAGTTTTGCAATATATTTTTATTTTTACTCCTCTATAAAGTTTTAAAAATTCTATAATAAAATATATTTTATATTTTAAATCGCTTTACCTCTTTTTCTAAAGCAATTGTACTTTCTTTTGACTTATTAATTAACTCAGCCACCTTACTAGATTGCATTTTAATATTTATTGAACTTTCAGCATTTTCAGTTGTATCCTTCGCTCCTTCATTAGCAGCTTTTGCCACCTCTGAAATTACTTGTGTAATGCTTTGTATTGATGATAAAAGTTCTTCTGTTGTCGCACTAAAGTCAGTCATTAAACTATCTATATATTGAGAATCTTCGCTGTAGCTGTTTCCAACACTCATAAATGTTTCATAATCAGCTGTCACTTCTTTAGAAACAAAATTTAATAAATTACTTGAGTTATCTGAAAGGTTATCAACAGCGGCAATAACTTCATTAGTCACTGATTGTATCTTTAATATAGTATCTTTAGATTGTTCAGCAAGTTTTCTAATTTCATCTGCTACAACAGAAAATCCTCTGCCAGCTTCTCCTGCTCGTGCTGCTTCTATAGCTGCATTTAGTGCAAGTAAATTTGTTTGCGCTGTAATATCCATAATTGACTCAGATAAAACTCCAATATGTTCAACTACTCTTGCATTTTCTAATGCTTTCTCTAATTCTTTTCCAGTTTTAAATATTATATCCCCAGTCTTTTCCTTAGCCTCTTCAACCTTTAATTTAGTATTATCAGCTCTCAAATTAATTAGTGCAGCTGCTTCTGATCCTTCCTGAGATTTTTGTGCAATAGATCTTACTGCCATTTCAATTTCTTGTGAGCTAGCTGACATTTCCTCCGATGAAGCTGCTGTTTCTTCCATACTTGCAGCTAATGTTTCTGTTGTATCAGATATGTTTTTTATATTTTCATCTAATCCTAAAATATTTTTATCAACTTCCTGAATAACTGAATAGATAGCTTCCGATTCATTTTGTATCCTTTTAATTAAATCTTTAACTGATGATTTCATAGTCTCCATAGATACTGCAAGATCTCCAAAATCATCTTTTCTCCTTAAATACTTTTCTGGTAATTTTACCGAGAAATCTCCAGTTGCAATTATTTTCATATGCTCAATTGCAGTATTCAATCCATTCATAATTTCTCTTGATATTAACAATGTAGCAGTTAAAGCTAAAATAATATCTATAGCTAGCAAAATAAATATTAGTCTTTTGTTATTGTTAAAAGTATTTGTTGTAATCTCACTTTGTGCTGCTATTGCGTCATTAATGTTATCAATATAATTACCAGTTCCAACTACCCATCCAAAAGGCTCATAGTATTTACTATATGATCTTTTAGGTGAAGCTTCTGTTTTTCCTTCTTTAGGAAACCAATATTCTGTGTATCCTCCATCTTTCTGCATTCCATTTTTAATAATTTCTTTTATCATTTCATATCCATTAACATCTTTTGCATTTAAGCGATTTGTCCCCTCTGTTTTGCTTCCTAGTAAGACTACGTTTTGTCCATCTGTTGTATCAATCCAAAAATATCCACCATCTGCATATCTTAAATCACGAACTAAATCTGCTGAAAGTTTTTTTGCCTCATCTAAAGTGTACTCACCTTTTTTATATTTATTGTTAATACTATCGAGTAGTGAAATTACACTATTTACTTCACTTTTAATATGATTATCGTAATCTTGTCGAATAGTTTTTTCCAATATCTCTAGGGCTGCACGGTTCGCTTCAGCCTGTTTTTGAATATTAATAGCTGTAATACCTGTAATTGCAATGAAAACCATAAAAATTAATAATAAAATCTTTGTTCTTACTTTAAAGTTGCTTAACATAAGAATCCCCCCTAAAGTTTATCACTCAATATAGTAATAAACCCATAATTGATATTAACTTTAATTAATTACATTATATACTAAATTATAACACACATTTTTAAACGTTTACAAATATATTACTATAGAATGTAATATTAATAAATTTCCCTAGAATTTATGCCGCAAAATAAAATTATTTGTCTGTATTTGTTTTACTAAAATTAAACCCAGAATTAGTTAAATTATCTTCAACCTTCTTACAATTCAATTATATAATAAAAAAGAGTAAGACTTTTTAATCTCACTCCATAACATAAAATTATGTATTCGAAATAAATACTAACAACTGGTTATTTTATTGTCCTATTAGCTTATCCGTCTTTAATATATGTTCTGTTAACCAATCATTTAAGAAATTCAAAATCTTCACTAAGCTGTCATCTTGATTTGCATCAATATGTTTATAATCTATTTCTTCAAGAGTTTTAATAAATTTATCATGCTCTATTTTTTGAGTAAAAAGTCTTTTATAATTTATACTTTCCATGTATTCTTCTTCTGATTTAAAATGAAAAATAGTATAATCCTTTAATTCGTCTAGTATTCCTACTATTTTATCATATTTATCAAGTGCAAATTCATCTTTTAATAGCATATATGCTTTATCTGCTAATTCAAAGAGCTTCTTATGTTGCTCATCAATATGTTCTATTCCTATTTTATACTCTTCTTTCATTTCATACATGAATAAAAATACCTTCTTTCTATAATAATTTAATATAAATTAAGCACATTTTATATAAATATATCATTTTTTTCCGACAAAGTCACTAAGATTATTTTTTTTCATCTTGTAACTTGCTTAATATTTTTTTATCATATCGAGTTACTTTTACGACAACTAACTGTTATATTTTATTGCAAAAGTAATGGTTGATTTAAAATCTTAAGTTTTGCCTTAGTATTTTTTCAACTAGTTTAATGTAATCACCTTGATAAGCAAACATCTTATTTGACAGCATAGTAGCAAGGCCATGTACCATTGCCCACATGGCAATAATATGTTGCGTATATTGTTCTTCTTTAGCATTTATGCTTCTCAGGTAATCAATAGCACAGTTTTTAAAAATATTAAATGTGCCATAGCCGCAGCTCTCTAAGTTATTATTTTCTATAATAACTTCACTTTCATAATTCTGGGAAAAGGCAAATCTTAAGTAATCCGGATTCTCTACCATGAACATAACATATTTTTTTCCTAACTCAATAATTCTATCATATGGGTCATGCGTCCTATATTTTTCCACTATTTCATTTAGTGAATTTCCAAAATTGCTAAATACATATTCTGATATGGCATTAATTAAATCTTCCTTACTTTTAAAATGCTTATAAGGTGCTGCATGACTTACATTACATAAAGCTGCAACTTTCCTAAGCGAAAATTTTTCTGCGCCTTCTTCATTATATAACTTTAATCCTGTCTTAATTAAACTCTCTCTTAAATCACCATGATGATATTTATCATTTTGCATTTAAAATACCTCTTTTCTAAAATCAGTTCAATATTTAATATTATGATATCATAATATGTTGACACTGTAAACTTAAAGTGCTATTATATCATTAAGTTGCCAGTGTAAACATAAATATATTATATAGCTAAATAATTTATATAGAAAAGGAGAATTCTTATGTTATTAGTTCATGATTTAAATTCTACTGATTCAAATGAAATTATGCCCCTGATCCCGCCTGGGACTAAAGTACTTTCAGAGGAAGTCAATAATATAAAAGGATGTATAGGATGCTTTAACTGTTGGATCAAGACTCCTGGTAGATGCATTATAGAAGATTCATATACTGAAATGCCTAAATATATTTTAGAAGGAGGCACTTTTGTGATTATTACAAAAATAAAATATGGCTGCTACACACCTTATGTAAAAAATGTTATTGATAGATCTATTGGTATTTTACTTCCATTCTTTCAAACCGTTAACGGCGAAATTCATCACTTGCCGCGTTATAATAATAATTCCCTTAAATTCATTACAATAGGATATGGTGAAGACATTACTCCCGAAGAAGAAAAAACTTTCAAAGATTTAATTAAAGGAAATGCTATTAATTTTTGTGTTGGTGATTATAAATCCTTTGTAGTCAAAAATTTATCAGAAATTAAAAATATACTTAAATGCTTATAGGAGGTATGGATTTATGACTAACTTATGTATTATAAACGGAAGTCCAAGAAAAGGAAAAGGTACTTCTGGCTATCTTATAAATGAATTAATAAAATTATTTAACGGTAATATTAGAGTAAAAGAATATTATATAAGTAATCTTATTGCCAATAAGACTTTACTTAATGAAATAACTTCCTATAACAAGATTATTTTTGTTTCTCCTTTATACGCAGATTGTTTTCCAAGCACCATGCTAGAATTCATGTCCGTTTTTGAAGAATTCACCAAAGAAAAAGGTAATATAAAATTGGATATGTATTGTCTTGTTAATTGTGGTTTTATAGAAGGTACTCAAAATAAGACAGCTATTAATATTATGAAAAACTATTGTAATAGGTTGAAATTCAATTGGCGTTTTGGAGTTGGACTAGGTGGTGGCGAATTCATTGCTGGTTCTAAGGATATGCCTCTTAATTCTCGAATGAAAAGACCTGTATATAACGCCTTCTTAGCTTTAAAAGAAGATATTGAAAATTCTAGTTATGAAATCAAAAATGACATACTTACTAATGCTAAAATGCCTAAATTTATATTTAAAATCGCCGGAAATCTTGCATGGAAAGCCATGGCCAAAAAGAATAGTTTAAAACCAAAAGATCTTTATAGACAGATTTATTAGTTAAACAACATGTAAACTAGACTTATGTGGTAGCTTACCGAAATAATAAATATTTTTGTTACGAAAAACTATGAAAATATCGCTGAAGGCTCTAAGTTGCAGGTTGCACTCACTTTAGCATGCTCCCGCTTTCAGCGTGACAAGCTAAAGTGAGACAACCTACAACTAAGAGCCTTTAACAGCTCATTTTCAAATGTTTTCTACACAAAAATATTTATTATTTCTAGTTAAGATATCCACATGAAGATTTAGTAAATATGCAAGTATATTCATATAATAAGTCAAATTATAATGTTGGATATCTATAGCTAAACAATATGTAAACTATACTTAAACAGTATATCAATCGAAATTATATAAATAAAATAATCCACAAAGAATATAGTTTTCTATGTGGATTATTGGTTTTATTCTTAATTAAGCTTTGTGAATATACTTATATAGGTAAGTCCCTAGTATTAACTTTTTTATTATAGACTTTTAACCTTATTTATAACTTCTGCACAGTATTCAGATACCCCTGCAGCACCATTGCTCTTGTATATTTTGTTTAAGTCACTGCCAATTCCACTGCAATCTGCTCCACCTTGTATCCATTCGTTAATGTTATCTTTATTTACTCCACCAGTAGGCATTATGCTAAGGTCAGGGAATATAGATTTTGCTGCTCCAATTAGCCCTTTACCAACAACATTTCCTGGAAATATTTTTATAAATCTTAAACCTAATTTGTAAGCTTTATTTATTTCTGACATTGTCATTAATCCTGGTATCATCAATGCTTTTCTTTGAATTGCATAAATTAATACTTCTTCATCTAAGCAAGGTGAAACAATAAAATCAGCATTGTTTTCAATACATGCATCTACAGCATCTTTAGTTAATACAGTTCCTGCTCCAACACAAGCATCTTTATATTCATCTTTTAATTCTTTAATTAACTCAGGTGCGTTTGGTACACTCATAGTTACTTCTATAATTTTCATTCCACCTTTAATAGCTGCTATACTTATTTCTTTTGCTTCTTCATATGTTTTAGTTCTAATAACAGCCACTGCTTTTTCTTGTTTTAGTGTATCATAAATTTTTTCAAACATTTCTTTCACCTCATTATTATTTTTATATAGTTATTAAACAATATAATTTAAAATTTTTACTTATATACTTAAACGGATGTATGTTAAACTAACGCTGCTTTACTAACGCTCTATTTTCTTTGATTGTCCTAGATGTACTAATACATCTTCATAATAAGGTAATCCCTCATTGTCTCCTTCAACGCCAACTACTAGAGAACCTACTGCGTTAGCAAACTTAACACAATTTTCTAAGGTTTCACCTTTAAGTAATGCAGTTAAAAATCCTGCTGCAAATCCGTCTCCTGCTCCAACTGTATCTACTAAAGCTTTTGGCTTAATTGCATCTACTTCATAAATGTTTTTGCCATCTGAGCCTAGTGCTCCCTTAGCTCCTTTTTTAACAATTACTTTTTCTATTCCTTTATCATGGAATATTTTTATTGCTTCTTCAATGCTAACTTCATCAAGTAATATTTCTATTTCTTCATCACCTATTAATAAAATGTCCACATACGGTAAAAGTTTTTCTATATAATTTTTTGCTTCTTCCTTAGTCCACATTTTTAATCTGATATTAGGATCAAATGATACTATTAAGTTATTTTTCTTTGCTAATTTTACTGCTTCTAATATTACCTCTCTATTATTTTCATTAATTGATGGAAACACTCCAGTAATATGAAGAACCTTTGAGTTCTTAAAATATTCTTCATTTAATTCCTTTGCACTCATTGTACTAGTTGGAGATTTTTCTCTATAGTAAAATGATCTGCTTGATCCGTCTGCCAACACTTCTCTAAAGTATACTGAAGTTGGATATCCATCTACTAGCTGAACTTCTGAAGTATCAATTCCTTCTCCTCTTGCAATTTTTAGTATGTATTTTCCAAAATCATCATTACCAAGTCTACTTATCCAGCCCGATTTTATTCCTAGTCTTGCACATCCCATTGCAACATTTAATTCTGCTCCACCTAATTTTCTTTTAAATGTATCACAAAATATTATTGGCCCCTTTTCTTGAGGACACATTGCAATCATTGCATCTCCTATAGTAATTACGTCCATAAATTAATACACCACTTTCAATTTACATATTTATTTTAGCCTTATCAAGCAAGTAGAGATAGGTTTAAAATTTTACACTTGATAAGGCTGTAATTAATTTTAAGATAATCATATATAATTAAAAAATATTATATATCTTACTACTTGTAACTATTTTTTAATTCATAGGCATAAATAATACCATAATATCAATTTCGCCTTTTCTTGTTCCGTATTGTGGAATACTGTTTCATTTATTAATTTAATTCTAATATTATCAATTGTAATTGTCAATCATACTATTATAAAAACTTGTAATTTTATATTGGTAAAATTTACTTAATCATATTCACATCCATCAATTTCCAATTAGCCTTTTAATTTTATATTTGTTAAAATTAACTTTAGCAATTACAATGTATTATAAAGATAAAAAATATTCAGGAGGATTTAACATGTCAGAGGATTTAAATAATTCCAATTTAGTTCAATCAGTAGAACGTGCTCTGGATATACTTGATTGTTTAGCTGAATATCCAAAAGGCTGTGGAATTGGTGAGTTATCAAAAAATTTAAATTTGAGTAAAAGTACTATACATAGAATAATCACAACTTTAAAATATAAAGATTATGTTACCCAAAATAAAGAAAATGAAAAATATAAACTAGGAATTAAACTTCTTAACTTATCTTCTTCCATAACAAATAGTATGGACTTAATAACTACTGCTAGACCCTATATATATGATTTTGCAAGCAAAGTTGATGAAGTTATACATCTTTGTATTCCTGATGAATCATTTTCCAATATAATTTATGTAGATAAAGTATCCTCTGATAATACTAGCAGAAATATAGTAATGTCTTCTAGCATAGGAAAAAAAGCACCAATTTATTGTACCGCCTCAGGGAAGCTGTTATTATCTCAATATTCTGATGATAAAATAAGAGAATTACTAAAAGATACAGAATTCGTAAAGTACGCAGAAAATACCATCACAGATATAAATATTCTTTTAGACGAAATACACGAAATAAGAAAAAATTCATATGCATTGGATAATATCGAATACGATACCGGTGTTATATGTATTGCTGTTCCTATTTTTGATAGAACCAATAAAATTATTGCCGCAACAAGTCTATCATCAGTAACACTATTTAATTCTATGGATGACTTGCTAAAGTATAAAAATGAATTTATGAATGTTGCTAATAACATCAGCAGACTTATTGGTTATGCTAGTTCAACAATATGAAATAAGTCATCCTAAATAATTATTTTTTCTCTCAAATTAACTACCAAAATATTATTGGGAATTATGTTTCCAGTAATATTTTTTATTTTTATAAAATGTTAAAATATCTTTTCTTTTAATTTATAGTATTTGTGTACGATTTCATATTATGCATGATTATTAATGCAAGATACTTTCTATTTATTTAATTTTAATACGGTTATTTTTTGAAATCTTTGCCATAACATAAGTATATTTTTAGCCTTACCAAGTATTTAGAGATAGGTTTAAAATTACACTTGGTAAGGTTATGATTAATTTGGGATATATTATTATATATAATTAAAGAGTATTATATATCGTTATTGTTAAAATCAATGTTGCCGAGATTTTATTATTCTAATATACTTCTGATGTAAGCTTCAATTTCTTTGCATTTACAGTTGCTAAAGAAATATTCTTTAAATTTTTCTCCACTTACAGCACCTTTTAATAGATCTTGTTCTATTTCTTTTAAAATTGTTACCATATCTTTGTGAGTTACTTTTTTAACTTCATCTAAGATTTTTTTATTTCTTTGTTCTGGTACAACTCTATCTTTTGGATATCCTTGTCCACTTTCACCTAGGAATAGCTTTTCGAAGATATATTCTAAGTTTAATTCTGCTCCCCATCCAAATCCTTTTGCAAAAGGTAGCGCTATTGCATTTCCATCATTAATTTGTGCAAACATATATGCATCTGAAGGATCAACTATATGACCACATAATACGCCTGGGAATGAATTGGCTGCAAGCATTGCACCTTCCCCTGTTCCGCATCCAGTTATTACATAATCAGTTGCTCCTGAATTTAAAAGGATAGCTGCTAAAATACCATTTTGAACATATGTTAATACCGCTGGATCTTCTGCACTATACATTCCATAATTAAATACTTCGTGACCCATTGGTTCTACTACTTTTTTTAATGATGCACATATCATTTCATTTTTAGCTGCTTGGCTGTTTTCATTTATTAAAGCTATTTTCATTCTTCTTTTCCTCCTAATTATTGTGGTTGTTTTCCAATATAAGCTAAGATTCCACCATCTACGTATAATACATGGCCATTTACAAAGTTTGATGCATCAGATGCTAAGAATACAGCAGGTCCTGCTAAATCTTCTGGTGTTCCCCAACGTGCTGCTGGAGTTTTTGCTATTATAAATTCATTAAATGGATGTCCTGGTGTTCTAATTGGTGCAGTTTGCGGTGTTTCTATATATCCAGGTCCAAGTCCATTACATTGGATATTATATTCACCATATTCAGATGCAATATTTCTTGTTAACATCTTAAGTCCACCTTTAGCTGCTGCATAAGCCGCAACTGTTTCTCTTCCAAGTTCACTCATCATAGAACAGATGTTAATTATTTTTCCATGACCTTTTTTAATCATTCCTGGTATTACTGCCTTAGATACTATAAATGGAGCATTTAAATCTACATCTATAACTTTTCTAAAATCTTCAGCCTTCATTTCAAGCATTGGAATACGTTTAATTATTCCAGCATTATTTACTAAAATATCAATTACTCCAACTTCTTTTTCAATCTTTGCAACTAATTCAGTTACAGCTTCTTCATCTGTAACATCACATACATAACCGTGAGCCTTTATTACTAATTCTTCATAAGCTTTTAACCCTTTATCAACTAATTCTTGGTTTATATCATTAAATACTATTGTTGCCCCTGCTTCTGCATAAGATTTTGCAAGTTCGAATCCAATACCATATGCTGCTCCTGTTATTAATGCAATTTTACCTTCTAATGAAAAACTATTTATATTCATGAAATATTCCTCCTTAAATTTATATTACTTATCTGATAATTTAATTATACTATTATATTTTCACTATTTCTTGTTATATTCTTTTCAAAATGTTGCAAATCTTGAAGTAGTAAGTATAATAAAATTAATAACATATTTATCACGGAGGTAAATGTCATGAAAGAGTTCACATCATGTAAGGAATCTATCAAAAATTGCATAACAAACAAGTATTTTTCAATTGCACATTTACATACTGAAGAAGAAACTATGGCTATTCATATACATGATTGTTATGAAATTTATTATTCTATTTATGGCGGAAAGCAATTTTTAATAGATAATAAATTATATGACATTAATCCCGGTGACTTATTTGTCATAAATCAATTTGAAAGTCACTACGTCTCTCAAATAAATAAGACAGTTCATGAACGTATAGGTATTTCAATTCATCCTGATTTTTTAAAGTCAATCTCTACTGATAAAACTGATTTAAGCTATTATTTTACACATCGTGATGAAAATTTCAGGCACAAAATTAACCTAAACAAAGAACAACAAAATAGATTTATGTATTTTATCAATAAAATCATAAGCACAGAAGGCTTTGGTTCTGATAGAATTGAATATTCAAGTTTTATAGAGTTAATGACCTATTTAACTAAAGCATTTGTTGATAATGAAGATTCATTGTTATCATCTTACAAATATAATAATCAAATTCAAGATATAATTGGCTATATAAACGATAATGTCACAGAAAATATTACAGTAAAACACTTAGCTGAACATTTTTTCTTGAGTGAATCCTATATTTGTAGAATTTTTAAGTTAGCAACTGGCACTACAATAAATAAGTATATAATTGCAAGAAGAATATCCATGGCTAAATCTATGCTATCAAACGGTTCTAATATTAATAATGTATATGCTCAATGTGGATTTAATGATTATACTAACTTTTTAAAATCCTTTAAGAAAGCTGTTGGGGTATCTCCAAAGAAATATTCTACTTTTAGTATGAATTAATTTTTATTACAAAAAGAGTAGTGTAAGAAGAATATTTATTCTTTCCACACCACCCTTTTTTTGTGTATATATTTAAAGTTATAATGGTTAAGCTTAATTATTTTACCAGTGCTTTTCTATATCAGGGCAATAATTTTTCTTAACTGCTGCTCTCATTTCAACAAAGCAGCCACAAATTCTACACATGCCGTTAATTAAATTATCGCACCTCATACATATTTCTAATCGTTCTTTATATTTCTCATCTTCTGTTTTTATATGCTTGTCTAAGTTTTTTATATAATCTTGTAGATGCTGATATTCTTTTTCTTCAAATAACTCATCTAATAAGCATTTTTTGCAAAACCGCTGTTTCATATTATTCTATAACTAAATGAAGTACACTACATTTAGGAATCTTAAAATCAATTGCCTTATCTGTAATCTTGAAATCTGTAAATTCTACTGGTTTTACTACTTCTGAGGAATCAAAATCATTATATGCATCCATTTCATTTGTTAAAATTGTACCTTTTACAGATTTAATTTCTCTATCTGTGAATATTCCTTGGATATCGTAAGATTCAGAAACAGATAAGTTATTTAAAGTTACATTAATTCTTCCTTCTGCATCTACAGATACTGATTCATGTAAATTAGGAACTTGATTTTCTTCTTCAACTCCTATGTTTTTAGTATCTATATAACTTTCAACAAGAGTTGCTTCTTGGTGATTCTTGTACATATTAAATACGTGATAAGTTGGAGTTAGAACCATTTTTTCTCCTTCTGTTAAAATAACAGATTGAAGTACATTTACTAGCTGTGCAATATTTGCCATCTTAACTCTATCACAGTTTTTGTTAAAGATGTTTAAGTTAATACCTGCAACTAGGGCATCTCTCATTGTATTTTGTTGATATAAGAATCCTGGATTTTTACCTGGTTCAACATCAAACCAAGTTCCCCATTCATCAACTATTAATGCAATTCTCTTTTCAGGATCATATTGGTTCATAATAGCAGTATGTCTATAGATTAATTCTTCCATCTTTAATGTTTTCTTAAGAGTTAGATACCAATCCTTTTCATCAAATCCAGTAGCTGCTCCTTTACCTAACCAGAAATCTCCTGGAATTGTATAATAGTGAAGAGATAATCCATCCATAAAATCAGCCGCAACCTTCATTACACCTTCTGTCCAATTATAATCGTCTACATTAGGTCCACAAGCTATTTTGAAAAGTTTGTTATCTCCATAATTTCTACAGTATGTTTGATATCTTCTATACATGTTTCCATAGAATTCAGGTGTCATATTACCGCCACAACCCCAGTTTTCATTACCAACACCAAAGTATTTTACTTTCCAAGGTTCAGCATGACCATTTTCTTTTCTAAGATCAGCCATTGGTGAAACACCATCAAAAGTTAAATATTCAACCCATTCAGACATTTCTTGAACAGTTCCACTTCCTACATTACCATTAATATATGGTTCACATTCAAGTTGTCTGCATAATTCCATAAATTCATGAGTACCAAAGCTGTTATCTTCTACAACTCCACCCCAGTGGGTATTTATCATTTTCTTACGAGTTTCTTTTGCTCCAATTCCGTCTTTCCAATGATATTCATCAGCAAAACATCCACCTGGCCAACGAAGAACTGGAATTTTTATCTCTTTTAATGCTTGTACAACATCATTTCTCATACCATTGGTATTTTGGATTTTAGAATTTTCGCCTACATATAATCCTTCATAAATACATCTGCCTAAATGTTCTGAAAAGTGTCCGTAAAGTTCCTTATTAATTTTTCCTTTTTTATTATGCACATTTACAAATAGCTTACTCATAATATCCTCCTTTATTTAAGTTAATACTTTAATATTTAAGTTTTCATTTAACCTTATTTATAATATACTACAATCTAATAGCCTCGTCAACGAGTTTTATATGTTTTTTCATTCTTTGTAATCCCATTCTTTATTGATTTACAAGCATTCTTATTTTTGCTATAATTCAGTTATCATTTATTAGATACATAAATCTAAATTATTTTTTTATTTAAGTGATAAGTTAAAGTAATTTTAAAAAATTATCCTAGTTAAGGTATATTTTCTGCTAGATTTTGATTTACTATTTATTAAAAGGCTAAAATTTTATCTCTAACTATAGAAAGGAACGATTATGTTACATTTTGAATCAATGAAAGATGCCAGTGAAGTTTTCAAGGCTCTTGGTGCTCCTATGCGTCTTAAAATAATGGAAATCTTATATGAAGATGGCGATAAAAACTTAAATGATTTAGCTACAATGCTTAACTTAACTAATAGCGCTATCTCTCTTCATATAAAAAAATTAGAAGAAGTTGGATTAATAGAAATACATACTATGTCTGGTAAGCGTGGTTCTATGAAAATTTGCAAACCACTTCATGATATGATGGTAATAGACTTGCTTCCTAAGAAATTAGATATTGCTTCCTATAAAGATGAAATTGAAATAGGATGCTATTCAAACTGTCAAGTGACAGCTACTTGCGGTATTTCAACTAAGGATCATATTATTGGTGAATTTGATGATCCTCGTTATTTTTTATTTCCTGAACATTTTCAGGCCTCAGTATTATGGTTTACTACCGGATTTGTGGAATATAACCTGCCAAACCGCTTAACTGCCGGACAAAAATTAACGGAATTGCAGCTTTCTTTTGAAATTTCATCTGAGTGTCCAGGTTATAATGAGGATTATCCATCAGATATACATTTCTCAATAAATAATATTGATCTAGGCTATTGGGTAAGTCCTGGAGATTTTGGTGCTAGACGCGGAAGATTTACCCCTAACTGGTGGCCTGAAATCTGTAATCAATACGGAAGACTTAAGACCCTGTCAATAAACAAAGATGGAACTTTTATTGATAGCGGAAATAAGATTTCAGATATTACAATTGATGATCTTAAATTAGATTATACTAGTACTATAACTTTTAGATTTTCTGTTCCTAAAGATACTAAAAATGTAGGAGGTTTCACCTTATTTGGTGAAGGCTTTGGAGATTATAATCAATCAATTAAAATGCAAACATTCTATAAAATGCAAGAATCATAACTTTTTAAATTATAAAGGAGAACATTTTGTAACCACAAATGTTCTCCTTTATAGTTTTTAAATCACATATTTTAGTAATGCTTCTGCGACCCCATCTTCATCATTTGTTAGAGCTACATCATTAGCATGTCCCTTTACCTCTTCTGTAGCATTTCCCATCGCTATCCCAAGTCCTGAATATTCCAACATATCAATATCGTTATAGTTATCTCCCATTGCTATTATTTCCGACTTATCTATATTAAATTTCCTTTGCAGGCAGTTAATTGCTGATGTTTTAGATGCTTTTATTGGCATAATTTCTAGGTATGTTGGTTTCGAAGGATATATATTTAAATCGCTCACTTTAATATTTTCTTTTAGAAAATTTATTTCTTCCGGGTTGGACATACATAAAATCTTGTTTGGTCCTGTTCCTTCTATTCTCCATTGTTCTATTAGTTCACTAAAATTCGTAATATTAGGGGTAATATTTGTTATTTCACTTTCTTGTTTAGCCCAATAATCTAATTCTTCTACATACCATTCATCATCTTTATATAGACTCATGTGAATATTGTTCTTATTAGTTAACTTATATATTTTTTCAAGATTAGAAATATCTATAAACTCCTTAGCTAATATAGTATTATCTTTATCTAGAATCAAGGCTCCACTATAACAGATAATTGGTTCCTCTATTCCAAGTTCCTTTTGTAAAAATTTTATTCCTTTTGGCATTCTAGCTGAAACCAGTATTACAGGTACTTTATTCTCATTTGCAACTATATTTATAGTACTTTTCACTTTTTCTGTAATCTCATGCTTTGAATTTAATAAAGTCCCATCAATATCTAAGCATACCATTTTAAAATTATTCATATACTCATCCCCTTAAACTATTTATCATAAAATATAAATTACTTACAATTACTTAAAATTAAATATTATTAGCAATTATGAGTTGAATATCATGCGATTTAATAATCTCTACAAAAGCAGATGGCGGCATTTTATCTGTTATAATAATATCTATTAACTCCCATTCTACACCTTTATAATAACTCAGGCGTTTAAATTTTTCATATTCAGCAAGAACTATTACTCTATCAGATTTTTTTGCAGCTATCTGCTTAATTAATGCATCTTCTTCATCAACATAATAAATTCCATCTTCTGTTATGGCTGCTGCACCTAATATCACTGCATCAAACCTCATTTTGCCAAGGTTATTTATGCTGTCTGCTCCATAAAAAAATCTATTTTTTCTATTAAGAGAGCCTCCTATACAATTTACATCCATGTCTTCTTTTTCAGATAGTATTTCAATATTATCTAGAGAATGAGTAAGCACCCAAATAGATTTATTTAATTCTTGCGCTAAGAAACTTATTATTGTTGAAACATCGAAAAAATAATGTTTCTCCTCTTCAATAAACTCCAGTGCTTTTTTAGCTATAAACCGCTTTTCCTCAGAATAAGCTTCAATTCTTTCCCTATATTCTTTAATAGTATTTCTTAATATAGGCAGGCCTATTCCACCGTGAGTCCTAACTGCTGTGCCCTGATTTATAAGTTTTACAATATCACGGCGTGCAGTATCCCTTGATACATTAAACATATTGCAAATATCATGAATGGACATATAGTTGTGTTCATTTAAGTATTCTAATATTTTCAAAAGTCTTTCTTCTTGATACATCAAATCACCTTCTCTTAATTTATATTACGTGATGCTATAATATCGCTAAATGTTTAATTTTAGTCTTTCCTTATACGAGCATGTATTATTTACATTGAAATTTTTATATTTTTCTTCTTTAATCATATAATCGCCCCTTATAAGTAATTGTAAGTATTTTAATATACTTTTTCAATACTTTTAAGTATTTAATTTCATTTTTAAAAACACTTATAAAACCGCATTATGATTACTCTATTATTAACGAACATTCTATTCAAAATAAAAAGTACCCAGAAATATTTTAATAATAATTTCTAGATACTTTTTGTTTTAATATTAATAATTATTTAGTGCTTATGCAAAAGGATTTTCAGTTTTATAAAGCATACCCTTTGGTTGATTAAATCCAACTTCTTTAACTCCTAAATATCTAAATAAGTTGTAAACAGCTTTTCCAAAGTGTCCAAATGCAACTGCTCCATGGTGTGGATATCTACCTTCTATTAATACATGACGATAAAATCTTCCCATTTCTGGAATTGCAAATACTCCAATAGCTCCAAATGAACGAGTTGCAACTGGTAATACTTCACCTTCTGCTACATATGCTGTTAATTCTGCATCTGCATTACTTTGTAATCTGAAGAATGTAATATCTCCTGGCACTATATCTCCTTCAAGTGTTCCTCTAGTTATATTTGGTTCTTGATTTGGTTCAAGCGCTCTTGCCATGATCATTTGGTTTTTCATAGTACCGCAAGTTAATTTACAAGCTGCTGTATTACCACAGTGGAATGCCATAAATGTATCTTTTAATGTATAGTTAAATTTACCTTTAACTTCTGATTCATACATATCAGCTGGAACTGTATTATTTATATCAAGTAAAGTTACTACATCTTGGCTTATGCAAGTTCCAATATATTCACTTAATGCACCATAGATATCAACTTCACATGATACTGGGATTCCCATAGCTGTTAAACGGCTATTTACATAACATGGTACAAATCCAAATTGTGTTTGGAATGATGGCCAACATTTATTTGCAAATACAATAAATTCTCTTGAACCTTTATGTTCTTCCATCCAATCTAATAATGTAATTTCATATTGCGCAAGCTTTGGTAAGATACCAGGCATTTTATTTCCTTCACCTAATTCTTTTTCCATGCTAGCTATTACTTCTGGAATTCTTGGATCATCTTTGTGAGCATTGAATGCTGCAAATAAATCTAATTCTGAGTTTTCTTCTATTTCAACACCTAAATTGTATAGTTGTTTAATTGGTGCATTACAAGCTAAGAAGTCTTGAGGTCTTGGACCAAAAGATATGATCTTTAAATTCTTAAGTCCAAGTAATGCTGTAGCAACTGGTACAAATTCAGAAATCATTTCTGCAACTTCTGGAGCTGTTCCAACTGGATATTCAGGAATATATGCTTTTATATTACGAAGTGCTAAATTGTAACTTGCATTAAGCATTCCACAATATGCATCTCCACGTCCTCCAATTAAGTTATCTCCTGTTTCTTCTGAAGCAGCTGCAAACATAACTGGTCCATCAAATTCTTTAGCAAGCAAAGTTTCTGAAGTTTCAGGTCCAAAGTTTCCAAGATAAACAACTAATGCATTTACTCCTGCTTCTTTAACTTCAGCTAAAGCTTTTCTCATGTCCTTTTCATTTTCAACAGTTGTTTTACATTCAAAGATTTCTCCTTCGAAAGCTTCTACTACTGCTTTTCTTCTACTTTCTGACAATTCCATTGGGAAACAATCTCTACTTACTGCAACAATTCCTAATTTTACTTTTGGTATATTATTCATTTTAAATTCCTCCATTTTTTTATTATTCTTTTATTTCCATTAATTTGATATTCTTATAGTTATTTATTAAATTCTTATAGTTTATTTAATTAATTTATTTAGTAACTTATTTGATTGAGATGTTTTCTCCAATTAAACCTATAAACGCTCCTTGATCACCTAAATCTGTATCCTTGTGACCAATTAACCATTTATTCTTTGCAAAAAGTAAAGCATCTTCTCCAACTTTTTCAAGCTTATTTTCTAAAGCTAAATTAGTATCCTTAGGTAGAACTACGACACATTTGAATCCTTCTTCAGTTACATTGCATGGTGCATAATGAAGTGTAGTAGCATAAACTTCAATTATTGTTCCAGCAGGAACTTTAAAAGCTTCAATTTTAGCTGTGTCATAAGAGAAATCGTCTTCAATATCTTGTTGACTACCTATTAGTAAGATGAGATCAGTTACTGCTATATTTATTTCAGATGAACGATGGTATTCAACTGCATTTAACATGTAATTATTACCATTGCAATATCCTATTTGTATAGGCAATTCACCATATTCTCTATCTTGCAACTCTTTTGCAATACTTAATTCTTCAAGTTCTTTAATTGATGGCTCATATATTACTCCTTCTGGGAGTGGAGCACTTTGCATTTTTTCAATTATTTCTGCACAATCATAACCCTTTAGTACTTGTCCATACTTTTTAAATGCTTTGTCAGTAACACTCTTAATAACCAACTTAATCATCCCTTCTCACATTTATTCAATCTAAAGACAATTCTTTTATAACAAAACCTATAAATATATTTTAACTTTTTCTCTAATTCTTATATTTTATCTTACATATACATTATTATTTTTTCACACCATTTTTTAGTACAAATCGTTCTTAGAAATATCTTTTGCTAAAAATAGAGATAAGCTTCAATATATTTATAGATCAAGTAGCAATTTTTACATTGATTTATTTTCCTACAACTTTAACTGCTTTTTCTACTACATTTTCTACTGTAAATCCAAATTGTTCAAATAATATTTCTGCTTTACCTGATGCACCAAAAGTATCTAATGAAATAACTTCTCCATCAAGTCCAACATATTTATGCCATCCAAAGCTTGTTAAGGCTTCAACTGCAACTCTGGCTCTAACTGATTTTGGCATTACTGATTCCTTATATGCTTCATCTTGAGCTTCGAATAATTCAAAGGCTGGCATACTAATAACTCTTGCGTCTATTCCTTTTGCTGCTAGCTCATCAGCTGCTTTGTAAATCAATTCAACTTCTGAACCGGACGCCATTAATAGTACATCTGGAGTTTCTTTCTTAGAGTCCTTAAGGATGTATCCACCCTTTAACGCTCTCTTTGCGCATCCATCATATAGTGGTAACTTTTGTCTTGTTAATACTAGTGATGTTGGAGTTTTTCCATTAGTTACAGCATAATACCAAGCTGCTGCTGTTTCTTTTGAGTCTGCTGGTCTAAATACTGTCATAT